>JAQIBR010000043.1 GCA_027858955.1 Bacteroidales bacterium
GGGTGGGGAGAATTATCTTTATTTTAGATATTTCCGTTATACTAATTTCAAGAAATGTAGAACCAGATGCTTTTCTTAAAAATTCTTTCTTATTTTTAATAATCCAGTTGTATAGAAAAAAAGTATCATAATTTGCATTTGGAATAAAAGACTGAAAACCTTGATTTGTGGAACACTCTTTTTCTGAGATACCAACGTCACCAATTGTTGCACGACTTGTAAATAGTAATGTTCCTTTCGGTAGAATTTTAGCAGACGATTTCTGTAATCCTAACGATGTAATTGTTCTAGTGCTTTTTGAAATAAATTTTTCCTTAATTTCAGTAGGTGTTAGCCAGATAATATCACCTCCCCAATACTCTTTTTTAGTTGTAGCAGGTGTTCCACCTCCAATAGTATCAGCAACTTCCCCTAATTTATTTTCAATCCATTCCCCATCAAACTCAGGAAACCGTAAATGATGCACACTTCGGCTTTGCTCAGTATAAATATTATTCTTCATCATCTTTGCCTTTTAGTTTCTCCAAAATATCATTGGCATCCATTTCCAACTTAGAAAATGCAAACCATTTTTTACCAACATCTTTAAGACTTGCACCAAAGTGATAGACTGTTTGTTTGTCTATTATCATAAATCTATCGTGGGCTGTGGTAAGTTTTTTGAATTCAATTTTTGGGTATTGTGCATTATGCTTTTGTAAATCTTGTTTAACTATTTTATCAGTTGTTTTGCTGTAAATAATAGCCTTTACATTTTCATTTCGTTTTGCTAGTTGCTTCAAAACAGTGTCGTCGATATAATTATCAATAATAATAATTGTTTTTTTAGCAGTACGAATAATATCTGCTATTAAAGTGTAGGCATCAAAAACTTGTCCTTCATAAAAAATGTTTTGATTGGGTGGTAAACTTGCATTTATTTGCAAGTCTATACCGCTTACTTTTTCTGTTAGGTTTTGTAAATTATCTTCAATGCGATTCATTCTGTTATTGATTGAGTAATACCGATTAGTCAACTAAACGCCGCATATTTTCACTTCGTTTAATTAGCGATTTTGTTGATCTATCGGCATTAACCATTGTAAATTCAAAATTTGCTACGCGGCATTTTAAACTACAATTGGTATAATCTTTCAACAAATAATCTTTTAGCACTTTATTTGCCCATATGCGAAATTGAGTTCCTTGCTTGGATTTTACTCTATAACCTACCGATATAATTACATCTAAATTGTAAAATTCAATTTGTCGCTTTACGCTTCTTCCGCCTTCCATTTGAACTGTCGCAAAATTTGCGACAGTTGAACTTCTTTCAAGTTCGTCCTCCATAAAAACATTAATAATATGTTTACCAATGGTTTTAACATCTCTATCAAACAAGGTAGATATTTGTTGCCGATTAAGCCAAACCGTTTCATTCTCAACTATTACTTCAATATGTGATGGAAATTCTTCTGCTTGATAAAGTATTATTTCGTTCATAGTTATCTCGTTTTTAAAAAGGTGTATCAATTCCTAATTCCTCACAAAAACCAGCAATTTCTTTATTTATTTCTTCTAAATCTGTATCGTAGTGTTTTAGATTGGTAGCTACTTCATTCAAATTTATATCTTCTTCCTCTTCAAAAGTATCAACATAACGTGGAATATTTAGGTTGTAATCATTTTCTGCAATTTCTTCCAAAGTGGCAACATAAGAATATTTGTCTTTTGTTCCTCTTGCTCGGTAGCTGTCTATTATTTCGGCTACATCTTCATCGCGCAATTCGTTTTGGTTGCCATTTTTAATAAAATGTCCATCGCCACTGGCATCAATAAAAACGATATTATCATCTACTTCACGGCATTTTTTAAATACCAAAATACAGGTTGGAATGGATGTGCCGTAAAAAATATTGGCAGGCAAACCAATTACAGCATCCAAATAATTGAGTTCGCTAATTAAATATTTACGGATAACACCTTCGGCAGCACCTCTAAACAAAACACCGTGCGGTAGCACGCATGCCATTGTTCCGTTGTCGGCCAATTGATGTATCATATGCTGTACAAATGCGTAATCGGCTTTGGTGTTTGGTGCAATTCTTCCGTATTGGCTAAATCGTTCGTCAGTGCTGTTTAATGGGTTTTCATTTCCTTTCCAATGAGCAGAGAATGGCGGATTGGCAACAACGGCTTCAAATCGTTTTTCAAGGTGTTGTGGATTTTCCAAAGTGTCATCTTGCTGTATGTCAAACTCACGAAAATGCTTATCGTGTAAAATCATATTCATACGAGCCAGGTTGTATGTGGTACGGTTTAGTTCCTGTCCGTAAAACTCGCTAACATCCTGCACCTCTCTTGCCACACGCAAAAGCAAAGAGCCCGAACCACAAGTTGGGTCGTAAACCGATTTTAGTTTTGTTTTTCCAGTAGTTACAATTTTAGCCAGTATTTTAGAAACCTGCTGTGGTGTATAAAATTCTCCTGCTGATTTTCCTGCTCCTGCGGCAAACTTTGCAATCAAATATTCGTAAGCATCACCCAAAACATCGGCTTCAATATCATCAAGTTTGAAATCTATTTTATCAAGATGATTTAAGATTTTTACGATTACTTCGTTTCTTGCTCCAACGGTTCTACCAATTTTTGTAGAAGTTAAATCTAAGTCTTCAAACAAAGCGTTAAAATCCTCTTCCGATTCTGTTCCCATTGTGCTTTGCTCAATATGGTTCATTACGGCTTGCAAATCTTCAATAATGTAGTTGCTTTCACTTTCGATGTCGGCATTTCCTTTTTTTGCCAGTTCAGAAAACAATTCTTTGGGTTGTAAAAAGTAACCTAATTTCAATAAGGATTCTTCTTTTATGGCTTCCAAAGTCTCTGAGTCTGTAACTTCTTTGTAGTCTGTAACTTCTTCGTCTTCAAGTAGTCCATTGGCATATAAATATTGTTTTTCACTCAGGTACTTATAAAAGATAAAACCGAGAATATAGTCTCGGTAATCGTCTGCACTTATTTTTCCTCTTAGTAGGTTTGCAATTCCCCAAAGCTGGGTTTCCAGTATTTTTTTTTGGTCTTCTGACATATATTTTTGTGTGTTATTATGGTTCTCCTAAGATGTATAGTGTAAATATAATCTTATATTCTCATTTTCAAAGCATTTCCCTAATTAACGCATACTTTTCATTCCATTTTCAACTTCTTTTGAAACAAGCTCAAATACATCATCAAAATTACTGTGTCCATCAATCTTTGTAACACCATGTAATTGATTGTATTTCTCGATAACGGGAACAGTTTTAGTTTCGTGCTCCTGCAAACGCTTTACAATCTTAGCAGTAGCGGTATCGTAAGGCATGCAAGAATCTGTTTTACTTCGGGCATCGAGGCGGCGAATCAATTCTAATGTCGGCACTTCAATATCTACAACCATCGAAATTGAAGATCCGTGCTTTTTTAGGAGTCCGTCCAAAATATAGGATTGCACGAGCGTTCGGGGAAAACCCTTAAATATAAAGCCTTTAACGCCTTTCGACTCTTCCAATTTCTTTTCGATTATCTGAACCACAAGATGATCGGGAACTAATTGTCCGCTTTCATAAAGACTTTTAATTTGTTTGCCAATGGCTGTTTGATTTTTAATTTCCTGCTCAAGCATTGGTCCCGTGGCAACAAACTCTAAACCATATTTCTTGGCCAGAGCTTTTCCTTGCGAACCTCTTCCTGAGCCCGGATATCCAAATAAAACAATATTAAACAGACTTTTACTTAATTCATTTTGTACTATAGCATCAATATCCTGACTGACTTTTTCGATACTTTGTTTTCCATTAACGGAAATATAAATTCCGCGTTCTTTATAAAATTGAAGTACAGGTTTTGTTTTGTCATCGTATTCTTTTAAGCGATTACGAATTACAATTTCATTATCGTCTTTGCGGCCTGAAGTTTCTCCTCGAATCAGTAATCGTTTCACCGATTCTTCTTCATCAACATCTAAACTTATCAAGCTATTCAGCGATGTATTGAGCTTAATCATTAATCCTTCTAATATATATGCCTGGATATAAGTTCTTGGAAATCCATCAAATAGAAAGCCTTTGGCATCAGGATTATCCTTAATTGTTTTTTCAATTATTTGAACAATTATTTCATCGGGCGCTAAGCCACCTGCTTCAATAATATTTTTTGCCTGAAAACCTAATTCTGTTTTTTGGGCAATTTCTTTTCTTAAAATATCTCCCGTAGAAATATAATACAATTTGTATTTCTTAATTAAAAATTCAGATTGAGTTCCTTTTCCTGCTCCCGGAGGGCCAAATAGAGCTATGTTTAGCATATAATATGATTTGATTATCGTTATTCAAAGATAGTCAAAAGCTTATCTTTGAACAAGCACCATTTCTGATAAATGTGTTCAAAAAAAGCCGCTCAAATTTTGAGCAGCTTTTTGAAATCACTTGACAAATTTATCTTTTAGGAATAAACTTAGCAGCATATCTTGTTTGTTTTTCAACTGCCTTTCGGGTAAATGGATCAGCATGGTATTCGTTATTTAAGTACTTTTCTGTTTGATCCATATAATAATCCGAAGCAGGAATACCTGATTCTCCGGTTGGAATAATCGTTAAAGATTCGTCCCAATTATTTGGTACAAATATATGACGATGCGAAGCACCATGATTTGCCGTAAATGGCGATTCCATGGCGTAAGTATATGGACTCACAGTATGAAAACTGCCTCCGATAGGATAAGGCCCGCGATTCAATCCAAAAACTTTATCTAAAACAGCAACACCACCCATTTGATGATTAAACTCAACTTGATGCACGCTTCCCCAAGTCCATTTATCCATATTTGAGCCTAATTCATCGCTTAGTTGTGAAAGTGTTTCCTTAAAGCTTTTTCTAACTTGATCGCCAAAATTTTCTTCAATATCTGGAGTTGAAATATCATCGCATAATAATGGATCTTTTGTTTTCCAAAAATCATCGATAAAATTGCGAGAAAGTGCTGAGTTATTGAAATATTCAGTAAATAAATCGTTCCCTAAATCATCGTTCAAAATGTTTTTAATCAGATTTAAATAGGTTTTTTCGAATAAGAGAGGCGCAACAGCATTTGCGTCCATTGTTCCGTCCCAATTAAACAATAAGTCGTAAGCTTTTTTGAATCTGTCATCACCTTCTTCCGAAAGTAATTCTATAATTATATCAGGAACAAATTTTCTGGCCAGCATAGAATTTTGATCAGCTTGCATCCTTTTAAAATCTTCTACAGAAAGCTTTTCTTTTTCTTCAAGCATCTCACGAATTCGACTGATACGGTAATTTTGCGAAAAATAGGTTCCAATATAGTAAGGATAATCGTTTCCAACAGTTTTGTTATTAGCCGAAGAAACCATATTGTTTTCAGGATTAAAACTATGTGGCAATTCTTCAAAAGGAATACGATCTGTCCAATCAAATTCATCAGTTTCACCTGGCTTGATTAAATAGTTTTTGCCTTTTCGGATTGGAATTCCGCCTCCTGCATATAAACCTATATTTCCGGCAGCATCGGCATATACAAAGTTCTGACTTACAGAATTAAAAGTACGAATAGCATCTTTAAATTCATCCCAATTAGCAGCTTTATTTAGCATATAAACTGCGCGCATTTCATTACTGTAATCATTTCCAATCCAGCGCATAGAAATGGCCTGATCCATTTTTTTAAATCCTGAAACAATTGGGCCGCGATGTGTGAATTTATTTTCCTTATAAACAGAGTCTCCGCCTTTAATACGAATAAGTTCCTTGCGGATTTCCATGGGTTTCCACTCGCCCATAAAGAAATATTGCGAGCTGTCTTCAGGATTGATAGTTTCCAAATACAAATCAATATCGTCAACATAAAGATTGGTCATTCCCCAAGCTATGTTTTCGTTATGTCCGGCAACAACAAAAGGCTGACCGGGAACTGCGAGACCGGTGGCATTATGTTCACCTTCTATAACTTCGTGAATTTGATACCAAATTCCAGGAGCATTTAATCCAAGATGCATGTCGTTAGCCATAATCGGCATACCGTTTACCGATTTATCTCCAGATACAGCCCAGTTATTACTGCCGTTAAAAACCTGAACGCCAAGTTTTTCAATAGTTTCAGCTTCAGCCATCAGACTGTTTTTTAATTCCAATAAAGCAGGCTCAATTTTAAAATCAGGATAAACAACCACTCCTCTTTCAGAAATATTAGGAACAAGACCTTCAGCTTTTTCCATTCCAATGGATTGAATAATTTTGTAAAGTGTTATTTCTGCAGAATAAGCACTTCCTGCCAAATCCCAGGCCATATAACCTGTCACATTAAGTGAGTTACCAGGCTCCCAAGGCTCGGGTTTATATCCTAAAATGCTAAATTCCGGAGGAAGTTTATCTGCATATTGTTCGATATATTGATTTACACCATCGGCATAAGCATTAAGCGCCGCACTTTGTTCAATTGTAATATCGGCCAACATCATTTCCGATTTTTCAGGAATTCTCAAAGCACGAAGAAATAGATCGGTATTTATCAAATCGGAGCCAAATATTTCTGACAATCTACCTTGAGTTACTCTACGTAGAAGATCCATTTGCCACATCCGATCCTGTGCCATCACAAAACCTACAGTTCTATATAAATCAGTCTCGTTTTTGGCATAAATATGCGGAACGGCAAGAGAATCGCGAAATACTTGAACTTCATCTGTAAGTCCACGAAGTTCTACGGTTTGATTATAATCGGGTATAGCTTTAGTAGAGAGATGATTAACGAATATATAAGCCCCTATTGCAACAACAATAAGAATTAACAAAAGGCTTAAAAGGATTTTTTTTAAGAGCTTCATAATATGCTTTTTTGGGATTTAATTAATCAAATATAAGCAATTTTTCATAAGAATATTGAGTGTAAAAAGGTAATCGACAGCAAAATAATAATGCAAATCATGAAAAATACATATAAATGGGTTGTCTAGTAAGCTAATAATCAGTCACGTTTTTAATTGGCCTTTTTATCGATTGTTTGGTGATCTTTGGGGAATTGGTGTTTTAGTGGCATGATTTTTTTTGCCACCAAAGCTCAAAAGCACCAAAAAAGCACCAATTTGACAAAATAAAATGAAATATTTTGAACCATAATAATGTTTCAGTTTTTGAAAAAGATAATTCTATTGAAAAAGTTGCTTCATTCTGAAAACCCGCATAAAGTTATTTCCACTTATCCAATCACATATTTTTTCTCTACTTTTGTAGCCTTAAAAATCAAAAACATAAAATGAATAAAACAAAGAAAGTTTTAGGCCTAGGAAATGCCTTAGTTGATATAATGACTCAGTTAGAAGATGAATCTTTATTAAAAGATTTTGGATTACCAAAAGGCAGCATGCAATTAGTTGATAAAACTAAATCTGATCAGGTAGTTGATGGAACCAGGCATTTAAAAACCAATTTGGCTGCAGGTGGTTCTGCTGCAAATACTATCAATGGTTTGGCCAAACTGGGTGTTGATTGTGGATTTATTGGAAAAATCGGGAAAGATTCTTATGGTGAATTTTTTTCGAATGATATGATTGCCAGCGGAATACAGCCTTTGTTGATTCAAAGCGATACGGAAAGTGGTCGTGCAGTTGCATTGGTAAGTCCTGATTCAGAACGTACATTTGCAACTTATCTTGGCGCTTCGGTTGAACTTTCTGATGTCGATTTAAAACCTGAGAATTTTTCAGGCTACGATTATCTTCATATTGAAGGTTATTTAGTTCAAAATCACGCCTTAATTGAAAAAGCTTTGCAATTAGCTAAAGCAGAAGGCCTTGTAGTTTCCCTCGATTTAGCAAGCTATAATATAGTTGAAGAAAACTTGGCTTTTTTGCGAGATATGAGCAAAAAATATGTTGATATATTATATGCAAATGAAGAAGAGGCTCGCGCTTTTACAGGCGAAGAAAATCCTGAAAAAGCATTGGATATAATTGCTGAAACAGTAGATATTGCAATAGTAAAAGTTGGTAAAAACGGTTCGTTTATCAAAAAGGACGGGAAAAAATACAAAGTTGGAGTTATAGATGTTGTCAGTCGCGATACTACTGGTGCCGGCGATTTGTATGCAGGTGGTTTTTTGTACGGCATAATGAATGAATTAAGTCTCGATAAAGCAGGTAAAATTGGTGCTGTGCTTTCAGGAAATGTAATTGAAGTTATTGGTGCAAAAATGGATGAAAAACGTTGGTTAAAGATAAAGGATGAAGTTAATAAAATCATTGCTTAAGGCATAACTTTATCTATAAAAAAATCATCAGATGAAAATTCAGCAGAATCCGTTTGGAAATAATGAAAAAATTGTATTTCCTGTTAATTACGACCTGAAAATCATACTGTTGGCTAATGGTCGTCATAGTGATAATAAAGCAATGATTGAGCAAGTTTTCGTTAAATTGGGAGTTACATTCTTAAATTGGCGACATAAAGACAGCGGTAAAGGAAAATACACTAGCTATACAGTTCATGTTCGTATTTCTTCAGAAATTTTGATGAAAAACTTATATGCCGAATTACGAAGTATTCCAGGATTTAAAATGGCAATATAAAACAGGACTTACAAACTTTCCAGAGGTATTTAAAAAATTTCTTTTTCTTTGTAAACTGATAATCAACATTTAGATTTAAGTATGCTCATTATTATTTCACCTGCTAAAACGCTCGATTTTGAGCAAAAAGCAAATACTTCACATATAAGCGATTGCGATCTTCTGCCGCAGGCGGCAAAACTTATCAAGGTATTAAAGAAATGCAATTCGGAAGACTTAATGAAGTTAATGGGAATCAGCAATAAATTAGGGCATTTGAACCAAGAGCGTTTTGCTTCTTGGTCGCGCCCTTTTAATATCGAAAATGCCAAACAAGCATTACTTGCCTTTAAAGGCGATGTTTATACAGGTTTGTATGCCGAAACTTTTAGCGAGAAAGAACTTCAATATTCACAAACCCATTTACGAATATTGAGCGGCCTATATGGAGTGCTTCGTCCGTTGGATTTAATTCAACCTTATCGTTTAGAGATGGGAACTAAACTCAGAACTGATACATTCACAAGCTTATATGATTTTTGGGGCGATAAACTAACGAATAAAATCAATCTTGCTTTAAAAGCTCAAGGCGATAAAATTCTAATAAATTTAGCTTCTAACGAATATTTTAAAGCTTTGAATAAAAAGAAGTTAAAAGGAAATATAATTACTCCTGTTTTCAAAGATTTTTCGAATGGAGAGTATAAAATAATCAGCTTTTTCGCTAAAAAAGCAAGGGGCTTAATGAGTCGGTTTATTCTTCAAAACGAATTGAAAAAACCCGAAGAATTAAAACATTTTGATGCGGAAGGATATTTTTTTAGTGAAGCAGAAAGTAGTACTAACCAATTAATCTTTTTACGAGGATGATTCTGACATTATTTATTATAGGTGCAGCTTCAATTGTTTTTGGGGTTTATAATCTTGCCAAAGAAAAAAACTTATTAGGCTTCTTTTTTATATTTAGTGGCTTTATTTTATTATTCATCGGTTATTTTGTATTGCACTTATACCCACAAACTATGCCTGAATTTTTGCGGAATTTAAGGATCTAATACCAATTGTAGTTCAAAATGCCGCATAGCAAATTTTGAATTTATCCCGAATATTCGGGATTAATGCCGATAGATCAACAAAACCGATAATTGAACGAAGTGAAAATATGCGGCATTTAGTTGACTAATCGGTATAATTTATTTTACGATATACAATATTTTAATTGTAGGCGAGTTTCTGTATTAACAAAATCATGTTTAAAAACGAAAGGGTTTTGTAAAGGCTTTGCACTATTAATATCTAATTTTATTGAGTTAAATACAGAAAAAATGATACTAAGTATTTTGATACAAATAACCGGTCTTGCTCACGACACAATTGCTGGTTCTAATGGTCTTATGGGTGGCGATGGAGGATTCTTAAGTCTTACAGTAATTAATTTGGTAATAAAAGGAGGTTGGATTATGGCCTTACTTGGATTGCTCTCATTGATTACTATTTATATTTTTATTGGTCGATATTTGGCTATCTCCCGCAACTCACGCGAAGACAAGAATTTTATGAATATGATTCGCGATAATATTCATGAAGGAAGAATTGAAACGGCTATTGAGTTATGCAAACGTGAAGATACGCCAATTGCTCGTCTAATTTTGAAGGGTCTCACTAGGATTGGAAAACCATTAAATGATATAAACGCCGCAATAGAAAATGTTGGTAATCTTGAAGTTGCGCTTCTCGAAAAGAATATTGCAACAATTTCTACTATTGCCAGTACAGCACCAATGTTGGGATTTCTAGGTACTGTAATCGGGATGATTATTGCTTTTTACGATATGTCTATGGCAGGTAATAATATCGATATTCAATTGCTTTCTTCAGGTATTTATCAGGCAATGATTACTACAGTTGGGGGCTTGATTGTTGGAATAATGGCTTATGTGATGTACAATATTTTAGTGGCTAAAATCGAAAAATTGGTGTTTCTTCTTGAAGCTCGTGCAAGTGATTTTATGGATGTATTAAACGAACCTTCGAACTAAAAAAATAGATTATGGCCATAAAATCAAGAAACAAAAGAGTAGTTGAATTCAATATGGCATCCATGTCGGATCTAGTGTTTTTATTGCTTATTTTCTTTATGATAACTTCCACCCTTATCAGTCCAAATGCAATCAAATTACTCTTACCTAGTAGTAAAAGTAAAACAATGGCTAAACAAAATGTCACTGTTTATATTAATGATCAATTCGATTATTATTTAGATAAGCGGAGGGTTGAAAAAAACAATCTACAGCAAGCTTTAAATGCTGAATTAATATCATATTCCGATGCAACAGTTGTTTTACGAAGCGATAAAAGCGTTCCTGTTCAATATGTTGTAAGTGTAATTGATGCTATTAATGGAATAAATAAACAAACGGGGCAAAAACACAAAGTTATTTTGGCTACAAGTCCGGCAAATTAGAAATTGATGAGTCAGGAAACAAAAGATAAAGTAAAAGCATGGTTTGGAACAATTTTGTTTCATGCTTTATTGATATTGGCTCTTTTTTTCTTAGCCTTGAAAACACCTTTGCCCTTGCCTGATGAAGAAGGAGTCGAAGTTAATTTAGGTTATAGTGATGTAGGACAAAACATACAACAAATTCAACCTGAAGAGATTCCGGCTCCTACTCCCCAACCAGTCCAGGAAATTGTAGAAGAAGTTGTTGAAGACGTAATTAAAGAAGTTCCTGATGAAGAAATCATAGAAGAAGACACTGAAGAAGCCCCGACCATAGCTAAAAAACCTGAACCTAAAAAAGAAACAGAGAAAAAGGTAGAACAGCCGATTGAAAAACCAATAGAAGAGAAAAAGCCTGAACCAGAAAAAAAAATTGAGCAGCCCAAAGAAGTTGTTAAGAAAAAAGAACCCGAACCTGAACCAAAACCCGTTGTTGATACTCGATTGATGTATACTGGTAAAAAGGAAGGCGCTTCATCAGAAGGCAATGATCAACAACAAGGCGATAAAGGTGTAGAAAGCGGTGTTTTAAATACACCCAAATACAGCGGTCCTGGTGGATTAGGTTCAGACGGAATCTCTTATAATTTGGGCAACAGAAAAGCAAGTTCACTTCCAAAACCTTCTTATAATTCAGATGATCAAGGAAGAGTTAACGTTCGTATTAGAGTTGATAAAAGCGGGCGAGTTATAAGTGCAGAAATTTTTCAAAAAGGCACTACTGTATCCGACATTAATCTGCATAATATGGCTGTTCAGGCTGCATTAAAAGCAATTTTTGCTCCCGATTCAAACGCTCCTGAAATTCAAGTTGGAACTATTACCTATAATTTTATTAAGCTGAATTAATAGGAATGATAATCTTCACCCAAGCGCCACCTTCTTTTCTGTTGCCAATATTTAAGCTTCCTTAGTGTGCTTCAATAATAATGTTAACTAATAAAACCGCTTATAATCTTTAAAATATAGATTCGAACTAAACGGAAATAGGCAGCTATTCATTGTCGGTAGGTTGTATTGGTAATGTAAATTTGAAAATACTTCCTTCATTAATTTTACTTTCTACCCAAATTTCACCCCCAAGTTTTTCAATAAACTCCTTGCAAAGTAATAAACCAAGACCAGTACCATGCTCATTTTCTGTACCTTCCCGACTTACATCTTTATCGATCTTGAATAAATCTTCAAATATTTCTTTACTCATACCAATACCGGTATCTTTAATTGAAATCTCAATACTTTGACTACTGTATAATTTAGTTGAAATGAAAACGCTTCCTCCTATAGGAGTAAATTTTAAAGCATTGGACACAAGGTTTCCTATCACAGATTGAAGCATGCTTTTATCAGCATATACTACTACATCATCAAGTATATCTATATTAATCTCTATCCCCTTTTTATTATATGACTCTCTAATTAAATCTATATTTTGAACTATAAACTTATGTAAATGAATCGTCACTGGATTTGAAGAAAGTGAACCTCGTTGGACTCTTGACCAATCAAGCAAGTTTTCTAGAAGTTGATATAAATTAGTAGCGGATTTATTCAATGATGCAACAATAATTTGCATCTCGTTTTTTTTGAGATTTGATGATTTATCTGCTAATATATCTGTTAATCCTAAAAAGCTATTGAATGGACTTCTTAGATCATGAGCAATTATTGAGAAAAATTTGTCTTTTGTTGAATTAAGTTTTTGTAATTCTTTTTTCTGTATTGCCGTGGTCTCATTTTCTTTATCATAACTTCTCCTATAATAACTTATAAAGAAATAAATTAGAACAAAGGTGGTTATATATCCAAAATATATATCCAAGACTTTAGCTTCTTCATTCGGATATTTAATTATATAATCAGGGAAAAAGTATTCTATGAATAGAAGAATGATAATATTTAATATTGTTATTAAAAGATATAAAAATGAATTATTCGACTTTGAAACGGTAATAAAGAATACTATGGCTAAAATATATAATAATGGAATAGAGCCTTTAGAACCTTCAGATACGATCCACGCAATCGAAATTAATAATAACATTAAAATTGACAGAGAAATACGACCATAAATATGTTTGAAGCGTGCAAAATAATACAAAATAGCAAAAGCTACAATAGCAAACCCAACTGTGATGTTTAAATATTTGGATAAGCCTAAAGTATAATTCCAAAAAATAGCTAATAGAGCAAAAAGTATACTAAATATACAACCGACAATAAACATTTTATTTTGAAATGAAACTATACTTAAATCTCCAGTAATAATATTAACTATCCTAGAAATTGAGCGAAGTATAACACTGAAATATTGTTTAATAATAGATTTTAATTTAGTATTTCTCATTATTATATTTAATAATTGAATCAATTTTTAATTCTTGTTCGTGAGTTTGAAGTTTGTATAATACTGCTTTATAATTATTTATATTTAATTCCAAAGTAACTAAAATCCTAAACAAAGGAAATAATCTGCAAAAACACGTATAGACAACCAAAATAATAAAATATATTTCAGAAACCTAATTTTTAATTCTGTGTATTTTTATATCAACATATTATGGGCTCAATAGAAAATAATTAAATTGGCTAGTTAGATTTAAACCAAGTTTTGTTTTCGCATAAAAAAACAGAATTAATTCTAATTCAAGCTTTTATTTATAGAGCCCTTTCGTTCTTTTGATGCCGATTCGACTAGTAAATTAAGAACGATTTGGTTGATATTTGATGAATACTTTAAATTCGAACCTAAAAAATTCCCTATCTTTAAGCCTTTATTTTAAACTTCTATAGCCATGAAAATTAAAACCGCTTTCTTCAGTTTAATTATCCTTTTTTCAAGCTTATCTGCTTACAATCAGAAAGTTTGGCCTACTCAACAAGGCGACTTAAAAATATATCCTATTCAACATGCTTCTATGGTTTGGGAATGGAATGGATTAACTATTTATATTGATCCTGCTGGCAATCCTGATTCGTATAATCATTTTGCTGCACCCGATCTGGTCTTTATTACTCATAGCCATGGCGACCATTTAAGCAAAACTACTTTGGAAGGTGTTAATGCCGAAGGGGTTCCGTTAGTTGTTCCACAAGAAGTTGCCGATAAAATGGATGAAAAATTTAAATCCGACTTAACTGTTTTAGCCAATGGCGAGAATAGTGAAATTATGGAAATTGAAATAGAATGTGTTCCTGCTTATAATTATCCTGCTACAGACGAATCGCGCCATATAAAAGGAGTTGGAAATGGCTACGTTCTTACTCTTGGCGGAACAAGGATTTATATTAGCGGAGATACTGGAAATATGCCGGAAATGAACGAAATAGAGAATATTGACATTGCATTTTTGTGTATGAATCTTCCATATACAATGGATGTTGATGATGCTGCTAAAGCAACTTTGATCGTTCAACCCAAAATAATTTACCCTTATCATTTTCGCAGTCAGGGTGGTTTTAGCGATTTAGAAAAATTCAAATCGCTGCTTGCTGAAGAAAATGGTGAAATAGAAGTACGCATTCTGGATTGGTATGCTCAATAGTATGAGATTATCGGAATAGTTAAATTTTTGAGAATTTTAATGCTGTTTATGTTGTTTTCTATCTTAATGTCGGGTATATGTCGTGTAAAAGAAGTGGCGTATTCGCTTAATTCTGATCTAATTTAGCCAAAAAATAAATTATGGAAAATATCGGAAGTAAAATTAAAGAATTAAGATTGCTTAAAGGCCTAACCCAAGAAGATCTTGCCGATAAAACAGGATTAAGCGTACGCACAATTCAACGTATTGAAAGTGGCGAAGTAGATCCTCGAACCTATACGCTAAACGCTCTTGCCGAAGCCTTAGATGTGGCCTTAGAAACTTTTACAAGCCAGAAAATAAATACCCCTAAGACCTTTGCGCAAGATGAGTACAACTGGGTTATCCTGATGCATTTTAGCGGAATCTTTATTCTGGTGTTGCCTCCTATTCTTGTTTGGATGTTTAAGAAAAACGAAATAGCTGAATATGAACAACACTTTAAAGATGTGATGAATTTTCAGATTTCCATTTTTATTTATCTGATGATTTCGGCGATCCTGTTTTTTGTTTTAATTGGATTACCTCTTCTGATCTTTTTGGGCTTATTCAGCACAATTGTCGTTGTTTTGAATACCATTAAAGTGATGAATCACGAGCCTTACAACTACCCTTGGACAATAGAAATTTTAAAATAAGCAAACTTCTTTCGACTTATAAATTAGTGCTTAAGCCTTCTTTTTAAACTTCGCCATCAACGATTCCAAGCCGTAAACCAAATGAACAAACGGAAATAAAAAGAGTAAGACAATTAAAATAGCCCCATTCTTTTTAATGGTTGAAAGGCCAAATGCTTCTAAAGTTATGGCCAACAAATAAGCACTCATTCCTAATAAAAAAATCAAAAACAGGGCTGGGTTAAAAGCAGCACCAACACCAAAAAATAAAAAAAATAACACAAAGAGCGCAGGAAATAGCTTAAATTCTTTCTGAGCTTGCTTTTGGCAAGCATACATAAGTTCGGTAAAATTGGTAAGATATTCAACCTTTACCTTTCTGCTAGAATATTCAACTAAATTCAATTTCTTTTTTACCGCATAGCGATAAAGTTCTATGGATGATTCAGGATGAACACTTAATTTATCAGTATTTAAAGTTTCTACTTCTTTTTTTTCAAAAAGCGCCGACTCTTTTAAAAAATTATCTTCATTGCTAGTTTTAGCTTGGAAACCACAAAGGCCATAATGACTTTGTTGAACAGCTATTAAACTTTCCGTCCAAAGGCTTCCATTTTCCCGCTCAGGCTTTTTTTCATCAGTGCTAAGAATTTGACTGAAAAAATTTGCCGGATAATCTATTTCAGGATTAAAAAACATGAACTTATCCGTAGAAATTGAACTGAGCAATTGCGAAAAGCTCGGATCTTCGTCTTCCTCTATAGAGAAAACGGGAAAATCAGCAGTATTCTTAATTTTATTATGATAGCTTATCAACAACACATCAGTCTGATCCGAAGCCACCAAATTATCCAGCTTAAGCCTTAAAATGTTTGATGCGAAGTTTTTAGGCGCATTTACAAGAAGCGTGATTTTTTCCATCATTAATTTTTTGGCAAAGAAATGAAAAATTGACGAATTTTCTGAATTCATATTTATATAGCATTTTCTGATTTGAGCTGAAAGCTACGGTCAATCTAGCTCAAGGCTGCCCATGAGTGGATCATTTGAAAATTGTTTTTACCATCGAAAAGGTTTTAAGTTGTCCTTTCAGGACGTGTTTTTTCAACCATTATTGTTTTCCCAAGACGGTGTCTTGGGTTGAATTTAGCCATCCTTTCAGGATGTGTTTAGTATGGATTTCTTGATTTCATTTGCGCTAAAGGTTGTATAAAGCTAAATTAGCTGAAAGCCTTATTCAATTTAGCCCAAGGCAAAGCCTTGGGTTTTCAAACGGCAATATGTTTTCGATTCCTGAAGGGCAATTTAATCTGTGCTTTCAGGACGAATACATTTTTTTGCTGAATAAAAGTACACGGCTAAGAAAAGCTTTCTATTTTTGTGAAAAATCCAAGTTTATGATCCTTTGTGTTGCCGAAAAACCAAGTGTTGCCAAGGAGCTTGCCAAAGTGCTTGACGCAAATTCAAGGAACGATGGCTTTTTTGAAGGAAACGGATATGCAGTTACTTGGACCTATGGACATTTCTGCACACTCAAAGCACCTGACGATTACGATAAACGCTTACGTTCCTGGGATTTAAATTGGCTTCCGATAATTCCAAATACTTTTGGTATCAAGCTTGTCGAAAACGAAGGATCTCTACGCCAATTCAAGGTGATTGAAACTCTTATTCAAAGAGCTGATTGCGAACATATTATCAATTGCGGTGATGCTGCCCAAGAGGGCGAACTCATTCAGCGCTGGGTATATCAAAAAGCTGGAAACAAAAAGCCCGTAAAGCGATTGTGGATTTCATCGCTTACCGAAACGGCTATCCGCGAAGGTTTTGCCAATTTAAAAGATGCTAAAGAATACGATCAGCTCTATTATGCCGGAAGTGCTCGCGCCATAGGCGATTGGTTGTTAGGAATAAATGCCAGTAGACTTTACACCGTAAAATACGGCACAGGAAAAAACGTACTTTCTATCGGTCGAGTTCAAACGCCAACTTTGGCAATGATAGTAAATCGCTTTCTGGAAATTGAAAAATTCAATTCCGAAGCTTTTTGGGAATTAAAAACTAGCTATCGTGATGTTCAGTTTAATTACGATGGAGGAAGATTTATTGAAAAAGAAAAGTCTGAAAATCTTCTTGCCGAGATTAACGATAAAGTTTTTGAAATTGTCGATTTCTCCAAAAACCCGGGCAAAGAATTTGCTCCCAAACTCTTCGATTTAACTTCCTTACAAGTCGATTGCAATAAAAAACTAAACCTTTCGGCTGATGAAACATTAAAAATTGTTCAAACGCTCTACGAAAGAAAACTAGTGACTTATCCGCGTGTGGATACAACATATCTGCCCACGGATATGTATCCAAAGATTCCCAATATTCTTAATCAATTAAAGAGTTATTTGCAAATCATTAAACCCATCTCCAAATATGGTTTAAAACAAACAAAACGTGTTTTCGACGACAGTAAAATAACCGATCACCACGCTATTATTCCAACAGGTATTCAATCAGCCTCCCTGGGCGGAAAAGAAGCAGCCGTCTATGAAGCAATAGTTTATCGCTTTTTAGCAAACTTTTACCCCGATTGCGAAGTATCGAATACCAAAGTTAAGGGAAAAGTAAACGAGCATTTGTTTAACGCCAACGGAAGAGAAATTCTAATTCCTGGATGGCGGGTTCTATATCAGCAAAGCGATGATAAAGATGACGAAAAAGAAAATGAAAAAGAGCAATCAATTCCCGGTTTTGAATTGGGCGAGTCGGGATCGCATCAACCGGAAATAATCGAAAAGAAAACGCAGCCACCCAAATTGTTTACCGAAGCCACTCTTTTAAGAGCGATGGAAACTGCCGGAAAACAAGTAGACGATGAAGAACTTCGCGAACTTATGAAAGCTAACGGCATTGGCCGGCCATCCACCAGAGCTAATATTATAGAAACGCTGTTTAAGCGCAATTATATCACACGTAAGCGTAAGTCATTGATTCCAACTAATACGGGCATAGAACTTATTGCAACCATCGAATACGAGCTTTTAAAATCGCCTGAGCTAACCGGACAATGGGAACAAAAGCTCAGCCTGATAGAACGAGGCAAATACGACCTAAACCTTTTTATTGGCGAAATGAAAGATATGGTTCGACAGTTAATTCAAGATGTAAAGTATAAAGCAGTAACAAAAAACATAGGGGAAGTTGAGCCCGAAAAAAAGGAATCCAAAAAGAGAAAACCAAGGGTTAAAAAGGAAAAATTCGCAGAAGATGTATTGGTCTGTCCGAAATGCAAAAAAGGTAAGATATTAAAAGGAAAAAGCGCCTATGGATGTAGCGAATGGAAAGCCGGTTGCAATTTCCGAATTCCTTTTGAAGAATTAGAAAAGCGTTTTCAAACTAAGAAATTGAAAAAGGAAAATATAGGCCAATGGTTGAGTTGATTAAATGGTCTCCTCCACAAGCCCTAGTTCGTCATCTTGAGTCTAAACACCTAGAAAAAAGGCACGTAAAATTATATGACAAAGAGAAATGAATATCGAATGTCGATTAACGAATGATGATTTCAGAAATAGCCTTTTTCTATTGATAATCAGCCCTTCTAAAATCGTTAATCGGAGTTCCTTGTTCAATATTAATTTTAGTATAGACTTAACATACAGTGCGTTAGATAACGTTGTCAATGGTAACAATAATACTCAAAAACAATGGATGAAGTTAAACCCGATAACAGTCAACTAATCGATTTAGTCACCATGAAAATGCCCTTTGGAAAATATCAGGGACGCACTATCATAGATTTGCCAGAACCCTATCTGGTTTGGTTTAAACAAAAGGGATTTCCAAAAGGAAAGCTTGGTGATTTGCTTGCACTCTGTTACGAAATTAAACTCAATGGGCTTGAAGGAATGGTTAGAAAAGTGAAGGATTTATAGATAATCGATCAAGTGAGATGCACATAATTATTCTTTATACCGATTAGTCAACTAAATGCCGCAGATTTTCACTTCGTTCAATTTGCGGTTTTGTTGATCTATCGGCATTAACTCCCGAAGGTTCGGGATAAATTCAAAATTTGCTATGCGGCATTTTGAACTACAATTGGTATTACTTACTAATTGGATTAGACTTTATTAACGGAAATACTTCATGCTTCTTAAATCCCCGTTGTATTCAAGTTGCCAAGACTGATCGTTATCAACCGTTTTTTATCGGGAGCTGCATCCGAAGTAATATTTAAACTAACCTGTAAATGTAAATTGTAAATATTCATCGACATTTCTTTGGATTGAATTTGACCAATTTTCAATATATCGGAATTGATAATTCCCCTATCGCGAGAGGGTTCAGGGCTAAGTATCTCGTTTTCCCCTTCTTCGATGTATTTATGGTCGTAATCTTTAAAATGATAGATATTGGCCACATCGTGAATAGTATATACTTGTAGGTTTTCTATTCCATCGATATTGGTTAAAAACCAATTGAAGGTGTTCTCATCGAGCAAACATCTGTTTAAACTGTCTTTATCAAGAATGCGGGAATTATTGATGATAGCGCTTCCATAGAAATTATCGCAGAAAGTAAACAAGGTATCGTAAGTAATTGCATAGCGAAGGCTAAGGGATCCAATTATCTTTCTTAGTTTAGGAAAGAGGTGATAAGCATTGTAGGCGCGAACAACAATTTCGAAATTAATGGCAAAAATTACTGCGTGCATCGGAGAATCTAGTATTAAGAATCCGCCATCTCCCGTGCTAATAAATGACTGTTCAATCTTTTTAGTGTCAAGGCGTTGAAATACAAATTGGTTGGATTGCAAACAAAGCTTTATTGTTTTATTAAAGAAAATTTTAAAAATGCTTGGAATTAGCGTTTGTTCCAAATGCTTAAACATACCGTATCGAGAAATATCGATCCCTAATACAGATTTTCGCCACAAATTATTTGGATCGATATAGCTATCCAAAGCATCGTATAATTGTTCACTATCAGGTACAAGATTAATTTTCTCATACACCGATTCTGTGTCTTCTTCTCGAAGGATTTCCAGGATTTTATCGAAATTTATTTCTTTAATAGTTCGCTTCATGTTGATCCTTAATTAATTATTTTAAAACAATTCTTCCTAAGCGTTCGGAAATTAATTTTTGTATATTTTGCTTTTTCAGAATTAGCATAATTACCTTTTCTTTATCAGCATCAGGAGCTTCTTTTAATTCGTTTTGAAGCAAAGAAATTTCCTGTTCAAGTTTGCGTTGCTTAAACGATAAAACAGAATTATTTACTGTTTGTAAAAGTAGTTCTTCTTCAGTTAACACATGAATTCTTTCTTTTTTTATCCAATTTTCTGAAAGGCTGTAAGGAGTACTTAAAACATCAGCAGCTATCTTTACCATCTTTTCATTCGAATGATTAATAAACGTATGCTGAGTAGGCAATTTTTCCTCATCAAGTCCCTTTTTATACGCTTCATAAATCTCTTGATAAACAGGATTAAAAAACCCTAAACCGTCATCATCGAGTTGTTCCACAATAAAACCTGCAACATTTACTTCAATAACCGACTCTTCAGCATCTTCATTTTCTTTAAACCTGTATTCAAACGACTGATTCCCATATTGCAAAAGCAGTCGAATAAGATTTTCTTCCTGATATTCCAGAGGCGATTTATTCTCCTGCTTAATTTGAACTTGAGGCGGTGCAGAGGTTTCAATATATCTAGCAGGTTCTTGGTAAGAATGTTTATTCTCTTTGCTAGCTTTCCTAAGACGCTTATTCAAATCGTTAACTAATGCCTGCTCTGGAATATCTAACAACAGCGAACATTCTTTCACATAAACCGAACGCATAATCTCATCTGGAATAACAGCAATAGATTGCACTATTTCTTTAATAAGCCCTCCACGCTTTATTGGATCGTTGGCCGCTTCTTCGTATAGCAGCTTGGTTTTGAATCTAATAAAATCATCGGCTTTCGAATCTAAAAACTCTTCTACTTCGTGAGTAGCGTGTGAGCGAGCATAACTATCAGGATCTTCGCCTTCGGGGAAAAGCACGATTTTAACATTCATTCCTTGCTCTAAAATCATATCAATACCACGAAAGGAAGCTTTAATACCTGCAGTATCGCCATCATATAAAATGGTGATATTTGGCGTAAAGCGTTTAATAAGTCTTATTTGATCGGAAGTTAAAGAAGTTCCAGAGCTTGCCACTACATTTTCGATTCCGCTTTGATGCAGAGAAATAACATCGGTATAACCTTCAACCAAAAAGCAATTGTCGGTTTTTAATATCGCTTGCTTGGCAAAATAAATTCCGTACAGAACTTTACTCTTACTATAAATATCTGATTCTGGTGAATTTAGATATTTGGCTGCGCTTTTTTCTGTCTTTAAAATTCTTCCTCCGAAACCAATAACTCGACCTGATAAATTGTGAATTGGAAACATCACTCGCCCTTTAAACCTATCGAAAAGCTTGTTGTTTTCTTTAACTATGGTCAACCCTGTTTTTTCAAGCGATTGTAATGGATAAGAATTTGTTTGAGCGTAATCAGAGAATGCGGTCCATTCATCAGGACTGTAACCCAACTCAAACTTTTTGATTAACGAATCGCTTAAACCGCGTTCTCGTAAATACGACAAAGCTATAGCTTTACCTTTATTATCTTCCCAAAGAGTTTGTACAAAATAGTCTTTAGCAAATTCTGAAACGTGATACAGACTTTCTCTCTCTGTGCTTGATTGTTTCTGTTCGGCAGATTGTTCCTCTTCTTCAACAGGAATATGGTATTTTTTGGCAAGATATTTCAACGCTTCGGGGTAGCTGAAATGCTCGTGCTCCATTAAAAACTTTGAAGAATTTCCGGCGGCACCACAACCAAAACATTTATAGATTCCCTTTGCGGGAGAAACCGTGAAAGAAGGTGTTTTTTCGTTGTGAAAAGGGCAGTTGCCTAAAAGATTTACACCACGACGTTTTAAAGGAACAAACTCTCCAATAACCTCTTCTATACGGGCAGTTTCAAGTATTAATTGTATTGTTTCTTGTGGTATCAAGGGCTTTTTGATTTATTACAAAAATAGCATTTATAACTTTGCAGATGCTTGAAAAAGAAAAATTGTGTTTTCTTAATAGTAATAAGTGATTTGATTTATTGTTATTGGATTGTTTCCCTTATGGGAACTGACATTTTTTCATTCCAGATGACATTTTTTCATCGTGAATTAGAAATTAACTGAAAATATTTCGTGTTTTTTTGAGTGGTATAAAATTTGAAATTTATTAGCTGTAATTAATTTGATTGTTTAACAAAAAATGGAGGAATAAATCATGTCAATCGTTAGATTTACAAATCAGTTTCCGAGTTTGTTTGATCGATTTTTTGATAACGATATGTTTGATTGGACAAATAGGAATTTTTCAGACACCAACACTACCTTACCTTCCGTAAATGTGAAGGAAGATAAAGACAACTTTGTTGTAGAAATGGCTGCTCCTGAATTTGAAAAGAAAGATTTTAAGATAGAACTCAACAATGATGTTCTAAGTATTTCGTCAGAAAAGAAAATAGAAAATGAAACTAAAGATGACGAGCGATTTACAAAAAGAGAGTTTTCTTTTCAATCATTTTGTCGTTCATTCACGCTTCCCGTTACAGTCGAGAATGAAAAAATTTCAGCCAAATATGAAAACGGCATTTTGAACATTTCAATTCGTGCATTCGTGGCTAAATTTTAAAACCCATTCAATTCCATATAAACAGTTGGAACCAATAAAAGCGCACCAACAATTGCAAGCACAAGTATAAAAGGCCAAACCCAATTTACCCATTTTTCGTAAGGAATTCGTGCCACTCCCAGCACACCAATCAACACTCCTGAAGTTGGTGTAATCATATTGGTAAATCCATCACCAAACTGAAATGCCATTACGGTTGCCTGTCGGGAAACACCTATCAAATCTGAAAACTGCGACATAATTGGCATAGTAAGAGCCGCTTTTGCAGATCCGGAAGGAATAATAATATTGATTCCTGTTTGAAAAACATACATCAGCTCTACGGAAGCTAGTTTACCGATGTCATTCATCGACTTGGAAACATAATACAAAAGCGTGTCAATGATTTGTCCGTTGTTCAGAATCATAATAATTCCACCGGCCAAGCCAACCACCAAAGCAGCTGAGGTGATGTCTTTAACCCCTGTAATAAACAGCTGAGTAATTTTGTTTGGAGAATAGTTCATCGCTATACCAGTGGCAATTCCCATGGCAAAAAATAAAGTGGCTATTTCCATCACGTACCATGCATATCCCATCACGCCGACAATGAGCATAGAAATGGTTAAAGCCAAGAGGTTCAAAATGTAAAGATGGATAGATTTCCTCAGACTAATAAGACCAAAAATTGCAAAAAAGGCAGTAACCAAGGGAATTGCAGGAAAACGATAGGAAGCATTCCCAATTTGCAAGACGCTCCAAAATTCTGAATAGGAATAGAATAGTAAAGCGGCCAATAAAAATCCAAAACTAATCCATGCCGATTTTCCTGCTTTCGTATATTCATTCGATTCTTCAATCACACTTGATTTTCGCCAATAAGCATCTTCTTCATAAACAGGAGATAGTTTTGGGTTCTTTTTGATTTTATGTGCATAGCGTAGAATCCAGGCGATGCCCACAAAATTGATAATTACCCAACTAAACAAACGATATTCGATACCAGAAAACAAAGGCAAGCCAGATAAGCCTTGGGCAATACCAATGGTAAATGGATTAAGTATAGCTCCAGCGAATCCTAAGCCTGCAGCCACAAAACAAAGGGAAACTCCAACAATGCTGTCGTAACCCATGCTAATAGCTAGGGGCACGAAGATGATGATAAAAGCAATGGTTTCCTCGCTCATCCCAAAAACTGCTCCGAAAATGGAAAACAACAGCATGATTAGCGTAAGGATGATATTGTTGATGCCCAGCTTTTGAAACAGCCAGATATGCTCTATTTTTTTTGATGCTTTAAGAAAAGAAAAAATACCCACATCAATGGCTTTACTTTCATTCATTATCCAAAAAGCCCCGCCAATTAGTAAGATAAAAACAATGATATCAGCTTTATCTACGAAGCCATCGAAAAGCGCCGAAAAGATTTGCCAGGTTTGCGGATTGGCATCGATATAATGAAACGAATTGCTGTCGATAATTTCTTTTACCGTACCGTTTTCCAATTGAATTTGTTGCCGATCAAACGCGCCACCGGGAATAATCCAGGTTAATATTGCGGCAAAAACAATGATGTAAAAAACAATGACATAAGTATGAGGGATGACTCTTTTTTGCTTCATTAAATTAATTTTTTGCTTTTGGTCTTTCTACTATAATCATTAGCATAAAGAAAGATCCGAAGAATAAGACATTGAGATAAATTGATGTGTTGAAATAAACGCTTAATCCATAAATAGATAAAGCAGCAAGCGGATAAAATATAATTTTTAATACCTGATAAGGAATTGGAAAATATTTTCTACCGAAAAAATATGATAAGATTGTAGGAAATAAATAAGCAAAAAGTACGGACCAAGCAGCACCATAAATTCCCCAAATAGGAATCAGAACAATATTTGAAACAATGGCAATAATTGCACCGCTTACCGAAAACCATGCTCCATAAATTGTTCTGTCAGTAAGCTTATACCAAAATGAAAGGTTATAATATATGCCCAGCATAAGATTCGCCATTAATAAAATAGGGACTACTCCTAAGCCTTCACGGTAAGAAGATCCAATAAAATATTGAATTAGATCCAAGAAAAGTAAGGTGCCAAGAAAAATAAACGACCCAGCAATAACAAACCATTTCATCACCAAAGCATATGTATTTTGAGCATCCTTATTGTTGGCTTCGCCGAAGAAAAATGGATCTGCGGCATAACGAAAAGCCTGAATAAAAAGGACCATGATTACCGCTATCTTAGCATTTGCTCCATAAATACCCAAATATCGCATGGCTTCAGCTTCATCAGAAAACAGATGAGGTAATAAAACTTTATCCAAAGAAACCGGAATAATTCCAGCAATACCAACAACTAATATGGGCCAAGTATACCTAAGCATACGTTTCCAAAGCGCAAAATCAAAGCCCGCTCTTAAAAATTTATAGCTGGGTAAAAGAAGCAATAAAGTTACTCCACTAGCTACAAAGTTTGAAAGAAAAATATAGCCGACTAATTGATCTTGATTAAAAAAGGAGTTAACAAACTTGTACATTGCTCCGCCATCATTTTCCTTAACAACAGCTGTACAATACAATACAAAAAACAAGTTCAAGCTAATATAGATAACGATATTTAAAAACTTTAAACCGGCAAACTTTATGGCTTTGCCCTCTCTTCGAAGACCAGCAAAAGGTATACTTGTTAAAGCATCGAAAAACAAAATAAAAGCTAACCAAACTAAATAATTAAGATGTTCTCCATAACCCATATTTTGCGCAATACTATCTTTTAAAATCCAGAACAATAAGATAAAGAAAATAGAGCTAAACAATAATGAGATTAAACTAGTACTGTATACTTTTTCTGGATTTTTTTCCTTTTCAGCAAAGCGGAAAAAAGTAGTTTCCATTCCATATATTAAGAAAGCAAAAACAACGGCCACATAAGCGTATAGTTCTGTCACTTTTCCGTACTCTGCTGCTGGCAATGTATAAGTATAAAGTGGAACGAGCATGTAACTCAATAAGCGTCCAACTATACTGCTTAAGCCATAAATGGCCGATTGACCTAATAATTTTTTTAAGGGATTCAAGTGCTTTTTACGTATTTTAAGCAAAGATAAAATAAATCGTTAATGTATAAGGGATAACTGATATGAGTTAGTGATTGCTGGTTTGATAACTGTTGACATAAGAGTAAAGAATAGGTTTTTGAGCCATTAAAATAATTACTTTTGCAATCTGAAACTAAAAAAAAGCATATGTATACAAAATTTCAATCCTTCCTAAAAGAAGAGCTAGGCCAAATAAAAAACGCTGGACTATATAAAAATGAGCGAGTTATTACCAGCCCGCAAGGTGCGGCCATTAGCGTATCCACAGGACAAGAAGTACTTAACTTTTGTGCCAACAACTATCTGGGACTTTCAAATAATCCACAATTAGTACAAGCAGCCAAAGATGCTCTCGATAAGCGTGGTTTTGGAATGTCTTCTGTACGTTTTATATGCGGAACTCAAGATATTCACAAAGAGTTAGAACAAAAAATTGCAGCATATTTTGGAACAGAAGACACTATTCTGTACGCTGCTGCTTTTGATGCGAACGGTGGTGTTTTCGAACCGCTACTTTCTGCTGAAGATGCTATTATTTCAGACTCATTAAATCATGCATCCATAATTGATGGTGTTCGTTTATGTAAAGCAGCACGCTATCGCTATGAGAATGCCAATATGGAAGATCTTGAAAATAAACTGATAGAAGCTCAAAAAAATCGTTTCCGATTAATTGTTACTGATGGTGTTTTCTCTATGGACGGAAATGTTGCACCAATGGATAAAATTGTTGAATTAGCTAATAAATACGATGCCATGGTTATGATTGATGAATGTCATTCAGCTGGTGTGGTTGGAGCTACCGGTCGAGGAGTAACAGAATTATTCAATATTAGAGGTCAGGTTGAAATTATAACTGGAACACTTGGCAAGGCCTTTGGCGGTGCTGTTGGTGGTTTTACGACTGGAAAAAAAGAGGTAATAGATATGTTAAGACAACGATCTCGCCCTTATTTGTTCTCTAATTCGCTTCCTCCAATGGTTGTTAGTGCAGGTATCAAAATGTTCGAAATGATGGATGAAACCAACGAGCTTCAGGACAAGCTACATTCTAATACCGACTATTTTATGGGAAAAATGCTAGCTGCAGGATTCGACATTAAACCTACCAAATCTGCCATTTGCGCCGTAATGTTATACGATGCTAAATTATCACAGGATTTTGCAGCCAAATTACTCGATGAAGGCATTTATGTAATTGGTTTCTATTTCCCTGTTGTTGCAAAAGGTCAAGCACGTATTCGCGTTCAACTATCTGCTGCTCATAAAGTTGAACATCTAGATAAAGCAATTAAGGCATTTATAAAGGTTGGAAAAGAACTTGGAGTAATAAAATAAATATGTGATGAATATCGATGTGATAGAAAAGCACATTATTTCGTCTCAAATTAAAATTAAACCCACAATAAATGAAAAATTCTTTAATGGATCCCATTGGCAAATTAATGGGCCTACGTTATAAATCGCATCCTTGGCATGGCGTTAATATTGGTGATGATGCTCCAAATTTGATTACTTGTTATATTGAAATGGTACCTACCGATACTGTTAAATATGAAGTCGATAAGGAATCAGGTTATTTGAGACTAGATCGGCCACAGAAATACAGCAATACAGTTCCTGCTCTTTATGGTTTTATTCCTCAATCATATTCCGAAGAAAAAGTGGCAGAATATTGCCGCGAAAAGACTGGACGTGAGGATATTAAAGGAGATAAAGATCCAATCGATATTTGTGTGTTAACAGAAAAAGAAATTACTCATGGCGACATTTTAGTAAGAGCAATTCCAATTGGGGGTTTTAGAATGCTTGATGGAAACGAAGCTGATGATAAGATAATTGCAGTTTTAGCGGGTGATGTTGTTTATGGTGGCTATAAAGATATCAGCGATGCGCCCGAGCTTATTATTGAACGATTAAAACATTATTTTCTAACTTACAAAGATTTGCCTGGAGCGACAGGAAAAGCGCAGGTTGAGATAACACACACTTTTGGCTTTGAAGAGGCAAGAGAAGTGATTAAACGGTCGATGGAGGATTATCAAAATCGATATAAAAACTTACAGAATCTGCTTTCAGATTATTAATAAAAAGGCGCCTTTCGAGCGCCTTTTTTTATCCTTCTAAATCGCGTATAAAATTAACCAATCCTTTGGCTGAGAATATTTTCATAAGCTTATCCAGGAGTGGTTCAAAATGATACTTTTTATTGTTTATTAAGACCTCCCCTTTTTCCATATCTATACTTAATTTATCGCCCGACTTAAAAGCATCAACAGCTGCAGGTAAAATAATAATTGGCAAACCCTGATTCACAGAAGAACGATAAAATATTCTATTTACTGATTTTACTATAATTGCTTTTATTCCTGCGTAACTTAATCCAACAGCAGGATGTTCCCGAGAACTACCACAACCAAAATTAGAACCAGCAACTATTATATCTCCTTTTTGCACACGCTTTGAGAAACTTCCATCAAAACCTTCAAACAAATAAGGCATAATAGCCTCTGCATCTGAGCTGTTAATATTATAAGTTAGATTACCTGCAAACATCTGATCTGTATTCAAATTATCGGCATTGGAATAATTCCAAATACCTGATAAATAGCGATCTTCATTTTCTGGAATATCAACTGTACTATTTGCTTCAAGCTTAAATGGAAATACATCTTGAGTTCCTTTAATTCCTCTGGGATCAACAATTTTTCCTGCAAGTGCTGAATGTGCAACCAAAGATGGAGAAGCCAAGAAAATATTTGCTTCTTTATTTCCCATTCTTCCCTTAAAATTCCGATTGGATGTGCTTATAACATTATAATTATCAGCAGGTATTCCTTGACCAGTTCCTAAACAAGGTCCACAGGAAGATGCAAGAACATGAGCACCTGCTTCCATAAATATTTCAATAAGACCCTTTCTTAAAGCTTTAAGATATATTTTTTTGGAAGCTGGTACAATAAGCATTTGAAATCCTTCTGGTAATTTTTTACCTTTCAGAACTTTGGCAGCCTCTTCTAAATCTTCATAACGACCATTTGTGCATGTTCCCACCAAAGCCTGATGTATTTTTGTACCCACAACTTGACTTAAAGCCTTTATGTTATCCACGTGATGAGGAACAGCAACTAGAGGAAAAAGTTCACTTAAATTAATTTCAATTTCACGAGAATAAGTGGCATTATCATCTGCCCAAATTGATTCTGTAGGTTTTCCCAAATGAGCTTCTAAAATTTCATCGTAAGGAAAAACAGCATTCTTTGCTCCCATCTCAGATGCTAGATTACAAATAGTCATTCGTTGAGAAATGCTTAAAGTTTTTACTCCTTCGCCATGATATTCTATCGACGTATAATCTGCACCACTGCTTCCTATCATTCCAATAATCCACAAAGAAAGATCTTTGGCAAAAACTCCTTCAGGAAGCTTTCCTTTCAGAGTAATTTTTATTGTCTCAGGAACTCTAAACCAAGTTTCACCAAGTTTCCAAAGTCCGGCAGCTTCAGTTCTATCGATGCCTGCGGCAAATGCATTAAAAGCTCCAGCAGTACATGTGTGACTGTCGCTACCTACAATTATCATTTTAGGTTTAGCATAATCGGCCATAATTTGATGGCAAATCCCTTTTCCTGCATCATGGAATTTTTCAATTCCTTGTTCACCCACAATATCGCGTATTTTTTGATAATCGTTTGCAAGTTTTGCATTAGTAGGTGGAGCATTGTGATCAAGAACAATTAGCAATTGATTTGGATCAAAAACTTTCTCTCCTTTCATTTTATTGAACGTATTGTAAATGCTTGAAGTATTATCGTGCGTTAGCACAATGTCTGGTTTCTTAAAAACGATGCTCCCACAAGGTGCATCAAAAATCTTCTCAACAAAGGTTTTTCCACTCATCTGTTTTAGGCGTTTATTGTATTGTAATTCAGCATGCTTTAAAGAACATTAAATGTTTTGAGGCATGCTCGTATAATTTACACAAATATAGATGAATTGTGCTAATTAAAAATAAACTTCAGAATGTATCTGATCAACCGGAATGCCCTTTTCCTGAAGAACATCGTATGCATCGTGAATCATATCTACATTGCCGCAGAGATAACATAATGTATCGGAATTTGGATTAAGAGTTTTTAAATAGTTAGTTAAACGACCATGAAAATCCCCTTGGGAGTCTTTACTGGTAGCAGATGTATATCGAAGATCAGAATAAGCTTCCTTTTCGTAAGCTTCTTCAACATAACGAATACCGTGTATAAGCCTGTAATTAAGTTGTGAATTCGATTTTATAAAACTATGAAATGGTGAAATTCCTGTTCCTGTTGCCAGAAATAAAAACTCCCTATTTTGAATGTCTTTATCGCGAAGCGTAAAAAAGCCATACGGACCTTCCACATTTAATGCTTGTCCTACTCTAGTCTTTTTTAACAAAACCGACACATCACCTTCTTGAACTTCTTTTATTAAGACTTCCAAGTAAGGATCAGCATCACCGCTGTATATAGAATATTCTCTCATATTTGCATCATCAGGTATTCCCAAACTAAGATATTGACCAGCAAGAAAATCAAAATTATTTTTTTCCATTCGGATTATATATGCCGAATCGCTTAGATTTCGAATATTAATTATTTTATGTAGCATTTACTTAATTGTATTAATTCTAAATAGCCGGCAAAGGAAATACTATTTATTGAGCTGACAAAATAGATATTTTGCGCGTCTGTATATAAAATTAATAATACAGGGACAAAAAGTCTGGGCTATGTTACTGAAATTGAATCTTGTGCAATTTAGCACACCAATTAGATGATTTTTCCTAAAATTTAACACATAGTACCACAGGATGCTAAAATTGATTTAAATCCCAAATTTAGGCCCTATTTGGTCTTAAGATGTATATCAAACTTGAAGTATTGGGATTTTTGGATGAACTTTTGAAATTTGAGCGTAAAGCGACTAAAAATGCGCGAATAAATCCATATTTTTTCCCAAGGTATTTTTCAGAAAGTAACGAAACATAAAAAGCATCTAAACGCATTGGATAAATTTTTTCGACAATGAAATTATGTTTTTTAGCAAGACTTAAAACGTCTTTTTTTGTGAAATGATATAGATGTCTGGGCACATCATAAGCCGCCCAGTATTTAACATAATAATTTGCATCATAGGATTCTGGATTAGGCAATGCTAGTATTATCATTCCTTCTGGTTTTATTATATGCTCTAGTTCAGTAAGGCGTCGATTTAAATCATGCACATGTTCAAGTACATGCCACATAGTAATCAAATCGAATGAATCATCTTTGAATTCTGAGATTTTAGATTCTGCATCTATTTGCAAATTAAAATTTTCGCGTGCAAAATTTGATGCGTCTTTATCTGGTTCTATTCCCTGAACTTCCCACTGCTTATTTTTGAGATAATTTAGAAAATGACCGGTACCACTGCCAATATCCAAAGCTTTTCCAATATTGATATTTTTTGATATAATTGAATATTTTGAGGACAGATTAATGTATCGTGCCAATTTATATAAACTTGCAAATAATCCCTTACTTTTGTTTGAGTGGGATATATAATCTTCCGACTTATAATAGGATACTATTGATTCTTTTGTTGGCCGAGGATTTGTTAATTTAAACCCACATGCTGAGCATTTTTGAATCGTAAATTTTTCCTGGCTTAAGAAATAGTCCTTTAATTGATAGTGTTCAAGTAAATTTTCGTCTTCACAAACTGGGCATTTTTCTATGATTTCTTTCATATGTTCCACGTGAAACTTTATTAATTATCTTCCTAAAAAAACCAATAACACAGAAACATCCGAAGGAGAAACACCACTAATTCTTGATGCTTGTCCGATTGTTTTAGGTTTCATGGCCGTGAGTTTTTCACGTGCTTCAAAAGATATAGACTTTAGTTTTTGGTAATCAAAATCAGAATGAAGTTCAATTTCTTCATATTTCTGAAGTTTCGCAGCTATATCTTTTTCTTTATTAATATAGCCTGCATATTTGATTTGTATTTCTGCTTCTTCCAAAATTTCCGTATCATATTCTGGGTGCTCCAAAATAAATTCTTTTAAAACTTTTACATTTTCAATTAAACCATTAAGATGTAATTGAGGACGTAATAATAGCAATTCTATTCGTGTTTTTTGAATGATTGGTTGAGTCCCGGAATTTATACAGTAATCATTAACTTCTTCTTTCAAAGCAGATGTTTCTTTGCAAAATTTAACTAATGATTCAAGTGCTTTTTGCTTTTCAATGACACGCATATTTCGCTCTACCGAAGCTAACCCAATTTCGAAACTTTTCTTTGTTAATCGTAAATCTGCATTATCCTGTCTGAGTAAAATTCGGTACTCAGCTCTCGAAGTAAACATACGATATGGCTCATCTACACCTTTAGTAATTAAGTCATCAATCAAGACGCCGATATATGCTTCAGAACGCCCTAAAATAAATGGCTTTTTGTTTTCAATTTTTAAATGGGCATTTATTCCTGCCATTAAACCTTGAGCTGCCGCTTCTTCATAACCGGTTGTTCCATTAATTTGACCTGCAAAATAAAGTCCGGAAATTAACTTTGTTTCTAGAGTATAATCTAATTGCTTAGGCGGAAAATAATCATATTCGATTGCATAGCCTGGTCGAAATATCTTCGCATTTTCAAAACCTGAAATTTGACGCAAAGCACTTAATTGAACATAGTCCGGCAGACTAGAAGAAAACCCATTAATATAATATTCTATAGTTGTCCATCCTTCAGGTTCAACAAAAAGTTGATGGCTGTCTTTATCTGAAAATCGCTCTATTTTATCTTCTATCGAAGGACAGTATCTAGGTCCTATGCCACCAATTCTACCAGTAAACATTGGAGATAAATCAAAGCCTAATTTCAGGGTATTGTGTACAGTTTTGCTCGTATAAGCAAGATAACAACTTCTTTGATCTACAAGTTTAGGAGTATTTAAATAGCTGAATTTACCAGTTATATTATCACCAGCTTGTTCGGTTAGTTTTTTAAAATCAATAGTTCGTCCATCAACTCTAACAGGAGTACCTGTCTTCATTCTACTAGATCTAAAACCCATTCGAATTAAATCTTCAGTTATGCCTGTCGATGCAGCTTCGCCCATGCGACCACCAAACAAAACCTTTTCGCCGATAAACATCTTTCCATTCAAAAAGGTTCCCGCAGTAAGAATAACAGCTTTGGCATGAATTTCTTGGCCCATTTTGGTCTTAACACCAATAATTCTATTTCCTTCAGAAATAATGCCGATAACACTATCTTGCCAAAAATCAAGATTATCAGTTTGCTCAAGCATTTCACGCCAAGTTTGTGAAAATAACATTCTGTCGCTTTGAGCTCTCGGACTCCACATAGCAGGACCTTTAGATTTGTTAAGCATGCGAAATTGGATCATGCTTTTATCTGTCACAATTCCAGAATAACCACCTAATGCATCAATCTCACGAACAATTTGTCCCTTAGCAATGCCTCCCATAGCTGGATTACACGACATTTGAGCAATTTTATTCAAATCCATTGTTATTAGTAATGTCTTTGATCCGAGATTAGCAGCAGCAGCGGCAGCTTCAGAACCAGAATGACCAGCACCAACAACTATGACGTCATATTTTTCAAACATTAATTAAGGTTTCACGTGAAACATTCATTCTATATACTTGTATTTCAAGAATATATGTTGGAATATTAAGACTCTACTTATCCAAATCAGGCAGCAAAGATAAATAATAATCTTCCTTAGTGCTCATTTGTTTCTTTTCTTCTGGAGATTTATCTTTATACCCCAATAAATGCAAAACTCCATGGATAATAATTCTATGAATTTCTTGATCAAAGTTTTGATTAAATTTACTAGCATTCTCGAAAACCCTATCAACACTTATAAATATTTCACCTGCAATTATATTTTGCTTTCCATAATCGAAAGTAACAATATCAGTAAAAGTATCGTGATTTAAATATTCAACGTTAATATTATTAAGAAATGCATCATCGCAAAAAGTAAAACTCAATTCACCAACATAGAATCCTTCATTTTTTGCACATGATACAATCCATGGCTTAAAACGATTAAGATCATTAGAATCAAGCTTTTTGGCATTGTCGATAAAAATAATATGGGAGTCCACTCCTTATGCTTTAACAATTTGCTTGCTACCCTGAAAAAAAGACTTTAAAGCAGATGTGCGCTGAAGAGCAAGTTCCTTATTGATACTAGAAACTTTAAAATGCAACGAAACTTCATTTCCCTTAGCATTAATGCTAAGATCATCACTCAGATGTTTCATTAAAAATAATCCTTTTCCAGTTTCTTGACTAATATCATAATCGGGATTAGTTGGATCAGGAATAACAGAAAGCTTAAATCCTGCACCAGAATCTTTAACAGAAAATATAAGATTTCCCTTATCAGTTTTAAAGGAAATTGTTACCTTTTTTTTAATATCAAAATTGTTACCATGTTCAATAGCATTTCTTACTGCTTCATCTAAGCTCATGAGAATAGTTGAGTAGTAATTATTATTAATATTGTAAACATCAGAAATAGTTTCAACGAATTCTTCTACCTTAAAAAGCTCGGTAAGGCTTGAGTTAATCTGAATTTTTTTATTTTTTAGCATACCCTATTAATTAATAGCCACAGTTGATAGTTATTATAAACTATAACGATGTGTGAACAATCCTTTATACTTTTCCAAAAGAAATAAGTTACTAGATTAAAAAGAAAACATTACAAAATTATTCTTCCGCTTTTTCCTCACTATCGAATAGTGGAAATACATCTAATATCGGACTAATAGAAATTGAGCTAATCTCAACAGGAACTAACATAGTTTCAAGGTTTTCGGAGATTCTATCGTAAGCCTCTCTCACAGAGTTAGCTGCAACCAACATTTGATTGCTCACTTTGGTTTCTTTGCTACTGTTCTCATCGAAAATACTCCAACCAACTTTTGCTTTATACCAATATTGACCATCATCATAACTGAAGATTTCGGTAAAATTTGTACGCGAAATACCAACAACCTCTAGTTCTCCACTCACATATTTTTCCATAATTTCGAAAATACGTCTTTCTGCTTCTGTAAAATTGATAGCATCAATCAAATAAGTTTCACTGGTACGACTCATTTTACCATGATCATCGATTTTCTGATATTTTATTTTACAAATAAACCAATTTTGCATATTAAAAAATTTAGGCGGCAAAATTAAGCAAGTGGAGTGGGCAAAAAAAGAGAAATCTAATATAAAAATGAAAACTATCAAAAAAGCCTGTAATTTTGAAACCAAAATACAATACGATGTTCAATAAAAAAATTTATAATCTTTTCTACTTTATATTGATTTTTCTTACGGGAATCTTGCTTGGACAAGCCCTAATGAAAAATACAAAATCTACAACTAATAATCACAAAATCAACAATGTGCTTCAATATATTGCTGATGATTACGTAGATAGCGTTGCGATTTATCAAATAGAAGAAACCGCAGTTGAAGATATTCTATCAAAGTTAGATCCACATTCAGTGTATATTAGTGAAGAAGAATTCCATGCAGCTAATGATCCTCTTTTGGGAAAATTCGATGGTATAGGTATACAGTTCAGAATGGTAAAAGATAGCGTAGTAGTAATACTACCATTAGAAAATGGTCCATCTCAGAAAGCAGGAATCCTTGCAGGAGATAGAATAGTAATCGCTAATAATGACACTTTAGTAGGTAAAAAATTCAGTAGTTTTGATATTCAAAAACGTTTAAAAGGTAAAAAGGGATCGCAAATAAATTTATTGGTAAAACGTAATGGAGTTGATGAATTGTTAAAATTCTCACTAAAAAGAGCTGCAATTCCAACATACAGTATCGATGCAAATTTTATGCTTGATGACACTATAGGTTATATTAAATTAAGTAGATTCTCTGCTAGTACAATAAAGGAGTTTGGCGAATCGATGGAAAATCTCATTGATGCAGGTATGAAAAAACTTATACTGGATTTGAGAGGTAATAGTGGTGGATATCTTGGAGCATCAATTTATATTGCAGATCAATTTCTGGAAAAAGGAAGATTAATAGTATATACCGAAGGTAGAAATCGCCCAAAACAAAGCTTTAAAGCATCAAGGGGAGCATCTTTCTCAAAAGGCGATCTAATTATTCTAATGGATCAGAATTCTGCATCAGCGTCTGAGATTGTTGCTGGCGCTATTCAAGATAACGATCGTGGAATAATAGTTGGGCGACGCTCTTTTGGCAAAGGTCTTGTTCAGGAACAAATGAATTATACAGACGGGTCAGCAGTTCGATTAACTGTGGCACGTTATTACACGCCAAGTGGCAGGAGTATTCAACGTCCATATGAAAACGGCAATGAAGAATATTTCAATGACTATTATAAACGAATTCATAAAGAATCCTTAATTGCCCCAGATAGTTTATCAATACCAGATTCATTAAAATATAAAACTCTTGAAGGGCGAACTGTATATGGTGGTGGTGGAATTTGGCCAGATCATTTTATGTCGACGGATACAAGCATTAATTTCTCATTTTATAATCGTTTGTTAAATCAATCTATTATATACCAATTTGCTTTTGATTATGTTGATCAAAATCGTAAAAAATTAGCAAGCCTAAAATCAGTTAATGAATTTATTTCCGATTTTAAAGAAGATGAAACTTTATATAAGCTCCTAATAAATTCACAGGAAGTAAAGAAATTAAAACCAAGTAAAAAAGAGCTGCAAGATTCTAAGCTTTATATATTAAACCTTTTAAAAGCAGAAATTGCACGTAATTTATATTTTGACGGTTTTTATCAAGTATTTCTCCAAAATGATAAATTTATTGAGGAAGCTTTAAAGTTGTGGAAGAATTAATAACTCGCTCATATATTTTTAAATATACTTTATTGGAACTAAATTAATGATTATGATACATACAATTTGATCAATCTATATACATTTAGTTTGTAAGTTTGCAACTTAAAATACATTCTATTAATAATCAATAATTTGGAAGGCTTAGTAATTAAATCAACAGGCAGTTGGTATTTAGTGCAAACACAGGCTAAGGAGTTGTTTAAATGCAAAATAAAAGGGCGCTTCAAAACTCAAGGCATTAACAGTACCAACCCTCTCGCAGTAGGCGATAATGTGAGCTTTATTGTTCTGAAAGAAGAAGAAGTTGGTTTAATCAAAACTATACACCCTCGCAGAAATTATTTAATTCGCAAAGCCACAAAGCTTAGTAGCAGATCGCATATTATTGCAGCAAATATTGATTATGCTATTTTGGTCATTTCCTTATCTTTTCCACGCACTTCTAGCGGATTTATAGATCGATTTCTTGTTACAGCAGAAGCATATCATATTCCTTCAATTTTAGTATTTAATAAAATTGATTTAAATACTCCTGAATTACAGTTACAAATGGATGAATGGATGGAAATTTATCAAAAAATAGGCTATGCGTGCTTTGCTCTATCTGCCCAAACGGGCAAAGGAATAGAACCTTTTAAAAAAATGATTCAAAACAAAACAAATTTGTTTAGTGGACACAGTGGTGTCGGAAAATCAGCAATTGTAAATACAATTCAGCCAGGTTTACGATTGAAAACTGCTGATGTTTCTGTATCTACAGAAAAAGGAACGCATACGACAACTTTTGCCGAAATGCATCACATAGATATTGGTGGGTATATTATTGACACACCTGGAATAAAAGGTTTTGGTCTGATTGATTTTGTACCATCAGAAGTGCCCTCATATTTTATCGAATTCGGAAATATTTCACAAAACTGTAAGTTCAACAACTGTTCTCATACTCATGAACCAAATTGCGCAGTGATAGATGCAGTAAATAGTGGCTCTATTGCTCAATCAAGATATAATAACTATCTTGCCATCATAAAGGACGATTATTTTTCTGAAAACCCCTATTAGTATGCTCGCAATAGAATTGATAAGTGAATATATTGTGCCGCTCAAAACATCCGACTCGGCACTTACGGCCATTAGTTTGATGGAAGAATTTAAAGTGAAACATTTGCCCATTGTCAACGAAACAATGTTTTTAGGACTGATTTCCGAAGATGATATTTACGCTCATAATCAGTTTGAAGATGCAGTAGGTGCACATCCAATTGCTAAGCCTTTAATATCTATTATAGAAAATCAACATATTTATGATGTGCTGACCGCTTTTCAAAATGACAACCTTAGTTTGTTACCCGTATTAGATACTAAGAATCAATATATTGGGGCCATTCATTCTTGGGCTTTAGTAAGTCGTTTGGCAGAAATTACAGGAGTTATTAATCCAGGAGGAATTATTGTGTTGGAAATGAATGTTCACGATTATTCTTTGTCGCAGATTGCACAAATTATAGAATCTAACAATTCAAAACTTATCAATTTATATGTCAGTACTCACCCAGAATCAACCCGAATGGAAGTGACTTTAAAATTAAATACAATGGATATAGAACCTGTATTACAAACTTTTTACAGGTATAATTATCTTGTAAGAGCCTTTTATTCTCAAGAAAAACTCGATTCCAAGATACACGACAACTATGATGCTCTAATGAATTATTTGAACTTATAAAATGAAGAATCTTTTCATATTAATAATTTTAGCCTTCATTTCTACAATTGCTTTTGGGAATAAAAACAAAAAATCATGTGCCGATTCTGTAGAAATGATTTATATAAATAAAATCTACCTTAGAGGAAATAAAATAACTAAAAGCAAAATTATTTATAGAGAATTGACTCTAAAGGAAGGAGACAGTATTTGCTCTAATGCATTTTCAGAAGCGATAAAAAAAAGTAAAGAAAACATAAACAACACTTCTTTATTCAATTTTGTAAATGTGCGAGATGTCCAAATTGTTTCTAAAGGTAAAAGGCTTGCTGATATTCATATTGATTTAAACGAACGTTGGTACATTTGGCCAATGCCATTATTTGAAATTGCAGAAAGAAATCCAAGTGCCTGGTGGCAATCAAAAGATATTTCTAAAATTAATTATGGTTTATTTTTTACCTGGGAGAATTTTCGAGGCCGAAGAGAGGCTCTAAAGATTACAGCACAAGGAGGTTACGACGAAAAACTAGGCTTTTATTACGATATTCCTTTTATAAATAGAAGCCAGACATTGGGCATATTTTTAGCTGCCGGACTAACAAGAAATCACGAAGTTACTTATCAAACAATTGATAATAAACCAGTTCGGTATCGCGATGAGGAATATGCTCGATATCATTATTATGCATACGCTGCATTAAATATTCGCAAGAATATACATATTTCACATAATTTTCAATTAGGATACAACGATCATCAATACAGTGATATTGTTTTCCAAATGAATCCTGATTTTGATCCTGATCAAAATACTAAGTTTAAATATTTTTCGCTAACCTATACTTTTAGAAACGATCATCGCGACAATAAGAACTACGCTTTAAATGGATATTATATAGATCTTGTTCTTGAGAAACAAGGTTTGGGAATTTCTTCAAATGCAAATGTTAATCTATTATCGCTTAGCGGAAATTTACGAAAATATTGGGATTTGGGGAACAATTGGTACTTTGCAAGTGGATTTGCAGGTCGTGTGGCAAGTACTGGCAGGAATCCATATTTTCTAAATACGGGTCTCGGTTATAGTCAAGAATTCGTGAGAGGATATGAATATTACGTTATAGATGGAGAGAATTTTGCACTATTAAAAACAGATCTTAAATATGCTTTATTTCAAGATCAAATTTCTAACCTTCAAATTCTTCCAAACAAATTTAGCAAAGTTCATTGGTCAGTTTATTTAAGCTTCTTTGTAGATGCGGCCTATTCAACAACAGAACTACCCCAATTATCTAATACGCTACAAAACGAATCTTTAATTGGCTATGGCGCAGGTATAAACATTGTAACATATTATGATATGGTTTTCCGTTTCGAATACTCGTATAATAAAATGAGCGAAAGAGGTCTATTTATCAGTTTTATGTCTGCTATTTAATGGTAATAACCCGTCTTATACCAATTGTAGTTCAAAATGCCGCATAGCAAATTTTAAATTTATCCCGAACCTTCGGGAGTTAATGCCGATAGATCAACAAAACTGCAAATTGAACGAAATGAAAATATGCGGCATTTAGTTGACTAATCGGTATTAATATGCTCTTCCGTCTTTTCCTTCAATATAATTGATAAAACTAGTATTAACGACTTTATTCCCACCTGGAGTGGGATAATCGCCAGTAAAATACCAATCACCTTTATGATTAGGTAATGCAACATGCAAATCCTCAATGCTTTGATAGATAACACTCACTTTTGCTTTAACTTTTTTTGGCGTTACCAACTGAGCAATTTTATTCGATATCTGTTGTGCTGTAAAAGGTTTGTAAATAGATTTTACATGATTCACGACTCTTTCCTTTGCTAAGCCTTCCTGAGACTTGCATTTTAGATAAACCTCATTGATAATCGATTCTTGCTTTGTTTCTTTAATGAGTTCTATTACTGCTTTAAAAGCAATAAAATCACCTAGTCGAGCCATATCAATGCCATAACAATCGGGATAGCGAATTTGAGGCGCAGAAGAAACAACAATTATTTCAGTAGGTCCAAGTCGGTCGAGTATGCTGATAATGCTTTGCCTAAGTGTTGTTCCACGTACAATAGAATCGTCAATAATCACAAGTTTATCTTCACCTGATTTTATAGAACCATAAGTGATATCATACACATGGCCCACTAAATCATCACGTTTAGTGTCTTGCGTAATAAAAGTACGCAACTTCATATCTTTCACCGCAACAGTTTCAATTCGAGGAGAAAAAAGCATAATATCTTCCAATGTTTTCTTATTGAGCTTATCGCCAAGTTCCAGAACCTTATCAGCTTTTTGCTGATTACAAAATTTATTCAATTCTTCAACCATTCCCTGAAATGCAACCGCTGCAGTATTAGGAATAAAAGAAAAAACTGTATTTCTAATATCGTGCTGAATGGCGTTAAGAACTGTGGATGTAATTAATGACCCAAGTTTTTTACGCTCTTTATAAATGTCTTTGTCCGTTCCTCTACTAAAATAAATTCGTTCAAATGTACAAGCTTTGGGAGTTTGAGGAGTAAGTACTTGAACTTCTTCAACAGTGTTGTTGTGCTTAATAATTAAAGCGTGGCCGGGTTTTAATTCTTTTATTTTCTCTCCAGGAACATTTAGGCTGGTTTCAATAACCGGACGCTCCGAAGCTGCTACAACGATATCATCATCAACGTAATAAAAAGCTGGGCGAATACCTGCAGGATCACGCATAATAAAACCATCGCCATGGCCTAGTAATCCGGTAATTACATAGCCGCCATCCCAATCATGAGATGCTCTTTGAAGAATGCTTTTAATATTTAAACTATCTGCAATTTGATGAGTAATTTCTTCCTTGGAAAAGCCTTCGTATTTATATCTTCGATACAATTCTTCATTTTCTTCATCCAGGAAATGACCAATTTTTTCCAACATCGTAATAGTGTCAGAAGTTTCGGTAGGATATTGCCCAAAACCAACTAATCGATCAAAAAGTTCACTCACATTAGTAAGGTTGAAGTTGCCAGAGAGAATAAGATTACGAGTTTTCCAATTGTTTGTTCTTAAAACCGGGTGAATGCTGTCGATAGAATTAATTCCAAAAGTACCATATCGCAAATGTCCTATAAAAACCTCACCGGTAAAACGATGATTCATCTTTAAATAATTCACATCATTTAAAAGCGATCTATTTTTTTTCTCAAGCTCAAGAAAAGGTTGGTAAGCTTTATTGAAAATATCTTTTAAAGGTGAATCTGTATTAGAGCGTTCGCGACTAATATATTTATGTCCGGGTGGCATTCCAATTTTAACATTTACTATTCCTGCACCATCTTGACCACGATTATGTTGCTTCTGCATCAGTAAATGCATTTTATTCAAACCCCAAAGAGGCGATCCGTATTCAGCAAGATAGTATTCAAGAGGCTTTCGAAGGCGTAAAAAGGCAATTCCACATTCGTGTTTTAGTTGATCGCTCATGCTTTAAATCAATTGATTAATCTCTTATCTTAAGGTGACAAAGTTTCACATAAAAAACAGGATAAAAAAACTTTTTTTGGTGTTAATTTTGATTCTAAAGATAAGGAAATTTTAGCTAAGCGTGCTAATTTTTCAAGCTTTAATAAAGGGTAAACGCATCATATTTAACCGCAATGAGCGCTAAGGAATTCGCAATGAACGCAAAGCGCTAGAAATCAAACATAAATAAAATAGCGAGCTTTGCGCTATCTTTGCGAACATAGCGGTTATAAATCCACAGCCAAAAATCTCACAAGGTCTTCAGATGTAAACACTTTGATTTGATGTGAATTAACAACTAATTTGTGAGAATAAATTATGCATATTCAAATTAGAAGAAAACAGATATTTGAGATGTTAAGCCTTGAAGTGCAGCTAAAAATCCATTGCCTATTTAAGGGTTATCAAAATTACACCATTTGCACCTCGTGACCCATATATAGCTGCTGATGATCCTTTTAGAACAGAAATAGATTTTACATCATTAGGGGATATACCAGAAATGGAGCTTACAGGACTACCGTTAACAACATAAAGCGGTTCGTTACTGAGGTTAAGTGAAGATATACCTCGAATAGTAATACTATTTCCACTTACCACAACCCCCGGAACTTCACCTCTAATCATATCATATATGTTAGTATAATGCCGTGCATTTTTTAAATGATCCTCATCAACTTCTCCCACACTTGTAGTGAGATTACGCTTGCTCCTTGTCCCATATCCAACATTTATTTGGTCACCTTCTCGATTTTGTGGACTATTTAATTCGTCTTGATGTACAGCATTATCCGACGACAACACAAATGTAATTTCTTCCTCACCATGGTATGCATATTCAGCAACTCCATAGAAAAGTGTAAAAACAGTAATGGACTTAACTGTTGGTTTTACTTTAAGCCTAAAGCGACCCTCGGCATCGGTTTTAACATTAGATGTTTTCCCATCAATAAAAATAGTTGCATTTTGAATGGCTGTGCTATCAGCGGATAAAACAAGCCCTTTTAAGATCACCTTTTTAGATTTCTTTTTGTTTTGTGCGTAACTACTACCTACAATAAATAGACTGAGCAATAACAGAATGGTTATTTTATGTTTCATGATGTGTGTTTTTTTGTTTCACGAAGATACTGAATTTTACAATTAAATGACAATAACCGAAAAATCGTACTTTAGCACTCAATTAACCTTTTAAAACATAAACCTATGCGAAGAATTTTACTTGTTTTGGCCTTTTTAGTAATGGGCCAATCCTTATTGATTGCTCAAACTAAAAAAACGGTTTCTCCTGATATTTACGACAATTGGAAAAGTGTATCCGCTCCTATCATTTCTAGCAATGGCAACTTTGTGAGCTATGAATTAAATCCACAAGTTGGTGATGGAAACCTTGTTCTTAAAAGTTTTGACGGAACTTTTGAAAAGGTATTTCCGCGAGGATACAAGTCCGTTTTTCCCGAATCGGAAGATTTTCTTGCTTTTAAAGTTAAGGCCGAATACAATAAGGTTCGTGACCTTAAACTAAAAAAGAAGAAAAAAGATGACTTGCCAAAAGACTCCTTATTTATTCTAAACCTTAATAATGGAGAACTCGAATCATATGCTGATTTGATTTCCTTTAAACTTGCCGAAGAAGAAAGTAATTGGATGGCTTTTTTACTAAAACCTGAAGAGCCCAAAAAAGACACAACAGAAATCAAGGAAAAGTCGAAAAACAAGAAAAAAGCACCTAAAGACGATCCTAAAACCAATACTTTATGGGTGACTAACCCTGCAAGTGGAGCAAAACATGAGTTTAAAAACGTTGTTGATTATACTCTTTCGCGAAACGGTAAATTAATCGGATTCAGCACTTTCGAAAGAGATAGCCTGCCGCTTTCCAAACTTTTTGTTTTCGATACAAAAAAAGAAATTGCTGCAGAAGTTTTTGAACTAGAGGGTTTGCTTAAAAAGCTTACTGCTGATAATGATGGCAATAATTTGGCGTTTTTAAGTACTTCCGACACTGCAAAACGCAAACTTTATCGCTTACAAAGCTTTTCTTTAAAAACGCAGAGTATAAAAATGATTTCTGATACTTCCAATAGTGCCTTTTCTAATGATTTTTCTCCAAGCCAAAATGCTAGAATTTACTTCTCTCGCAATGATGAGAAACTTTATTTTGCTATTGCTGAAAAACCTGAGAAAGAAATGAAAGATACTCTTTTGCCGGAAGAAAAAGTAAATATTGATTTGTGGCATTGGAACGATCCATATTTGCAACCACAGCAATTGGCACGACTTAAACGAAATAGAAACGAAAGTTATTTAAGCGTTTTTCATTTTAAAACCAATACGCTTATTCAATTAGCAACAGAAGAGTTGGAAGACGTGCGCCCAATGCTAAAAGGTAATTCAGATATTGCCTTAGGAACAGATAACAGAGCATATAGGAAAAGAAGCTCATGGGAAAGCCCGGGCTATCGTGATGTTTATGCAGTTAATGTTCAAAATGGTGAAAAAACATTATTGCTTGAAGAAATTCAATCACGCTTTGGATTATCGCCGAATGGCAAATATGTATATTGGTATGCTAATGAAGATAGTAGTTGGTACGCAAAACCCGTGAATGGCGGTAATACTGTTTATCTTAGTAAAGGTATAGAGCAACCGCTTTATGATGAGTCGCACGATTACCCACAAGACCCTAGAGATTATGGAATTGCCGGCTGGACTGCTAATGATAAAAACATTATTTTCTATGATAAATTCGACCTTTGGTTAGCCGATCCATCAGGAAAAGAAAATCCTAGCAACTTAACTAAAGGTTTTGGTAGAAAAAACAACACAAAATTACGTTACTTAAGGCTCGAGCCAGAAGAAGAGTGGATAAATACAAAAGATCCAATGATGCTTCGTGTGCAGAATAAAACCACTAAACAAGCAGGATTTTATAATCTAAATTTTAAATCTGGAAATGTTGAAAAATTAGTTTTAACCGATAATCGATATTATACACCAATAAAAGCAAGAAAAGCTAAACGTATTATTTGGCGAAGAGGTAATTTAAACGAGTATTATAATTTATGGTCAAGTTCTTTATCTTTTAATAACGAAACAAAGCTATCGGAAGCCAATCCTCAACAACAAGAATATAATTGGGGAAGTGTTGAATTAGTAAAGTGGAATAACATGGACGGCAATGAAGTAGAAGGCTTGCTTTATAAACCTGAAAATTTCGATCCAAACAAAAAGTATCCGATGATAGTATATTTTTATCGCCTACATTCCGATAATTTGTTTAATCATTATTATCCAACACCCAGTCGCTCAGTTATTAATCCATTGCATTATATTAGCAATGGCTATTTGGTATTTATGCCTAATATTCATTACAAAGAAGGTTATCCCGGAATGAGTGCATACAATCATGTTGTGAGTGGTACTTTATCTATGATTGACAAAGGATTTGTGGATAAGGAAAACATTGGAATTCAAGGACAAAGTTGGGGCGGCTATCAAGCACTTTATATTGTTACACAAACCAACATATTTAAAGCAGCCAATTCAGGAGCTCCAGTTTCTAATATGACAAGTGCTTATGGTGGAATTCGTTGGAAAAGCGGAATGAATCGTGCTTTCCAATATGAGGAAACGCAAAGTAGAATAGGAGGGACTCTATGGGAAAAACCTTTGCATTATATCGAAAACTCTCCTGTTTTTTATGTGCCTAAAATAAATACTCCAATTATGTTTCGCCACGATGATGCTGACGGAGCAGTTCCCTGGTATCAAGGAATTGAAATTTTTGTCGCGATGCGCAGATTAAATAAACCAGCATGGTTATTAAACTATAATAAAGCCGGACATAATTTAACAGTTAAACGTTCCAATCAAATGGACTTTACTATACGTATGAAACAATTCTTTGATCATTACCTTAAAGGCGCTCCAGCACCTGAATGGATGGTGGATGGAATTCCTGCTAGAGATAAAGGAAAGAATTTGGGATTGGAATTGAAAAAATAAGAACATCAAACTCCAAAAAGCCCCGATTATTTAAAAATAGTTGGGGCTTTTTGTATTAGACCTTATGAGTTTCTGGTTTCTTGTTTCTTGTTTCTTGTTTCCTTCTTCCCTGTTCCCTGTTCCCTGTTCCCTGTTCCTTGTTCCAAGTTTCTAGTTTCTAGTTTCTAGTTCCCAGAATCCAGCAACCAGCATCCAGCAACCAGCAACCAGCAACCAGCAACCAGCAACCAGCAACCAGCCAAACTCAAAAAGCCTCCTTATTAAACCATTCTTGTTCCCAAACATCATTGCTTATTTTATCCAGGCGCTCCTTAAAAGCAGGCATCAATCCGCATTCTAAAATATATTTGCCAGCTTCAATAAAAGACCTTTGAATACTTGTATAAAACGCTTCTTGCTTAATAATATTTTCAGCTGAAAAAAGAACCGCTGTTTCTATATTAAACAACATTATATCAGCAATATAAGAAGGTTCCATCCCAAGCTTTAAAAAAGCTTTAATGCATTTCTGCGCAACCGATCTTCTTTTCTTTGGCCTTCTGCCGGAAACAGGAAAATATTCCTTCTGAATTTTGAATTTGCATTCTTCAATACGCTTATTTTCATTTGGATTAAAAACAAAATTGTAAAACTCTTTCACTTCTTTTAAACGACCATATAATTCAAGAATTTGCTCTTCGAGCTGTTCTTTTGTCAATTCACTTACATATTTTTTTAATGCTCTTTTGCTCATAATTGTTTTCGAATTTACGAAAGAATATTGGAAAGTAAAGATTTATTCTGACGAATCACTCACCTCACTCACCTCACTCACCATACTCAACCACTCACCTCGTAAAAAAGATCATCCGCTCATTTTTATTTTGTATATTTAGGGCCGGAACTAGTAAAGTTTCGTTACTGAAAGTCAATATAATACACACGCCGCAATGTTGTTACTGATAATGAATAAATTGAAAAGCTAATAGCAGGAAGTAGTTAAGTAAGATACGTTGCTAAGTTGAGATTCCTGTTTAACAAATTACTTCTCAACCACTTAACAAAATAAATAATTCATTAATCTAATAAGGAGGAAACATTATGTGTAAAGATAAAATAATGGTTAATATGGGATTTACAGATGAAAAATTCCCAGCTGGCACACACATGTGCCTAATATTTAGCGACGAAGAAGAACGCAAAAAAATCATCTCGAAATATTTAGATGGAGGATATTCTGCTGGCGAAAAAGTTTCATGCTTTGCCGATGAAATGTCGCTCGACGAAGTTAAATCTTGGCTCAAAGACATGGGTTTGAAAATTTCAGATAATGATAAAACGGGAAGGTTCAGCGTTGCAAGAACGGCAGATACGTACTATCCAAACGGAATATTTGAGCCCAAACTTATGCTGGATAATTTAAAAGATTTTCATACAAATGCTAAAAAAGAAGGTTACCCCGCATCGAGAGTAACCGGAGAAACATCCTGGGCATTAAAAGGGATTCCCGGCTCTGATCGATTAATGGAATATGAAGCAAAAGTGAACGATATTCTTGATGAATATCCTGTTACCTCAATTTGCTAATACGATGCCAATAAATTTGATGGAGCAACAATTCTTCAATGTCTTAAAGTTCATCCTCAAATTATTGTTCACGGACAGATAGTCAGAAATCCATATTATATGAAAACAGAAGCTTTTTTGAAGGAACAAGCATCAAAATAATGAAATCGATGGAAACTAATTCGGATATAGATTCAAACATTCAAATAAAGTTGTTAAATCAACTTTTCGCTGCTCAAACAATGTTTCACATTTTCCCTGATGAAACAAAACTGGGCGAATTTATAACACAAGCACTTATTTCCATCCCCGGAATTAAAGCCTGTTTCTTTTGTTCTCGGCAAAGTGAATGTAAGCCGAATAAGGTGTTTCAAGAGATTAAATCAATATCAGAATACCTAAGAAATATACCAGACGAACAGGATCATTTCCCCATTAGTAAGCCTTTAAATGAAAACTTGATCCTTTTCCCATTACAAACTACCAAACGCAGCTTCGGAATTATTTGTCTTTTTATTGAAAACATAGATGATTTTAATAAATTCAAAATCTCCTTAAATAATTTTATTAATGTAGTTGCTTTAGATATGGAAAATCGTTGGCATAAAATGCAGCTTGTTAAGCACAGCGAGAATCTGGAGGAGCTTGTTGATAAGCGTACTTCTGAACTTCAAGCAGAAATTGCCGAACGCAAACTGGCAGAAAATGCGATGAGTGAAAGTGAAATAAAATTCCGAACTGTGTTTGAGCAATCCGTTGATGCTATTGGAGTTTCGCAAATGGGCAAACATTCATTCGTTAATTCTGCGTATTTAAATCTCTTTGGATATTCCCACAGTGATGAATTGATAAGTAAATCTATTTTAGATCTTATTGCTCCAACAGAACGCAATAAAATTCTAAGCAATATCCAAAGTCGATCAAAGGGGGATTTAACACCTCAGGTGTATGAAACAAAAGGCCTTAGAAAAGATGGTTCCGAATTTGACTTGGATGTTCATGCTTCTTTATACGAATTTGCAGGAAAATCTTTAACGCTCGTCATTTTAAGAGATATCACCAAGCAAAATCTTAACGTAAAAGCATTATTCGAAAACGAACAAAGGCTGTCGTCAATATATGATGCTGTTGGTGATATAATTTATTATTTATCGGTCGAGGAAGAAGAGCAGTATCGGTTTTCTTCGGTCAACCTATCGTTTAGCTCTGTTACGGGTATTCCACCGGATGCGATTATAGGAAAGTTGGTTAACGAAATTATACCGGAACCCTCTCTTAGTATGGTGTTGGGAAAGTACAAAGATGCCATTACAAAAAAAACTATCGTTAGATGGGAAGAGACTTCTGAATATCCAACCGGCTGGCTGACCGGCGAAGTTAGTGTGGCTCCTGTATTCGATAAAAACGACCGCTGTACACATCTCGTTGGTGCAGTTCACGACATCACTGAACGTAAAAAAGCAGAGGAAGAAATAAAACTGCTTAACGTACAATTGCTTAAAGCGGAAGAAATTGCCAATTTTGGCTTCCTCGATTGGAACCTAACTACCAACGCTATTCACCTATCACCCGAAGTTAAACGAATTTATGAGATAAGCGAAGATGTTGGCAATGAGATTGAACACATGAATAAAGTGATCCATCCTGATGACATTGTTTTTGTAAACGAGAATCTTGAATTAGCAGCAAAAGGGATCAAAGACTACAATATCGATCACCGAATAGTAAAGAAAGATGGCAGTATTGTTTGGCTAAATGCAAGGGCTGAACTTTTTAAGGACGAAAATGGAAAACCAACCAGATTATTGGGAACTATTATTGATATCACAGAACGTAAAAATGCTGAGGAAGAACTAAATAAACACCGTGATAATTTGGAAAATCTTGTAAAAGAACGAACCATGGAAATAGAAGAGAAGAATATGAAACTGGAAAGGATAAATAAAGCCTTTGTTGGCCGCGAATTGCGAATGGTAGAATTGAAAAAAGAAATTGAGGAATTGAAAGGCACTTCGACAGGCTCAGTATAAAAATGATTAAGAGGAGAGTGTAGGATAAAAAACTTTGCGGTTCTCTGCGTAGACCTTAGCGACCTTTGCGGTTAAAAAGTTAAACGCAAAGAACG
>JAQIBR010000066.1 GCA_027858955.1 Bacteroidales bacterium
ATGAAGGACATGGTGAAGCACAGCTTCTGCCGTAGTCTAAGGTGAATTTACCACCCCACTACCCCGGGCCGCTGAACAAACCAATTCACATGGACAAGCCAGTGATCTAAACATTAGCAATCAATTTTCACCCTATTAACATCTGTTAAAAAGGAGATAAGCATGGCAAAAATCAATTTAAAAATTAGAAACTCAAATTGGGAAACTGTTGCTTTTTTATTGATTTACGATTTTTTGAAGACAACGGGTAGGCTCTTTATTCGTTCAGAGTTAATGAGAATGGAAAATCTTGATAAAGCTGTTAATTGGTTACAACACTTAAATCATAAAAAATATCCCCAGCATCCTGAAGAGACTCTTCAGCGTACAATTCAAAACTTAAGAGACAAGGGGTATATTATTTTTCACGGCCAAGGAGAGTATGAGCTAACAGATTCAGGGATTGAGGAGTGTAAAAGAGTTGCTTATGAATTGAATGTCCAAGTCGCTGATATTGATGAAACAATACAAATGGTCAAAGAAGAATACAACACCGAAACTATTGAGAAGGCCAGGGAAATTATCGGAAAGCTATCTCCGGAAGAAATAGAAAATGTACTAAAAAAACTCAAATCACAACTATAGAGGGCTATCTACGAATTTATTGCTAACCCAGCACTGCACTGGGCCGCAAGGGTCGGCTTTTTTTTAACTTTGTGACAACTTTGGAACTGTGTTATTCTTAATCAAATGTGGTGGAACCCTTGTTCCCTCGTTGCACTCGGCGGCCTGTGAGTTTAATCGTTCTTAAGGTCATTTTTAAAAAATTTAATGGCTTTTACCAATATTAACTTTCATACTATTTTAAAGCCTTACAAATCCTTTTGAGCTAACTGCGGGGTTAGGGGGTTATGCTTCGATGTACATACTTAAAAATTTGAACAAATCTCAAAATCAATTGTTTCACTGATATCGGAGGTTACCATGAAAAAATGTGTACTTTGTAAAAACGATATCCCAGATTCTATCTCAGAATGCCACAATTGTGGATATGGTCAAATATCAACAAAAATTAGCGATAAAGACACATGTAAAGCCTATTATCGAAAGTTAAAAAGATCACAAAGCAACTGGCCTGATCTAGTGTCATTTTTGATGAGATTACAGAATCTTACGAAGAAATCCGATGAAAGAATAGCCATTCTATTGGGCGTCAAATCCAGAAGTACAGTAAACCAAGATATAAATTTAGCTACAGAAATAATAAAAAGACCAGAACTATGTAAAATCAGTAGCAAGAGTAAAGCATTTGTTGCATCCAGAAAACAAAGCCCTCAAAAAATTTTCGAATATGAAGTGGATTTACATAAAAAGCTATACGAAACTTGGAACAATTCGCCTTTTGCTAATGAATGGTCTTTGGTGAAAAGTGGTACTTATTTGGGAAAGTATAATACCAATGAAATAGGAGAGATAGATCTACTTGCCCGTAGTAAAGATTCAAAAAAATGGTTAGTGGTTGAGCTAAAACAGCGCCAAAGCTCAGATGACACAGTTGGGCAAATTCTCCGATATATGGGATGGGTCAAAAAACACAAACTTGAGGCTAAACAAACTGTTGAAGGTTTAATTATCTGTGGAGAGCATAGCGCCAATTTATCCTACGCTTTAAAGTGTTTGCCAAATATAAAAGCATTAGTATATCGGTTTTATCGAAATAAACTTGATTTTATTCCACTTGATGTGAGCTTTGCATTTGATACATTAGATCAGCTTGAACCTGGTCAACAAGAACAGGTAATAAAAAAGCTATTGGAAAAAACATGACCAAATAAATTCAAAACGAAGCATAACAGCACTGCACACGACCGCAAGGGGCAACCTTTTTTAAAATCTGTGGCAACTTTTATAAAGCTGTTGCTTTCAACGATATTTAGTGGAACCCTTGTTCCCTCGTTGCACTCGGCGGCCTGTGAGTTTAATACGTTGTGCATCGAATCGGGTGCGGTTAATCTCTCTCCAATTAAATTGATTTTTGGTCGGCAGGTATTATTCGTTTCACTATTCCTCAAAAGGTAAAAAGGTAAATATGCTCTGGAAAAAAGGGTTAAATAGAATCTTCATTGTACTATCAATAGTTGCTTTCTTTTTAGGAGCAATTATAGGTTTTGATGAATGGAATGTTACGGTAACCCCAAAAACCGAAGATGTCTTTCGGGCTTTTGATTGGAATGACAGCAATATAAACAAATACTACGAAGTTGCTAAGAATGATTTTGAAACTTATAAAACCGAAAAAATTAAAAAGAACAATGATACAGACGTGACCTTAGATATGTTTGACTTTTCCCCATGGAAATCAGGGAAATATCGCCCATCAGATTTTAGAAAAAAACCTCCGAAATTTAACAATTATTTTTTTTCCAAGGCTTTTCCAGAAGCGGTACAACCACAACAACCTCAAAAAAATATACTTATCTTGCATACAGTCGTTACTGCTTTCGTTTTTTGGAGTGTTTGTTATGGAAGTTTACATCTTATTTTGTTTACTATTCTTTGGATTATTAAAGGCTTTAAAAGATCATAAGCGACCTTGGGATGACCCTGGACCCTGGGGTCGCCCAAGCAAGAAGTCCGTCAATTAAGGAGATAGATCTAATAGCGCCCCCTAAAACGGGCCAATAATCGATTTTTCGACCCCAAAAACAGCACTTTAAGAATTTAACTTAAATTTCCAACAATGCTCTTGCTACGGGTCGCAAAAAGCCGCGACCGCAGAAGAGCAAAGTTGAGGCTGTAGGAAAAGCCTGAAAACATTGGAGATATTTGCCATTTTGTGCTATAATTGTATCCTATTTAAATTTGATGGTGAATTGAAAATTTCAGAATAATAAGTATTATTGTCGTGTTATTTATAGAACCATCCAGCCCTTAATTTAGTCATTAAAAATTTATCTCAAAAACCAAGTCAGAACACATAATCCCTATTTTTTGCGAAAACTTTTTTTTTCATATATCAATTTCCTCTTGACATTATCTGCATATTGATAGATAAATATAAACACTATCTTTACAGGAGGGAAAAATGAATTTTGTAGGAGGCAAGGGCGGGACATATCAAAAATATATTAATCTTATGCCACCCCATGATGTTTATATCGAAAGTCATTTAGGTGGCGGTGCAATTATGCGTTACAAAAAGAAAGCAATGCGAAATATTGGAATAGAAATTGATTCCGAGGCAATAAGGGCATTGACCAATAAACATGAGATAGATTTTGAGTTAATTCATGGAGACGCAATAACATGTCTAAAAGAATATCCTTTTACTGGCAAAGAGCTGATTTACTGTGATCCTCCCTACCTTCGTGAAACCAGAAAAAAACATTACTCTATTTACAAATATGAATATAGCGTTGCTCAGCATATAGAACTGTTGAATGTTATAAAGTCAATTCCTTGTATGGTCATGATCTCTGGTTATGAATCGTCATTATATATGAAGTCTTTAAACAACTGGCATACCTATTCTTTCCAGTCCACTACTCATAATGGTATGGCAACCGAATGGATATGGATGAATTATTCGCCGCCAGTTCAGCTGCATGATTATCGTTATTTAGGCGATAATTTTCGAGAACGAGAGAAGCTAAAGGTCAAAGTAAAAAGATGGGTTGCAAGGTATAAGGATATGTCTCTATTGGAACGACAGGCTCTACTTTCTGCCTTACAG
>JAQIBR010000087.1 GCA_027858955.1 Bacteroidales bacterium
AACATTGCACACCCTTTTATGGAAGGCAACGGCAGAAGCGCCCGAATATGGTTGGATTTGATATTAAAAAAACGCCTCAAAAAATGCATGGATTGGAGTAAAATAAGCAAGCGTGATTACATGAATGCAATGATGCTAAGTCCAACAAAAAGTAGTGTTCTAAAAACTCTTTTGAATAATGCTCTCACCACCAAAATAAACGACCGCGAAATGTTTATGACAGGGATTGACTACTCATATTACTACGAAGAAAATGACTAAAGAAAAGAAATGATAAATTTGACGAGTGTAAGTATTAACAAAATTAATTTGGAGGATGCAGCTACGTTTCATAGCCCCACCCGTTAACATCAACCAAAGAAAGAAAACATAATTGACCTTATGAAAAAAGCAGCATTTATCCTAATTTGTTTAATTCTATTTAGTTTTTATGGATGTAAAGAGGAACAGACAACTAACTTGACAGTAATGTCTTACAATATCCGTCATGGTGTAGGAATGGATACTATTTTGGATTTATCACGATCAGAGAAAATAATAAAATCACAATCTCCGGATATATGTGGGTTGCAGGAAGTGGATAATTTCTGTCTGCGCTCAGATAGTGTTAACCAAACAGACTATTTGGCTCAAAAAACATTTATGACAGGAACTTTTGCTAAGTTCATGGATTATCAAGGAGGTGAATATGGGATGGCAACTTTGACATCAAAACCATTGATTGCAACTATTATTACTGGTGATTTTAACTGTACTCCTGATTCACCAACTATGCAATTTTTTATTGGGCAAGGTTTTGTTTTCGTACAAAAAGGAGATGATAATTTAAGTTTTCAGGGTAATTCTAAGTCTGAAATTGACCATGTAATTTATCGAAATGCTGGAGATGTGAAATTTGAAAAGAAAAGCATACAATTATTAAAAGAACCCCTTGTATCCGACCATCGCCCTTTAGTAGCAGAGTTAAAGGTAGTTTTTTAGCACAAAGTATTTTTATAAAAAACCAGCGGTCTTTGGATTACTTTTTTTGTTTTCTCTTATTCACAAACAGAAAAAGAAACGCTAAGAAAAAACCATAAATTTGAGGCCTATTAGAAACTGTCTAAAATTTAATCGTATTGTGTTTTCAAACATTTCTATTTTTGGTGATATTTGGTGAATTGGTGTTTTGGTGGCCTATTTTTTTTCGCCACTCCCGAAGGTCCCGAAGGGATTGCTTTGGAAGATACCTTTGGCAAAAAGCACAACGGCTTTAGCCCTCACTGAAAGTAAAAACACTAATAAGGCACCAAATTTTTTAATCTAGTCGATATAGAAAAAGAAATTTGGACAGTTTATAAATTTTTCAAATTAAATACAATGAATACAATATACAAAAACATACTATCCCCTTTTACCTTTCCTGTTTCAGGCATCGAAATAAGCAGTCGGGTTGTGCTGGCGCCAATGACAACTTATTCGGGAAATGAAGACGGGACTGTTTCTGATGATGAAATTGCTTATTATCGTAATCGTAATCAAAGTGCAGGTTTGTTAATTTCAGCCTGTGCATACGTTATTCCACAAGGCAAAGGATTTCATGGGCAGATTGGAGCACATTCAGATGAAATGATTCCAAGCCTGAGACGCATAGCCGAAACACTCAAAGAAAAAGGCGCCAAGGCAGTTCTCCAAATTCATCATGGTGGCAGAATGTCTCCAGCGAAAGAACTAGCCGATGGCCAATGTGTGAGTGCCAGTGCTGTGGCTTCTTTGAGAGAAGGCGCACAGATACCACGCAAGATGACCGAAAAAGAGATAGAAGCTACAATTGATGCCTATGGTGAATCTACCCGAAGAGCAATAGAAGGTGGATTCGACGGAGTAGAAATACATGGCGCGAATAATTACCTTATCCAGCAATTTTTTTCACCTCATTCAAACAGAAGAACAGATGCCTGGGGAGGAAGTTTAGCAAAAAGAATGGTCTTTCCTTTGGCGGTAGTCGATGCAGTAAAGCATACCATTGATGAGCATGCCTCTCAATCTTTTTTAATAGGATATCGCATCTCGCCCGAAGAGTTGGAAAATCCCGGAATCAGCATCGAAGATACACTTGTATTATCCGAAGCTCTTTCTCATAAAAAACTGGATTACCTCCATGTATCCACAATGGATTTTTGGGGAGCTTCCATTCGCGATGGCAAAGATACAGAACCCAGAGCCAAATTAATTTTGGAAAAAGTCGGGCATCTTGTTCCTATTATTGGGGTTGGTGGTATTGGCACTCCCAAGCAGGTAGAAAATGTTTTATCTACAGGAATTCCTTTGATTGCTATGGCTCGTGCAATTTTAATCGAGCCTCATTGGCAAAGCAAATTAGAACGCGGAGCTGCTGAAGAAATTGAAACAGCTTTGGATTTGAACGGGCAATCAGAATTAATCATTCCTACTCCAATGTGGAATAGCCTTCTTAGCCGAACAGGCTGGCTTCCATTGAAGAAGAATGATGTTTAACTTTCAATATCGGGCGATAATGAAACATGGCGAAAACCCCATACTATCAATAAACAAAGACCGTTGCATGAGTACATTCTGCTGGTAAAGCCCAATTTATAACGCCATATAGTTTTTATTGCTTACTTCAATCCTTTTTTTTTATAGTTTTGACAAATTCAAAATCTAAGAAAACACAAAATGCAACGACCAACCTTATTAATTCTATTTACAAGTTTATCATTATCCCTTTTCTCTCAAAATATTTCAAAAAATCCTATTATGGAAACCGTTGATAATCAGATTAAAAAGGCAAAAGAAATTTATATCGATTTGCATCAAAGTCCCGAACTTTCTTTAATGGAATTTAAAACTGCCAAAAAAATGGCAGCAAAACTTGCTGAACTCGGATTTGAAGTAACTACAAATATTGGCGGGAATGGTGTTGTCGGTGTTTTCAAAAACGGAAAAGGGAAAACAATTTTGCTAAGAACCGATATGGATGCTTTGCCAATAAAAGAAAATACTGGGCTAGATTTTTCGAGCAGAATAATTACAAAAGACTTTGAAGGCAAAGTAGCACCAGCAATGCATGCCTGTGGTCACGATATGCATATGACTACTTGGTTAGGAACTTTGCAAGCCTTGATAAGTTTAAAAAAAGAATGGCAAGGAACGATTGTAGCCATTGCGCAACCTGCTGAAGAAGTGAGCGGAGGATCTAATGCTATGATAGCAGACGGACTATTTAAGCGTTTTCCAAAGCCTGATTATGCACTAGCCTATCATGTAAGCGCAGAGCTTCCAAGTGGAACTATTGGATATTATCCAGGAGCTATTTTTGCTGGAGTAAACAGTGTTGATATTCAGGTTTTTGGGCAAGGTGGTCATGGTGCTATGCCTCATACTACCATTGATCCAGTTGTTTTAGCTTCACGAATTGTTTTAGATATTCAGACTATTGTTAGCCGCGAAATCAATCCTGTTCATCCTGCGGTAGTTACAGTCGGATCAATTCATGGAGGCACCAAGCACAATATTATTCCCGATCAGGTTGATTTACAGCTAACTGTACGTTTTTTTAGTGACGAAACCTATAATAAAATTCTGGAAGCCCTGCAAAGAATTACAAAAGGCATTGCCATTTCGTCCGGATTACCCAAAGAAAAATGGCCTATAGTTAAAACTTCAAATCAATTTACACCTCCAGTTGTAAATAATGCAGAGCTTGTATCAAAAGCTATCCAACCAATGAAAAAGCTTTTAGGAGATAACAATGTAATTCAGGTTGAACCTCTTACAGTTGGAGAAGATTTTGGAAAATATGGCCGAACAGAAGAAAATATTCCAATAGCATTATTTTGGCTAGGCGGTGTAAACAAAACAAAATACCAAGATCATATCGAAAATGGAACTGTTTTACCAGGTTTGCATAATGCAGCTTTCTTCCCTGATTTTGAGCCAAGCTATAAAACAGGTGTATCTGCAATGACATCGGCAATGATTCAACTCTTTAACGAAAAATAAAATTAAATGGGACAAAATAAGGTATACCCAACTAACTTACTTATACGTTTCCTGGTTTTTATAGTGTTTTCACTTTTTATTTGGCGTTATCGTGTAAAAAAACAATTGCCGGAAGAAGTAAAGAATCTGCAGCCACCATATTTAGTTTTGGCTAATCATGTAGGTTTTTGGGATCCTTTTTTAGCGGGTCATTTTTTAAAACCTTTTACTCATTTTGTCTCTTCAGATGCCGTTTTTAGAAATCCTTTGCTTCGCTTTTTTCTTACTCGTTTAGGAACAATTCCGAAAAAGAAAAACATGCGTGATAGTCAGGTGATACGCGATATAGTAAGTGTAATAAAGCAAGGCGAAAATGTAGGGATCTTCCCGGAAGCAGTAAGAAATTGGTCAGGAGTAACATCCCCTATGGATGCCTCTATCGGCAAGCTTATAAAAATGGTGAAAGTCCCTGTCGTGGTTCCGGTTTTAAAGGGAATGAATATTTTAAATCCGCGCTGGGCTTACAATCTGAGACCTTATCCAATGCTAATTGAATACAAATTGGTATTCACCGAAGAAGAAGTAAAAAGCATGACTTCCGAAGCCCTTTATGACGGATTAGTGAA
>JAQIBR010000093.1 GCA_027858955.1 Bacteroidales bacterium
GAAAAGTTTTGACGAAATTTTGTATCGGAAACGATCGCCCTTCGGGTGCCATAATATCGAAAAAAAGACATCCACACCCTAGTGGTTTTCCATTCGCTTTGGCGTATGGGAAAGCAAAAATTCTTGGGAATTTTTACTTAAAGGGATGTGGTTTCAATAAGAAGACATATGAATAATTTAACTGGTTTTTTACTAATTATGAATGGTCGTCAAATTTGTTTAAATTTGAGTTATAGTCTATCCCAAATTGGATCTAATGGAGTCTTGTTTGTTACGTTTGTATCGTATTCTGACCAGTTTTGTTTTGTTGCATATGCGGTTACTGATTTGGCATTATTGAATAAAGAGCCTAGCCAGGAGGCATATAGTTTTCCTGCCTTTATTACTCCATCAATGCTTTTGATATCTACATCTTTTCCTTTTAGACTAACTGAAAAGCTGATATATGTGAAGAGAATTAAACCAATTAGAAAGAATGCCCAGAGCTTGTGTTTGAGTCTTTTTACTTCGACAAATAACCAAATTCCTACTACTACAACTGCTACAATTAGGAATGTTGCACTGAATGCCATGATAAATATAGATTGTTTTTGTATAAAAATGTTTGTTTGCCTTATTTTTAAAAATTTAATTCAAATTTTTAGATAATGATTCTTCCTTTTTTTTAGGCAGCCTGAATCAGTTTTTTTTTCTAAATTTTTATGTCTTTTATTTATAGGCTTAAGACCAAAAATTATGCAAATTGTTATGACAACAAAAGAAGCAATAATCGCAATTAGATTTGTGCTGTCTAGGCTGTTCCCGAAATAAGAAAAGAAGAATATTGGCAGGGTAAAGCTAATTAAAATTATTTTTAAGAATTGGGACCATTTGATTTTTGAAGAGGCGGAAATTATGCTAACTAGGGATATAGGGGTTATTGGAACACTGAAGAGTAAGTATAAAATATTCTTGTTTTTTTGATTAAATCTTTGTATTTTTTAGATTTCGAATATTCTTTATTTATTTTAAATGCTCTAGTCGCTGCAAAAGGGACTATCGCTGCTAGAATGTGTCCAATATAACTGTATAATGCTCCCCACCAGGTATTATATAAAAATTCTGCGGCAATAGTTAAAACAAAAGATGGAATTGGGCTAAATAAAATTCCTAGGCAAATTAGTAAGGCTAGTACGATGGGACCAAATATTCCGGCTGACTCTGCTATTTTTGTTATGGAGTCAACGTTGCTAATTATTTCTTTTGCAAAAAAGTATAGTAATGTCAAATTTTGCTAAAAGTCTCGCTAACCACACGCTAGGGGAACAAAATCTCAGGCAGTAAAAAACCCTTGGTAAAGTTTTCAATGTAAAGCCGTCGGGGAAAAGTTTTGACGAAATTTTGTATTAGCCATTCACTTTGGATTATGGGAAAACAAAGTAAACTTTGTTTAGCCAAAATTCTAGGTAGGTTAAATCAATTGGAAAATGATTTAACGGAATTTTGTATGAGATTTGCGCTCAAATTTCTTTTGTGAAATTTGGCAAGATAAAAAGTTTGTTAAGCTTTTTATTTAACCTGTGTGCCGTCGCTTTTTGCGACCGAAATTCTAAATTTCTTTGAGGCATAGAATTCTGATAAAGTCATACTCTTTTTTTTGATTGGAGAGTATGAATAGCGCTACCAGGATTCGAACCTGGGTTGCGGGATTCAGAGTCCCGCGTCCTTGACCACTAGACTATAGCGCTATATTGTTAATCGCTATAGACTAGTGGTTTACCACAAGTACAAAAACAAAGTTTTTGTGTTCTGATAAAAGTTTCACAAAAGAAACTTTTCATCTAGACTATAGCGCTATATAGAAATAAAACAAAAAATGATTTTTATAGTTAACGAATTTAAGAAAAGACCTTCGAAATCTTTTTAAGCTAAACTTTACAACATTTAACCATATCGATGCCTCGAAAAGTGTAAACAGAAGTTTTTTTAGGAAACTTCTATCAGTTACAAAAATTTAGTTTTTGCATCTGTGGCTAAACCCACTACACTCTCGGGACATATAGAAGCCCCGATAGTATAGACAGAAGTTTTTTTAGGAAACTTCTATCAGGCGCAAAGTAATTTGCACCTGTGGCTAAACCCACTACACTCTCGGGAGATATAGAAGCCCCGATAGTATAGTGGCCAAGTATGCTGCCCTCTCAAAAAGATCAAAAGATATATTCCTTAAGAGGTGACACAGTTCATGTTGAATGAACTTGGGTCTAGCGTCTCAACGCAACCCTTTTGGAGAACGGCAGTGACCCGAGTTCAAATCTCGGTCGGGGCGTTTTCTTTTTTTTGCTTTAAATTTCCGATTGGGAAACGTAAATTTAATTTGCGAAAATGCCACTGGTCCTCATTTCATTGTGGTTTCAGATTAAAATCTGAAAAGGGCGTTTTCTTTTTTTGTTTTGATTTTCTGATCGGAAATAAAAAAGATTGGAATTTTTAGATTATCCTTTTATTCTATCGTTGAATATCAAGACTGGTTGGTTACAGGTTTTTGGTCTTTATATGGTTTCTGTTGGTATTTCGACGAGGAGTTACACTGATTAGAAGTAATCTTTATATAGTAAATTTGACTGCTATTTGTAGGTAAAACGTATTTACTTACTAATGTAAAAAGATGGTCGAGAAAGGTTTCAATTTTAATAAGGTCTCAATTGTATTAATGGCTATTTTGTTCTTGGTCTCTGTTAGCGCTGCACCGATATTAAATGAGTTGCATTTGAATATCCAAACGACTGATGGTCTTGGAAAAGTTATTACTGGAACATTTGATTTTGATTTCAATATATCGACGACGGCTGATTGTAATTCTGTTATTTATTCGAAGTCTGCTAACCTTGCTACTGATTCTCGTGGAATTGTTTCTTTTTATCTGGAAAATGTTGCTTTAAGTTATGATAGTCAGTATTACCTATGTTATTACAGAGATTCAGCTTTAATTGAGGCAGCGAAGATATCTCAATCGCCTTATGCATATACGGCACAGAGTGTTGATTTAGGTGGTGTGAATATTAATCAGAATTTGAATATGGGGACGTTTAATGTTACTGCTACTAATTTTTTCGGTGATGGTTCTGGATTGACGAATATTGATGTTGGTTCAATTGACTTGTCTGCTTATTACAATAAAACCTTTGTTTATAATCAAACTGAGGTTGATTCTCTCTTGGGTTCTGGGGCTGTTAATTCTTCGAATTACTGGGATGGTTTGAATACTCCTGCTGATATTTTAGGTTCAGGAATAAATAATGACCTTGGTTGGATTAATTTTACTTCTTTGAGCCAATTTAGTAATGACTTAGGTATTGGTAATTGGACTTTGGATAAGCCGAATTATTATACTAATATTCAAACGTACAATAAGAGTGAGGTTGATAGCATTGTTTCTATTGGAACTGTTAATTCTTCGAATTACTGGGATGGCTTGAATACTCCGGGGGATATTTTGGGTAGTTTAATCCAGAACAATTTAGGTTGGACTAATTTTACTAAACTCTCAGAGATGACTAATGATTTGGGAATTGGTAATTGGACCCTGGATAAGCCGAATTATTACAATTTTAGCGAGGTCGATACTGCTATTGGGACGGCTAATACTTCAATGAGAGATTATGTTGACTCTGCTGTTTCTAGTGGGGATGTTAATTCATCTGCTTTCTGGGACTCGTTAGATTCTCCTGCTGATATTTTAGGTTCGGAGATTAATAATGATTTGAGTTGGGTTGAATTAGCTAATCTTGTAGGTCTGGTTGGGAACTGGAGTCAAGATAAGGTGAATTATTATTTGATTAATCAAGTTTACAATCAGTCAGAGGTTGA
>JAQIBR010000178.1 GCA_027858955.1 Bacteroidales bacterium
CCGCATAGCAAATTTTGAATTTATCCCGAACCTTCGGGAGTTAATGCCGATAGATCAACAAAACCGCAAATTGAACGAAGTGAAAATATGCGGCATTTAGTTGACTAATCGGTATTAAATATTTCAATAATCTATATTTATGCTATCGGCAAGGTAATTCTAACTATTGTTTCAATACCTAATGTTGATTTAATTGTAAGATTCCCTTTGAATAATCTGAGTATGTTTTTTGTGTTAATAAGACCCAAACCTACACCAGTATTTTCACCCAAATCTTGATTGAATTTTTGGAAAGCACCAATTTGACTAATTTGATTTGATGTCATACCCATACCTTCATCTCTAATAGTAAGAGCATACATATTTTCTTCAATTCCTCCAACTACCCTAATAGTAGAACGCTTTGTTGAAAAAATAACTGCATTCTCAACAATTTCGTTAATTATTTTTAAATAATATTTAGATGGAATTTTAAGGTCAGCATTTTCGATATTAACTGCAAAATCATCTTTTCGCTTATGGTTTAGAGCAATTTCGTTTACAATATTCTCTGTAAGCGATTTAATATTTGTAGTTTTCTCTTCTTGTAGTTTTTGGAGACTTGCTTCATCATAAGCCAAGGACTGCAAACTGTAAAACATAAAAGACTTTTTAACAACAGTATTTAACTCCATTCCAGCTTTATAAATCAAGTTGTTAAACTCAGCCATTTCAAATTTTTCCATGTTATTGTATTCAGTCATCAACATTTTCGAAAATCCCAAAATAGCGCGTAATGGTTCTGCAATAACCTGTGTAATAGGAGCTCCGAGATTTTTGGTTAAATCATTGAGTTTCTTTTCGCTTTCAATTTTAAATTCTTCAGCACGTTTCAATCGAGTAGAAACAGAATTTAGTAAATCTTCGACTGTAAAAGGTTTTGAAATATAGTCATCTGCTCCCAGTTCCATACCAAGGCGCTGATTTTCGCGTGTGTTTTTGGCAGTTAAAAAGATAAATGGAACTGTAGAAGTTACTACTTCTTTACGCATTTCTAACAAAACTCCATAGCCATCCATGTCTGGCATCATAATATCACATAAAACCAAATCAGGTTGTACATTTTTCGACATTTCAACACCTGATTCACCATCTTCTGCAGCATAAACTTCGTAGTCTTCAGATTCTAATATTTCACAAATGTTTTCACGAACATTTTTAGTGTCCTCTATCACTAATATCTTTTTCATTCTTTTATTTTTTATTGTGTATTAATAAAGCCATATCATTTTCAAATATATTAAAAAAAAACCATAAAATGCTAGGCATTTCTCATTTACCATTTTATTTTAATGAACGGGCATAATCTTTTAAGCGATTCATAAAATCCATTTTTTTACGTACCGACACTTCTAGTTCATCGCCTTGCTCCAAAACAACATATCCACCTTTTCCTTTTATATATTGAACAATAAATTGCATATTAACAAGGTGTTTACTATGAATGCGAAAAAAATGCATGTCGCTTAATAATTTTTCATAATTATTTAAGGATTTGGAAGCCATATATTTTTTCCCATCAACCATATGAAATATGGTGTAAACATCACTGGCTTCGCAACGTTTAATATCTTTTATTTTTATAAGGTCTAGACCTTCAGTAGTCGGGATAATTAACTTTGGTTCTCTGTCGGTTAAGGCATCTTTAACTTTTGTAATTTGAGTAGTAATTGTAGCTTCATCACTACTGACATTAAAACGGCTAAGGGCATCATTTACTTCTGCCGGAACAATTGGTTTTCTTAGATAATGTAAGGCAGAATATTCAAAAGCTTTCATGGCAAATTGCTCATGAGAACTAATAAATATTGTTTCAAAATTAGTATACGAAACTGCATCTAAAATTGTAAATCCATCGCCATCAGGGAATTCAATGTCTAAAAATATTAAATCAGGTTTTAAAGTATCTATTAATTGAATTCCTTCTTTAACTGTTTTGGCTTTGCCAATTACCTGAATATTAGGAAACTGTATTGTCATCAAGTTTTCGAGTATCAACAATATTTGTTGATCATCATCTAAAAGCAGTGTTTTAATTTTAGCAGGCATAGAAATAATTTTAATCTAAATTACACAAATATATTTTACCATTTTTAGTTTCATCAAAAAACAACTGATTTTTATTAAATTAATTCTGTGAAACTGGGAATATCTTTAATAAATTGATAACTTAATAAGTCGTAATCCAACTTGCAGGCAAAATGTTGAATTCCATTTGTAACGATCAAATACTGAACTCTAAAGGCAAAATTGTAACGAGCAATTTGATCCAAAACCTTTTGATTAATATTTACGGTAGATGCTTTACATTCCACAACAAGAAGTGGTTTACCATTATTAGAAAATGCCAAAATATCTAATCTTTTTTTGCGTGTTTGTAGCATAAATGAATACTCTAGTGCGAGTAAGCCTTTTGGATATTGCTTTTTATTAACCATATAATGAGCAAAATGTTGTCTTACCCATTCTTCGGGAGTTAATACAATAAATTTTTTACGAAACTCGTCAAAGATTTCCGCTTTATTGTTTTTATATCTGATGTTTGCTTGAAAAGATGGTAAGTTTAATTTTTCCATACTGCTTAAAGGTAATGTAAAAGTACAGAAAATGCGCAAAAGCTGTATATTTGTATGAAAATTTGTTAAATGAGAACAAAAGATGATATTGTTAAAAATTGGTTGACTAGATACACTGGTCTGGAGCTTAATGAATTTGGTAATTACATTCTACTAACAAATTTTCAAAATTATATTGATTTATTTGTAGAACGGTACGATGCAAGGTATAGTGAGAGAGATGTTCCTATGCCTAGTGCTACAGCAAATGATATTACTATTATTAACTTTAGTATGGGAAGCCCAAATGCAGCTACAATAGTTGACTTACTCAGTGCTATTTCGCCAAAAGCTTGTCTTTTTCTTGGAAAGTGTGGAGGTTTAAAGAAGAAAAATAAACTTGGTGACTTTATTTTGCCCATTGCCGCTATTCGAGGCGATGGTACCAGCGATGATTATTTCCCGCCTGAAATTCCTGCATTGCCGGCATTTAGCTTACAGCGAGCTCTTTCAAGCATAATTCGCTCAAAAGGTATGGATTATTGGACTGGAACTGTATACACAACTAATCGTAGGGTTTGGGAGCACGATGAGGATTTTAAAGAATACTTGCGCAAAACCAGAGCTATGGCAATAGAAATGGAAACGGCGACTATTTTTACTGTTGGTTTTTATAATGGAATACCAACAGGAGCTTTGTTGTTGGTTACTGACCAACCAATGATTGCAGAAGGAATTAAAACTTCAAAAAGTGATAAGTTGGTAACAGATAATTTTGTGAATACACATTTAGATGTAGGCATAGATGCATTAATGGAATTAAGAAATAAAGGTCTGTCGGTTAAGCATTTACGATTTAATAACGATTAATTTTATGCCGGAACAGAAGTTTGATGATGTTTTAAAGGATCTTAAGAATAAGATATATTATCCGGTATATTTGCTGGCAGGGAATGAGGCATTCTTTATTGATGAATTAACCAATTTCATCGATGATAATATCCTTAATTCAATGGAAAAAGAATTTAATCAGACAATTGTTTATGGATTGGATTCCAATGTTTTTGATTTGATTAGTATGGCCAGGCGTTTCCCTATGATGGCAAATCATCAGGTACTTATTGTTCGGGAAGCTCAACATTTAAAAGAAAGCGATAAGCTTGCCGAATATTTAAAAAATCCTTTAAAATCGACAATCCTTGTTTTGGCATATAAACATAAATCACTCGATAAGAGAACGAAGTTATATAAACAGGCCAAAGAAAAAGGAGTTGTATTTAATTCGCTGCGTTTGTGGGATAATCAGGTTCCCATCTGGATTGAGAAACGAATAAGTTCATTGGGTTATACTATTGATTTTCGCGAGAGTTTTATATTGGCAGAATATTTAGGTGCCGATCTGGCAAAAATTGATAATGAGCTTAAAAAGATGTGTTTGAATATCAGTCCCGGATCTAGAATTACTGATACTCTAATAGAGGAGAATGTAGGAATCAGCAAGGATTATAATGTTTTTGAATTGCTGCAAGCGTTAATTAAGCGCGATGTTATGAAAGCAAATAGAATTGTAAATTATTTTGCCGCAAACCCTAAAGAGAATAGTATTTTTATGGTTTTACCAGTTATGCATAATTTCTTTTTTCGAACTATGGTATTATCGCAATTGAAAAACAAAGAACCTAGAGAAATAGCCGCAAAACTAAGTATAAAGCCAAGTCTAGTTGGTCAATATCAACAGGCACTTGGACAATACCGTGTAATGAAACTTGCATCTATAATTGAGGAGATTAAAAACTACGACCTAAAAGCAAAAGGCTTGGGCAATGTAAATGCATCTCAAGGAGAATTGCTCCGTGAGTTGACTTATAAAATATTACACGATTAAGCGAGAATAGAGTTTTATATGAAAGCAGCCATTTTATCCAATAGGCTTGATCCTAATATTGGTTTTGTAATATAATCGTCGCAACCTGAGTCATATACTTTTTGATAATCAGAATTTAAAGCATAGGCAGTTTGTGCTATTACTGGCATTTTAGGCTTAGCTTTTTTGATGGCAGAGGTTGCTTCATATCCATCAACATTAGGCATTCGAATATCCATCAAAACAATATCAATAGATTTATCTTTTGCGCACATATCAATAGCTTCCTGTCCATCTTTTGCCCACAAAACATTTATTTTAGTCTTACGTAGATAAGTCTTTAGAAAAAGAAAATTATCATTCACATCTTCAGCAATTAATACTGTTTTGTCCGACCAATCTTTGTGTTTAATAGAATCTCCCATATCAAATTTATTTGTGTACTTTTCTTTATCCGATACAAATCGTTTCAGATTGGGGGCTAAAGTAATGAAAAATTACATACAATTCAAGCCCCATAACCGTTTGAATAATAAAATAAATTAATTAATTAATCTCTTTTTACTATATATGGATTGGCCTGAGCTACGGGTGTAATTAATAGATCGTTAATGTTTACATGCTCAGGCAATGATGCAGTATAATAAGTCGCTTCAGCAATATCTCTTGCGGTTAAAGGTTTATAGCCCTTATATACATTTTTGGCTGCTTCTGAATCTCCTTTAAATCTTACATAAGCAAACTCTGTTTCAACTGCTCCGGGAGCTATCTGGGTAACTTTTATTCCATATTGAACCAAATCAATACGCATTCCTTCGGTAATTGATTGAACAGCAGCTTTTGTTGCGCAATATACATTCCCATTTGGATAAACTTGTTTTCCGGCAAGAGATCCAATATTGATTATATGACCTTTTTTTCGAGCTGTCATTAGTGGGATAATTTTGCGCGAAAGATATAACAGTCCTTTTAAATTGGTATCGATCATACGTTCCCAATCATCATAAACTCCATCTTGGATTGGTGATCCACCTGCTGCCAGCCCTGCATTATTTATTAAGACATCTATATTTTGCCAGGTTTCCGGAATGCTTTTAACGGCATTTTCTACTTCGCTTAATTTACGAATATCGAAATTAAGTGTAAGCACTTCAACATTGAATTTCTCTGATAATTCGTTTTTGATTTTATCGAGGCGATTTGCACGGCGACCTGTTAAGATAAGATTGTATTTATTTTCTGCAAATTTCCATGCTAAGGCTTCTCCAATTCCTGCCGTTGCCCCACTAATTAATACTATTTTGTTCATAGGATAAAGGT
>JAQIBR010000217.1 GCA_027858955.1 Bacteroidales bacterium
ACATAATCTTCTGCTCGAAACACCAATCCTTCCTCTACCGGGTTTTGATGGATGTAGTTTATTTTCTCATCTATCACTTTATTGCTCCATAATTCTATAGGTTTGTTGTCGTGACGCCAAAACTGATAAGTGCTGACATTTGATTCCAATGCTCCTGCTTTTTTAAACTGATCAAGCAAAAATTCTTTCCTACTTTCTCGTTGGTTATCTTGTATTGCTTTTACAATTGATTTGCTTGTAAACCGCTTAAAATCACCCAACAGTTGTTCTGGTTTTACGCCTTTTTTTGTACTCCTAAAAATTAAATGTACATGACTGGTCATTATGCACCACGCAAATATCTCCATACCTTTCTTACGCTGGCAATATTGCAAACTATCGAGCAGTATGTTTTTGTATTCGTTTCTTGTAAAAATATCTAACCACTCAAATACGGCAAAACTCACAAAATATACTCCATCGGGATTATGGAACTTATAATTACGGCTCATGTAGTTTTAGGATAGTAAAAATACTTTTTTAAAATAAAAGCTTAGCCTACGGCTAAACCTCACGATACAATCGTGCGGCAGCAGGGGTAGCCTTTCGCTTCGGTTATTCTTCTACCATATAAACTGGTGATGTTTCCGGCATTGTCTTTTAGTGGGAAGATAATGCAGTGTTTGAGTTTGTTCCATTTTGTGCCTGAGTTGTAACCCACTTCTTTTAGGTTTTCCAATCCTCTGCTTTTTAAATAGGCTTGTGCTTTTGGGCTGCGCGGGAGACCTTCTTTTTGCTTTGCGAACAAAGCCTCAAAGCTGGTCTCCTCTTTCGCTGCCCGGCACGTACTGTTCCCCAACATCGCTGTGCCTGTATTTTGTGCTGCTCCACCTGCAAGTTCTGCAGCTTTCTTTAATGCTGTGTGCTTATCGCACTTTTCCATCTTTTGAATAAACTCTATCTGGTCGCCTGTTGCACCACAGCCAAAACAATGAAAGGTATTTGTTTCGGGGTAAACCTTGCAACTTGGTTTGTCGTCCTGGTGAAACGGACAGTTAATTTGGCTGTGCTTGTCTGGTTTAATGTTGTAATGCTCCAATACTGTAAGTATGGATAGTTGCTTTTTGATGTCAGGGATTTCCATTGTTGAAAAAATTTCAGTGATGCTTATTTGCACGCAATAATACAAAAAGGCATCATTCTGCACAAATCAACATACACTACTTTATGAACAAACGCATTACAAATATTGATATAAGCGTGCATTATAGCTAGATTTGCATTGTTAATAAATACTCTAATCTTTATAAACATGAGCTTTGCACAACGCTTAAAAAAGGCAAGAATAGACAAAGGGTTGTCTCAAACTGAACTTGGCACTTTAGCAGGAATACATTATACCCAAGTAGGCAGGTACGAAAATAAGGGGTCTCAACCTTCAGCCGAGATTCTCTCTAAACTAGCAAATGCCTTGGGGGTCTCTTCCGACTTTCTTACCAATGGAACTACAAATGAAATGGCAGAAAACACTTTAAGCGACAAGGAGCTATTAAACCAGTTTAAGGCTGTTGAACAAATGGACGACAAGGACAAGAGTGTTATTAAAATGCTTATTGATGCATTCATTACTAAACGAAGAATTCAGCACCTAGCATTATAGACTAAACCACCAGATGCAATCTGGCGGCAGCGGAGTACCGAAAACCACAAGCGAGGACGCTTGCGGAAGCATTAGTGCGTTTTACTTGCGGTAGCGGGGGATTCTTGCGGCAGCGGGGCTTGTAGGTTATTTATCAGGCTGAATCGGAATTGAGTAAACTGGGGGAGAAGGTGGATATAACCAATCATTACCTTTAGATGAGTATTTGATCCTAATAAACAAATCACCATTTTCAACAGGCTTGTATCTTTCAACTAGCCGTTTACTTACATTGACAATATCACCAATAACAACAACACTAAAATCATTTGCTATGTGAAAAACTAAAGATAACCCCTCCCTATCATCCATTTTTACGATTTCTCTTTTAACATATTTTTCAATTTTACTTGCAAGATTAATTGTGTCTTTCAGAAAACATGATGACAATCCCACATATTGCGTAGCCTTATCTATTTCAACAATAGATAAATCTACTTTCCAACCATGCGACTTTATCGTATCAGCACAATTATTTGGTAATTTCGCATTCGCATTTATAATTAATGCAAGCATAAAAACAGGTAATACTGTAATTATTTTCATGGTCTTTTTGAATTAAAAAACTGTAAATATTCTTGATATTTTGCCTCCGTTTCAGGGTTGCCGCTATTTTCTAACCTCTCTAGCATCTCATCCACATTCAGAAACATCGTTGACTGAAATCGAGACAAAGTTCTATCCCATGTTGAATGTTGCATTTGAACTTTATATGCATCTAATTCAAAATAGGGTTGATAAGTTAGATAATCATACTCATCCAATGGCTGTGTTAAATGCACTGCCTCATGAATAAAAGCATTTCTAATTCCCCACTTATTGCCAAATGTCCCTGACACTTGACCCATAGTTACAGGCACCCCAATACGATTGGCATTTGTTCCATATTGCTTTTTTGAATGAGCATATGCTAGTGGTGGAATCATTCCATTATAAGGTTTTGCGTCAATATCCCAATTACTTGTCATCGATATAATATAACCATAATAAAGAATAGATATTTTGTTATTATACAAAACAACAGAAAGATTATTTTGATCGTAATAGTAGGTCATTATTTCAGAAAGAGCATCTAATTCTTCCTGTGTATCAAAATCAAAATTCTTAATCAATGTACTATTCACATAAACATCATCTCCGTTTTCGTATTGCAAATTCGCATTACCTTCTTCATCAATCAACCAACTATCACCTTGCAATGTGGTTGCCGCCCCATCCCCATCATCTTGAAAAGGTTTCCCAATCAACGCAGGGTTATGTATTGCTTCCCACTGGGCATAAACCAGGCTGTCGTTGTTAGCACTACTACCATAATCCATTAGATTGGTGGTGCTTTTCGCGTCTAAACTTAGCGAGAGTTCGCTGCCAAAGGTGTGGCGGAGCTTAAACTTCCCGTGCCCCAATTCGTGTGCCAATAAACGTGAACTTATACCGCCATTAACGTTGTAAAGATAGCCAAATTGTTTGCCAATGGGCATTTCGCCCTGTTTGTATTCATCATCAATTCCGTTTTCAGAAGTGGCTGTGGTGTCAAACAAAGCCACATAGCAGTCGGTTTTGCTATACCCTTCAAGC
>JAQIBR010000258.1 GCA_027858955.1 Bacteroidales bacterium
GTTTATTGGTTCAAAAATTGGGTTTGACTAAAGGAAAGTACTCCATTGGTTTTCAGTCGCGATTAAGCAAAAATTGGTTAAGCCCTTTTACTGATGAATTGATTGTAGATTTAGCAAAAAAAGGAAAGAAAAATATTTTAATATTTTCTCCATCTTTTGTTGCGGATTGTCTTGAAACTAAAGTTGAGTTAGGCATAGAATATTCTGAGTTATTTCGTAAAAACGGCGGAGAAAAACTCGAATTGGTTGAAAGCCTTAATGATTCTGATGTTTGGGTAAATGCTTTGGAAACGATTATTAGGAATGCTTAAATAGACATGAATAAGACTGCATTCCGAGTGAAGCTTTCGCAAGTATGCGTGTACAGATTTGATCGTATTTGTTACCAATTACTGTATAGATAATTTTGCTATTTTTAAGCCATGATAACATGGGATGATTTTGAGAAAATAGATATTCGCACGGGAACAATTACAAAAGTGGAAGAATTTAAGAAAGCACGGAAACCTTCGTATAAACTTTGGATAGATTTTGGTGAACTTGGAATCAAAAAATCAAGCGCACAAATTACCGATCATTACTCTTTAAAAGAATTGCTTGGACAGCAAATAGTAGCTGTTGTAAATTTTCCGCCAAAACAAATAGCTGATTTTATTTCAGAGTGTTTAGTATTAGGCGCTTATACAAAAGAAGGCTCCGTAAATATACTGAAGCCTTCTTTTAAGAGCGATAATGGATTGAAGATTGGTTAATCTTCCTTCTCTTTAAATAAATCTTTTTTATCTGTTTTTTCTACAGCATCATGGTTTTTAAGCGTTTTTGATACAGCTGTATAAGGTCCGGTAATAATTTCCTGGCCATCTTCAAGCCCTTCTAATATCTGAATATTAATGTTGTCCTGAATTCCAGTTTTAACAGAAGTCATTTCAGCTTTACCATCAATAAATAAGAAAACGTATTCATTGACAACTTTTTTAGATGTGGCTTTCCCTTCTTCTTCATCTTTTTTCTCTTTGCGTTTTTCACGAGCCGACTGTAAACGGCCTGTAGTATCTGCGCGAGTAGTAACTGCCGCAATTGGAACTGTAAGCACATCACGCTCAGTATTTGTCTGAATATCAACAGACGCAGACATTCCAGGGCGGAAAGGTGAGTAAGTAGGATTATTTTTAGGAACCAAATCCTGATATGAATCACTCAAAATTCTGATTTTTACATCGAAATTAGTTACCTGATCTGCACTTGTTCCCAAAGTGTTTGCTGAGGTTGCAATTTCAGTTACAAGACCTTTAAATTCTCTATTAAGATATGCATCAACTTCAATTAATGTAGTGTCGCCAAGATGAACACGAACAATATCATTCTCGCTTACTTCAACGTTAACTTCCATATTATTAAGGTTGGCAATTCGCATTAATTCAGTACCAGCAGAGAATTGCGAGGCTCCTTGTACACGTTCTCCTCGTTCTACGTTGAGCTTAGACACAGTGCCATCTTGTGGAGCATAAACTGCGGTCCGATTTAAGTTTTCTTTGGCTTCACGAAGGGAAGCAGCAGAGCTTTTTACCTGGAATTCAGCCGATTTCAATGTTTGTTCTGCAGCATCAACCCGCGCTTTAGAAACATCAAATGTTGACTTAATTCTTTCCATATCAGAATCGGAAATTACTTTCTTATCCCATAAAGCCATATTACGGTCATAATCAAGTTTATTTTTTAAATATTCTGCGTTGGCTTGAGCCAGATTAGCTTTTGCATTTGCTTCTGCAGCTTTTTGTGAATTCAAACCAGCTTCAGCACGTTCAAAAGCAGCAATGTATTGCTCAGGGTCAATTTTAGCTAAAAGCTGACCCTTTTGCACCATATCTCCTTCAAGAGCAGTTAATTCAATCACCTCGCCGGAAATGAAAGGACTAACCATAATATCTTTTTCAGGTTGGATTTTTCCGTTGGCAGTTACCGTTTCAACAATAGTAGCTTTTGTTACTTTTTCAATAGTAACTTTTGTAGAGTTTTCTTTGCCAATTATGCCATTTTTCTTTAAAACGGCTAGTACAACTATCAATACAACTAAGGCACCGCCTATCCAATAAATTAATTTATTATTCATTCTTTAAATTTTATCAATAAATGATTTGTGTTAGAACTTTAATGGAACGCCCATATAGAAGTCAAGTATTTTTGTTTTGAAGATATAATCGTATTTTGCACGAAGAAGGTCAGATTCGGATTGGGTAAGTCTTGATTTTGCAAGATTGTATTCAACCGAGTTAAGCATTCCCAATGAGAATTTTTCTTCGGTATATTTAAAGGCTTCTTTCAAAGATTTTACTGTTGCTTTATTAGCATGATAGGTTTTGTACGCCGCAATAGCATCAAAATATTTTTGTTCGATACTTTTTCGCAATGTATTTTTTGTTAATTCCAAATTAAACTTGCTGTTTAAATTTAGTATTTCTGCTTGCTTGATGCGCGTAGTGGTTTGGTATGCATTGAAAATAGGAACGTTTAAAGATAGAGTAAAGTACTTGCTAATATTATCAGACATTTGATCCCAAAAGGCTGCTACCTGAGAGTTAGGATCGGTAAAATTAACTAATTTTGAATCTATATAATTAGTGTTAATGCCGCTACGAAGCGATAAAGAAGGATATGCTGCTCCTTTTGCAATCATAACACTTCGATTTGTGCTAAGCACATCCAATTCGGCTCTTTTAATTTCCGGCATAAAGTTTACAGCATTTGCATACACCTGCTCTGATGGTATAACTGATAATTCTTCAGAGATAGAAATGTTTGGCCTTTCAATTTCAAATTCTTCGTTTGCAGACAAATCTAAAATCTGAAGAAGGTCTAAGTATGATAAGCTTAAATTATTATCTGCCCTGATAACGTTGACTTCTTCCATTAAGCCTTGAGCTTCAATCTCTAATAAATCGCCCTGAGGTAGAGTTCCAGCTTCGACCAGGTTTTTTGTTCTTTCTATTTGTTGCAAAGTAATTTCTGCTTGGCTTTGCGCAACCATTAACATTTCGTGATTAAACAAAATATTTAGAAAAGCTCCTGTTAATTGCAAAGCAATATCGTTAGCCATTTTTTCAGAGTCATAAAGACTTGAACTATAGGCTAGTTCATTTTGTTTTACAACATTAAATTTTTGAAATCCTCCGAAAAGGGTTAATCCACTATTTACTCCAAAACTAGAGCTCATAGTATTGGAATTGATATAAGTATTAGTAATTGGGTCTATGGAACGTCCCCAAGAATAATTTAACGAAGATGATCCGTTTAAAGTTGGCGCATATTCGAATTTGCTTTGTTTTAGGTCGGCTTGAACAGATTCTATTTGCAATTTGCTCTGCTTAATCTGAATATTATTTTCAAATGCATAATTTATGCAATCCTCTAAAGTCCAAACTTTTTGAGCGATTGCAGATGTAATGCTCAAGGCAAGAACCAGAAAGAAGCTTGAAAATATATAGGGATTTATTTTAAATGAGGTCATAGGTCTGAATTTTCTTACAATATACGAAATTAAGAAATTTTAGCATTCTTTTTGTTTTTTTAGCAAAAAATAAGCTAAAAATATGCCAAACAAAATTTAAAAGCATAATTTAGGCTTAATCCTTAGTTGCTTACTTGACGAATTAGTGCCGGATTGGTTACAACTCATCGTTTTTATTTTTATATATTTAAAACGATTAATTTTAAGTTTAATTGTGTCAGGTAATTAACAAGTTACATCCGCGAATATCACTATCATCAAAGCGACCTAGTATTTCAAAATATTGATTCTGATATAATTTACCTAAGTCTTTTGTTTCTATGAAAGATAGAGAATAAATATTTGTCAGATCGATGATATTTATTCCGCCACTCTGACCATTTGGCAGTATATCAAATGGATCGTTGACATCGCGAATTAAAACTTTCATCCAAGCAGGAGTCTCAAAAATACCTTTACTTTTCGAATAAGCTTGCGAAAGCAACTCGGTCATACCATATTCGGAATGAATATTTTCAAGACCAAAACCCATTTTCAAACGCTGGTGTAGATCTTCGCGAATCATTTCTTTTCGCTGTCCCTTCATTCCTCCGGTTTCCATAACGATGGTATTTATTAATTGAAATTGATGATGATCTATTAAATCGAGCAGAGCATAAGAAACTCCAAGCAAAAGTGTTTTCTGACCAAAACTATCCATTAATTCCAATTTCTTTGAAATCTCTTTTAAGTTGTTGAGATAAAAACCACTATCTTTATTTCTACTTTCTCGAATAAGCTTATCGGCCATATAAACTAATGAAGAATCTCCATTTTCGATATAGGAAGGAAGCAAAGCAAGCACACAATAATCTTTAATGGAACCGTAAAAGTTTTCAAAACCGGTTATAAAGGAAGTTTCGTACAAATTTAAATCTTTGACAAAATGTTGACTTCGATTAAAAGCGGTAGTTCCACTACTCTTAAAAATGACTTGAGCATTTCCTGTAATTATATTATGAGTCTTAAAAAAGGAAATTGGCAGAAAAGGAATTTTTGAATAATGCTCTATAGATTTTGGGTTAACTTTAAGTGAATCTACAAATTGTCGGTAAATATCTATCCTATTATATTGATAATCGAATGCAACTAAAGACATTTCGTTAAATGTATCCTCGTTATCAATTTTGAATATCCTTTTTTGGTAATCCTTTATTTCCATTTGATGCAAATATACGGCAGGAAATACTAAAAATGGATTTTAAACCTACTGTCTTAACACAAAAAAAGCCGTCAATTTTTATTGACAGCTTAATTTTTTGGCATTTATAATTAGTTGATGCCTAATTTCTTTTTAACTAAAGGCATAACATTAATACCGCCATCAGAATAAAGTATTATTTGCTCGTTTCCGTTAAGGATATATGAAAATCCATTTTCTTTACCAACTGCTTTAATAGCATTTTGAATGCGTATAATTAACGGTTGAGTTAATTCTTGCTGCTTGTTTTGGATTTCGTATTGCGCTTGCTCATTGAAGGCTTCGATGCGTTGCTGAAGATCCATTATTTCTTTTTCTTTACTCTGCTTAATAATTTGCGACATAGTAGCTTGTGTAGCTTGATAGTCGTTAATTTTAGCTTCATACTCAGTTTGCATAGCTTTTAATTGACCTTCTAGAGATGCAACATGTGCTTGCAATTTTGTGTTAATTGAATCTTGTCCTGGCATTAAACTTACGATTTGTGCAAAGTCAATATACCCAATTTTAACTGCGGTTTGAGCTTGTACGTTAATACTAGCAACAAACAAAACAATAACTACAAAAGCTTTTAAAATATTTTTCATTATTTTTTTTTATTAGATTTCAGTTTATTTCATTTCAGAGCACTTATATTTTGCTCTTGTTTCGGCTATCAATAGTGCGCAAATTTATAGTTTTATCTGAAACAACACAGTATTTTTTAAGATTTTTTATTAATTATTACGTTGTGTATTATAACTGTAACCCAGTTCCTCTAATACTTCATCGCTAATATCAAGTTTTGGATCAGAAAAAAGCATGCTAGCTCCTGATGCTTTGTCGAATACAACACCAAGATTTTTCAGTCCTGCAGTTTTTTCTATAGCACTATAAACTCGTTCTTGAATAGGAAGGACCAACTCTTCGCGTTTTTTAAAAAGCAAACCTTCTGGACCAAATATTTCCTCCTGGAATTTTTTTGTTTCACGTTCTTTACTTATAATTTCGTCTTCGCGCTTTCGTTTCATATCATCGGGGAGCAAAACTGCATCGGCTTGATATTTACGGTATAACAAATCAATTTCGCTAAATTTTTCCTCAATATCTGTTTGCCAATTTTCAGAAAATTCATCCAATTGATTTTGTGCATCTTGGTATTCAGGAATGTTTTGCAATATATAATCGCTGTCGACATAGGCGAATTTTTGGGCATAGCCAAAAGAAACGCTTGTAAGCAAGATTGCAAATATAATTCCAAATTTTAATTTTCTAGGTGTTTCCATGTTTTGAAGTTTTTAATTGAACTTTATGTTATAAAGCTTTTTTCGCTTTACAGAAAGATGAATTCCAAAACTATGCCAAGTTTAATCCAGACTTTGATTGATGGAGAAGTGGAATTGACTACCGCCTGCATCAGGTAAGCCTGGAACATCGTCGAAACCATAACCCCAGTCTAAACCTAAAAGACCAAACATAGGCAAGAATACTCTAACTCCAATACCAGCAGTTTTGTATATTTCAAAAGGTCTAAAATTTGAGAAACTATCCCAAGAATTACCACCTTCTAAATAACCCATAACATAAATAGTTGCACTTGGGTTTAAAGATAGAGGATAGCGCATCTCTAAAGTAAATTTATTATAAATTACACCACCCAGGTTAGTGTTTGTAGCATAATTAGGAGTAAGAGCTTCATTAGAATAACCTCGCAAAGCAATAAGCTCACGCCCATCCATATTATTATAACCTGATAAACCATCTCCACCTAAGAAAAACCTATCGAAAGGAGTAACTCCAATATCTTTATTATAATAACCTAAAAATCCAAATTGTGTCCGAGTACTTAAAACTAAATCGCCGACAATAGATGAGAAGAAGTTGGCTTTTACTTTCCACTTATGATATTCAACCCATTTGTATTTTTCTTCATCATCCATAGCTGAATAATCCAAATTACCAAATGAAGAATATGGGGGAGTAAGCTCGAGAGTTAATCCAACATCAGATCCACCGCGAGGATAAATTGGCTGGTCAGTAGAGTTACGATTAATGGTTAATGTATAATTAAAATTATTAAACTGCCCAGTTCCATCGCCAAAACTAAAAATACTGTAATTGTTTAAATCGTATTGCTGCAAATTTATACCCATATACATTTGAAAGAAGTCATCAGGCCAAGTTAAACGGCGTCCGATTCCTACAGTAAGACCATTGATTGCAAAAGTGTTGGTTGGAGCAACATTTGCATCATAAGTTGCAAGCGAATATTTTGAATGATATAAAGAAACGCTTAAAGCATTTGGGCGTTTTCCGCCAAGCCAAGGCTCTGTAAATGAAGCGCTATAGCTCATGTATCCTGCACCATAAGTCTGAAAACGCAAACTAAGTTTTTGACCATCTCCCGAAGGAATTGGCTGGTAAGATTTTTTGTTAAAAATATTGCGAATTGAGAAGTTATTAAATGATAAACCAACAGTTCCGATGATACGTCCATATCCCCATCCGCCGGAAAGTTCTATTTGATCGGAGGAAGTTTCTTCAACTGTATAAACAATATCAACGGTTCCATCTAATGGATCAGGTAGAACCTGAACATCAAGTGTTTCCGGATTGAAATATTTTAGCTGAGCTAATTCACGTTGAGTTCGAATAATAGCATCGCGACTAAACAATTGGCCAGGACGTGTACGAAGTTCACGCACAATAACGTGATCATTTGTACGCGTATTTCCTTTAATGATAATATTTTTCAAGTATGCTTGTTCGCCTTCACGAATCCTTATTTCCAGATCAATAGAATCGTTTTCTACCTGAACCTCAATTGGATCAACATTAAAAAATAAATAACCGTTATCGAGATACATAGAACTAACGTCTGGTCCGTTTTGATTAAAGGATAAATTAGTTTCCAGGAGTTCTTTGTTATAAGGGTCGCCTTTTCTAAGTTGTAAAACATTATCTAAGTCAAAATCGGAATAAACTGTATTACCAACCCAATTAATATTACGGAAATAATATTTATTGCCCTCATCCACACGAATATCGATGGCCATGGTATTGTCTTTCTTTCTGTAGACACTATCGTTGATAATTTTAGCATCGCGATAGCCAAGCTTATTGTATTTATCAATCATTAAAGCTTTGTCGTCTTCAAAAACATCAGGTATAAATTTGGATGATTTTAAAATAGTTAATCGAAAGCTTTTATTTAGGTAATCGGTAAAATCAGAGCGCATTTTAGGCCATTTTAGGCTTAATGCATCTTTGGCTAAATTAATAAACAACTCATCGGCATGCTTCAATGGTTTAATAAAAGCTTTTTCTTTGGTTTCTTTAAGCGATGATTTTAACCTTTCAGATTTCACTTCCTTGTTTCCAATAATATTAATTTCATCGATACGTATGCGATTGTTTTTCTTAACTTTAATCTCTAGTTCAACACTATTAGGGCGCTTAGGGTCAGTCTTTTTTTCAACTTCAACATTAGCATTAAAGAAGCCTTTTTCAACAAAATGCTCTTCGATTATTTCCTTAGTGCGAATCATTAGATTTTCAGTAACTACATCTCCAACAACCAGTTTTGACTTATCTCGTAAAGACTCTTTACTGCTTTTGCGTGTACCTTGAATATTGAATCCTGATAAACGGGGACGTTCCTTTAACGAAATGTTAAGACTCACATTATCATCGCGAATATCAATTACGCTAATGCTGATATCTTCAAAAAGACCTTGTTTCCAGAGTTTACGAATCGCAAGTGCAATATCATCACCTGGAATGTTTATCTTTTTACCAATACTCAAACCCGAAATTATAATCAATGCATTTTCGTCGAGAAACTCAATACCGCTTATTTCTATCGACTCAATATTATAGGACTGAGGCTTTTCATAATTCAATTCGATCAAGCCATTATCTTGAGCCAATGACGGAACTGTCAAAAGCAGGATTAATAGGAGTGCGAAAGCAGTTGTAATACTTTGTTTTTTGTATGTTAAATAATTCTTAATATGCATCTTAGCTTACTTAGTTATCTGTTCACTTGTTTTGCCAAATCGTCTTTCGCGTGATTGAAAATCGACTATAGCTTTATAAAAATCTTCCTTCCCAAAATCGGGCCAATACTTAGGGCAAAAATACAATTCGCTATAGGCAATTTGCCAAAGCAAATAATTACTAATACGTTGCTCTCCACTTGTACGGATTAAAAGTTCCGGGTCTGGCATATAATGAGTGGTTAAATGCTCACTAATTGTTTCTTCTTTTATATCTTCAATATCGAGCTTCCCTTTTTTTGCTTTATCGGCAATTTGTTTAACTGCATTAACAATTTCCCAACGCGAGCTATAACTCAAAGCCAGTGATAAAGTCATATGATCGTTATTGGCAGTATTTTTAATGGCCAACATTAATTCTTTATATGTTTTTGGTTTCAGGCTCTTTAAGTCGCCAATGGCTTGTAGTCGAATTTTATTTTTGTTTAGTGTTTTTGTTTCTTTATTGAGGGTTCTTACTAATATATTCATTAGTGCATCCACCTCATTTTTTGGCCTGTTCCAGTTTTCTGTTGAGAAAGCATATAGAGTAAGATATTTTATACCAATTTCTGCTGCAGCTTCAACTGTATTACGACCAGCAGTAACACCATTTTCATGACCAAAAACACGCAATTTTCCACGCTCTTTAGCCCAGCGTCCATTACCATCCATAATAATGGCAACATGCTTGGGCAAAAGTTTTGTGTCTATCTGATCTTTATAATTCATCGCGCAAATTTAATATAATCAATAATATTACCGGCCATTTAAATTCCGGCAATCGGTGTCTTTTCTCAAATGGATGGCAAAAGTAATATTTAATCCGTAAAAAAAATACCAATCGCTATTGTATCCTTGGTAATCTATAGAAATAACATTGTCTATATCATCCGTAAAAGTTTTTCTAGCACTCCAAAACAAATTCAATCCAATGTTTTCGAAAGGGCTTAGCTTTATACCTACACCAAATGGCAGGCTAGGTTCAATTTTATTTACAGTCAGAAATGCAGCGCCTCCTCCAAAAACATAAGGGGTCCAGAAATTTTTGCGCTCACCAATATAGTATGGAAAAAAATTGATTTCGCCTAGTAAGGCTAAGTCAGTTATATTGGTCGAAAGATCATCTTGACTTACATGATTAGCATTATATGTGTCGGCACTGGACTCAATGCTTGTTTTGGTTAACGCAACACCAAGGGTTAATCTTTTATTGAAATTGTATTTTAAAACACCGCCATAAGCGATATTGCTTTCAATAAAATGATTTCCTGGATTTAGGTCGCCTAAATAATAAGCAGCCCCTCCAAAAACGCCAGTTTCAAATGTTTGTGCATTGGAGTTAAATGATACTAAATGCAAAAAAATAACACCTAAAATCAATAAGCTTGATTTATAAAGTCTTTTTAAATATTCCTGAGCTACTCTGATCCTTTTCATATTAATTTCTTTTATCTATTCCCCATAATAATTTAGCTCGAATGGTTGAGAAAAAGTTTTCGTCGAGTAAACGAATCAAATGAATTTCAAAATTTTCTTTTTCTATGATAAGTTCTTCATCCGATTGAAAACTTTGTGTTCTAGCATCGAGGCTAACGAAATAGCTGTCATCGCGCCCGCTCACTTTTAGTCTCACCTTCTTGTCATCTGGAATAACGAGCGGACGTACTGATAAATTGTGAGGCGCAATTGGTGTAATAATGAAATTATGAACTTCAGGAGAAATTATAGGGCCACCTGTACTTAGTGAATATGCTGTTGAACCAGTTGGTGTGGCAATAATTAGGCCATCGGCCCAATAAGAGTTTAAGTATTCATCATCAATATAAACATGAACCGACACCATAGAGTTAGGCTGTTGTTTATAAACTGTGACTTCATTTAAAGCAAAATTTTTATTGCTGAAAAGATTTGCATGTGAACTAAGTTTTAACAAGCGTCTTGAATCAATTTTAAAATTGCTATTTTTTAGAGCTGTAATGGCTTCTTTAATTTGTTCACGGTTTACACTAGATAAAAATCCAAGTCGCCCCATATTGATACCCAAAATTGGAATACCAGAATCGTGAACCATGGCCACTGTATTTAACATATTACCATCGCCACCAAGAGATATAATATAGTCTAATTTTTCTGGAGTATCAACTGGGCCATTAAAAGTTTGGTAACTACTTATATCGATTATATTTTTAATTTCTTCTGCAAAGGGGGCGTAAAACAAAGCAATGAAATCTGCATCTTTAAGAGCAGTAATCAATTCGTTTAAAAACGAATAATATGAATCGTTAAGTGCCTTCCCGAAAATGCCAATCCCCATTAGTTGAATATTTATAATTAGCTACAAATGAATTATTTGCTAAAAATTTATTGGCAAATTTAAACTTTTAATATGGCTCTAAAAATTTAGAGCGGCAATATTAACAATAATTAACTGATAAGCTGCTAGACATAGGAATCAGACAATTGAAGCAAGCATCACATAGGCCTTGTTCCTTTCATATTCAGTGGGACATAGTTGTGTTAAGTTTTAGGAATACGTTAAACTTTGTAAAATATTTTAATTATTTTCGCATCTTATTAAAAATTTACAATATAAAGATGCTCAATTTATTACAACAAGATGATTTAAAAAATGGCGGATCAAATACAGACTTAAAAAGATTTCGCCTACACAGTATAATAATAGAGTTTTTATATAGAAATGGACAGGCTTCAAATCCGGAATTGGCCAAATTGACCAACTTGAGTTCACCAACAATTAATAAATTATTATTAGAACTTGTTGAATTGGGAATAGTTCAAGAATTGGGACATGGTGCATCAATTGGAGGGCGACGACCAACCAAGTACGGCATAAATTCCAACGCTAAATATATTATTAGTATCGATATTGATTGTAGAACAATTAGTATGGGCGTTTTTAATCTACAAAACGAAGCTGTATCTGATATCATAACGTATTTTGACAATGTAAAAAATAAAAAACAAGTTTTTGAGGGTATTTTTAAGCGCTTAGATGCTTTGCTTGCAGATCTTAATTATAATGCTAATCAATTCCTTGGTATCGGCATTTCAATTCCCGGATTGATTGAAGCTAAAACCGGTGAAACGTATAGCGATTTACTTATCGATGATTTGAGTCTTGAAGATGCTTTTAGAAAGCGCTATCAGTTACCGACTTTTACCGAGAATGATTCTCGTGTTATGGCACTTGGAGAGCAAGCTTTTGGTTCTGCTCTTAACAAAGAAAATGCTCTTTGTATTAATATTTGTGATGGCATTGGTTTAGGAATGATTGTTAATGGAAAAATTTACGATGGTAAAAGTGGTTATGCTGGTGAGTTTGGTCATATCAATGTTGTTGAAGACGGCTTGATGTGCACCTGCGGAAAAAAAGGCTGTTTAGAAACTGTAGCTTCAGGTACTGCTTTGATTCAATTTGCCCAAAAAGGAATAGTTGGAGGAAAGCAAAGTATTATATCAGAGCTGGTTCACGGCAAATTAGATGATATACATGTATCGACTATTATTGAAGCATTAGAAAATGGAGATATTTTTGCTATTGATTTAATAAGTCAGGCAGGCACTTATTTGGGCAAAGCAATTGCTGGTTTAATTCATATTTTTAATCCTGAAACAATTATTATAGGTGGAAAAGTAGCAGGAGCCAAACATTTTTTGCTTGATCCAATTCAGCAAAGTCTGAATAAATACACTATACATAGAATTAAACAGGATACTGAAATTTTAACTTCTTCGCTAGAAGGTAAAGTAAAACTTTTGGGTGGTGTAGCAATGGTTATGAATACATTGTTCCAACAAGAAAAAGAGTTTTTTATGTAAGATTCAAAGAACTCATTTCTAAACTAATCTTCCAAAGTTTTTCTTGATTCTCCTTAATATAGGCAGCTCTGGATGCCTGATATTGTTGTTTGTTTTCATAATAGTGCCCTGTACTTTGACCTCCTTCGAGCGATGTTGCCAGAAATACTGAGGTTGCGGCTCCAGAATGCAAACTTCCACCTCCAATTCCCCATCCAGAATGCAAAATTTTTGTACTTATTACACCTGGGTCCAATGCATTTACAGTAATTGAATTTTCGCTTAATTCCTTTGTCAATTTAAAAGTAAACAGAACATTACATAGTTTTGAAAGTTCATAAGCATAATAGGCATTATATCCTTTTTCTGCATTTAAATTTTCAAAATCAATGGTTGAGGCTTGCGCCGAACTGGCTACATTAATTATTCTGGCCGAGGGCTGAGACTTTATAAGGGGAAGTAGTAAAAGCGTTAAATAAAAATGAGCCAGATGGTTAATAGCAAATGTCCGTTCGAATCCATCAGCAGAATAAGCAAGATGTTTTTCGAATACTCCGGCATTATTAATCAACACATCTATTGATTTGCCTAAGAAAAGAAACTCATCGGCCATTTGTTTTACTTCTGATAAAGATGAAAGATCGGCTTTAAAAGTTTCGATTATTGCAGAAGGAACTTTTGATATAATCCAATTTTTTGTATCAGAGGTGCGCTTGCTATTTTTGCCATGAATAAAAAGTACATGTCCCTTTTGAGCAAGCTCCAATGCAGTTTGTTTGCCAATACCATCTGTAGCGCCAGTGATAAAAATATTCATTTGAAGAGCTTTTCTTCAAAGGTACTAAATTCATCAAGAAAATAAAGGGCATAAAAAAAGATGCTAAAAAGCATCTTATACCAATTGTAGTTCAAAATGCCGCATAGCAAATTTTGAATTTATCCCGAATATTCGAGATAAATGCCGATAGATCAACAAAGCTGCAAATTGAACGAAGTGAAAATATGCGGCATTTAGTTGATTAATCGGTATTAATTATTTTTTAGGTTAGCTGAATTTGTTCAGCAAATTCCGAATCGATTAAAATTCGGCCGCAATATTCACAAACAATAATTTTTTTGTGCATTTTAATATCGAGCTGATGCTGAGGTGGGATTTTATTAAAGCAACCACCGCAAGATTCACGTTCAATTTGAACAACAGCCAAACCATTGCGAGCATTTCCACGAATACGTTTATATGCATTTAGTAAACGAGGATCTATTAAAGCTTCTAAAGCTGCTGATTTTTCAACCATTTCGAGCTCTTCTTTTTTTGTTTCAGCTACAATATCATTTAATTCTGATATTTTTATCTCCAAATCGCGTTTGCGCTCATCAATAACTGAAGTGTATTTTGTGATTTCCTCTTTTCGAACAACTAAATCAGTGGAATATTCCTTGATTCTCTTCTCAGCTAATTGAATTTCCAAGTTTTGAAACTCTAATTCTTTCGACAAAGAGTCGTATTCGCGATTATTACGAACATTCATTTGCTGCTCTTCGTATTTTTTTATCAAAATCTGACAGTCGGCAATTTGTGCAGTTTTATCAGTAATTTGACGTTCAAGTTGCGCAGTTTCCTGAATATAATTATCGATCCGAGTTTCTAATCCAGCAACTTCATCTTCTAAATCTTGAACTTCCAAAGGAAGTTCGCCTCTGATAATTCTTATTTTATCAATTTGAGAATCAATATGTTGCAAAGAGAATAGTGCATTCAAACGTTTTTCGTTTGAAATCTCATCTTCAGATTTTTTATATTGAATAACAGGTGCTTTTTCTTCTTTAACTTCCGTCTTTTTCTTTGCCATATTTATTGGAATTATATTATTCTATAAGTAATTAACGACGTTCGTATTACGAACTGAATTTCGGACTGCAAAGTTAGGAAATTTTTTGTTTAGATAATCAACTAAAAGTTGTTTTGTAAATTGTTCGCTTTCATAATGTCCAATATCGACTATGAGCAGTTGATTATCGGCATCAAAAAAGTCGTGATATTTTATATCACCTGTAATAAAAGCATCAACATTAGCAGCTTTCGCCGCTTCAATTAAAAAACTTCCACTTCCTCCACATAAAGCTATTTTTTGCACAGCTTTCCCAATTAAGGGACTATAGCGAACACTTTCAACGTTTATTTTCTTTTTAATCAGCTTTAAAAAATCCATTTCTGGCATAGGTTTTTCTAAATAACCAATCATTCCTGCACCGGTTTTATCCGATTCGTTTTCAAGAGCAAAAATATCGAATGCAGGTTCTTCATATGGGTGCTTATCTTTAAGTGTTTGAATAATTTTTGTTCTAAGATAGGCAGGAAATACCATTTCAATCTTAGTTTCATTTTCAAAATGAATCTGATTTTTTTCACCTACAAATGGATTACTACCTTCGAGCGCTTTAAAAGAGCCTTTTCCTTCAAGCTGAAAACTGCAAGAATCATAATCCCCTATCGTTCCTGCTCCTGCAGCAAATAAAGCATTACGTAAATTATCTGAATGAGAAGTAGGAATATAAACAATCAATTTTTTTAGTGTTTCAGGCTTTAGTTGTAATATTTTCAGGTTGTTCAGACCAAGTTGTTTTGCTAAGATATTATTAACCCCTTCAAAAAGATTATCCAAATTGGTGTGAATTGCGTAAATTGCAATATCATTTTTTATTGCCTTTTGAATAATTCGTTCAACCATATTATCACCAGTTATTTTTTTTAGGGGTCTAAAAATAAGCGGATGGTGAGCAATAATTACTTCGGCATTTTCGCTAATGGCTTCTTCCAGAACATCTTCAGTCACATCTAAGCTAACTATTGCCTTGCTGATTGATTTATGTTTATCGCCAATTAATAGGCCGCTATTATCATAACTCTCCTGCAAATATAAAGGAGCAAATGCTTCAAGAGAATCACTGAGATCTTTAAGTTTCATGCTGATAAGATTTAAATTCCGTGCTAAAATACAATACATCTCTGAAAAAGATAGATTTATGTAACGAAAAAGCTAAGCCTCCGTACAAAAAGCTATATTATCATTCCGCGCTTTTTAAAACATTGAATATAGGTGAGTTTTTACGGTTTATTATTATTACCGTTAGCAGTGCTTTACGGTTTAGTAACTTGGTTTAGAAATAAGCTGTTCGACTGGGGTTGGCTATCTGAGATAAGTCACCAAATTCCGATAATTTCTATTGGTAATTTAAGTATGGGAGGCACCGGGAAGACACCTCTAACAGAATACCTTATTCGCTTACTTCAAAACGATTATAAAACAGCTATCTTAAGTAGAGGTTATGGCAGAAAAACCAAAGGGTTTATTTTGGCCGATGAAAATTCACGTGCCCAAAGTGTAGGAGATGAACCAATGCAATATGCTCTCAAATTCCCAAATACCATGGTTGCTGTTTCAGAAAATCGCAATTTGGGTGTTGAAAGCTTGTTAAAAACAGCCCCTGATTTGGATTTAATTATACTCGATGATGCGTTTCAACATCGCTTTATAAAAGCAGGATTGAATATATTATTGACAAATTTTTATCCCCTGTATTCTGATGATTATGTTTTTCCTTCAGGAAGTTTGCGCGAATACCGCTCTGGGGCAAAGCGTGCTGATATTGTGATTGTTACAAAAACACCTGTTGTTTTATCACCAATATCTAGGAGGAGAATAATAAGGGAACTTAAGTTAATGAAACACCAAATATTGTTATTTTCTAAAATAGAATATGATAAATTAACGCCATATTTTTCGACTAATAATAAACGTATAAAAAAACATTATAGCAATATTATTCTGTTTACAGGAATAGCAAATAATTATCCTTTGCAGGATCATCTTCATCAGTTTTGTTCTGAATTAACAGTTATTTCGTTTCCTGATCATCATATTTATAAGCAAAAGGATATTTTCAGAATATTAAAAACATATGATGATATTTTTGGTAAAAATAAGATTTTAGTAACATCGGAAAAAGACATTATGCGTCTTCGCGATTGTAGTAAGTTCTTTCTTTTTGAAGAACTATCTTTTTATTATGTGCCTATTAGAACTGTCTTGCAAAATAGCGATGGAGAACTATTATCTAAATCGGTAGAAAATTTCCTTACCAATAATAAAAGGCTCATAAAAAAGTAAAACAAAAATAAATTATACCAATTGTAGTTCAAAATGCCGCATAGCAAATTTTGAATTTATCCCGAATCTTCGGGAGTTAATGCCGATAGATCAACAAAACTGCAAATTGAACGAAGTGAAAATATGCGGCA
>JAQIBR010000039.1 GCA_027858955.1 Bacteroidales bacterium
TGCCGCATAGCAAATTTTGAATTTATCCCGAACCTTCGGGAGTTAATGCCGATAGATCAACAAAACCGCAAATTGAACGAAGTGAAAATATGCGGCATTTAGTTGACTAATCGGTATAATTCAAAGATACTAGCTAAATATAATTTCCTGCATTTCTTCCAAATGCAATTCCATACTTTTAAGCAACGCGAATTGGTTTTTTGCCCGCACTAGATTGTGAGTCGAATAATTAGTTTTGAAATAAGTATCGTTATTGAGATAATCATTTAGAAATCGAAGGCCCATAATAAAAACCATATATCTCACGCCCAAAACCAAATGAGTAATTTCATCTGTAGATAAAATGCTTTTACTTGCTTTAAGAAAACCTTTTGTAAAAGCCTTAAAATTCTCGGGAAGGAAATACACTTTATCAAGATCCGATTCATCTTCTTCTGCCGAAGAACAAATGGTTCTCACGGAATCGCCAAAATCATAATGTACTAAACCTGGCATCAAGGTATCCAAATCAATAACAGCAAGTCCTTTTCCTTTTGTATCGAAAAGCGCATTAGATAATTTGGTGTCGTTATGTGTTGCTCTTAAAGGAAGTGTTCCATTGTTTTTTAGCACCTGAAGAAGTCTCATTTCATCTTTTTTTTGAATAACAAATTCGATGGAGTATTGAGCTTGCATTAGTCTTTCGTCACGGGCTTGTTTTATGGAATCTTCAAATTGTGTCAAGCGGTAATTCAAATCGTGAAAACGCGGAATGGTTTCAGAGAGTTTTCCAGCATCAAAATCGTTTAGTAGATAAAAAAACTGCCCGAATAAACGACCGGCTTCCGCTGCAATTTTAGCGTTTGGCGCTTTCAAATACACACAACTATTGGGAATAAAAATCATCAAATTCCAATAGTCTTTATTATTGTCTTTGAAATAATATTTTCCTGATATTGAAGGTATTAACTGAATGATATTGTCCTTTTCCGTTTCTTTTACTTTAGCTCGCAGAAAATCGGTTACCAGGATTTTATTTTGAATTAAGGCTGGAATATCTTTAAAAACTTCCGAATTAATTTTTTGTAAGATATAATCAGGCGAAGCCGAATCTTGAGTACGAATAAGATAAGTAGTATTTATATGGCCACTGTTTATAGGCTCGGCGATTTTAAAAATGCCTTTGTGATTAAACTGATCGAAAATATGTTTCAATTCCATACAAAATTGTGCTTTATTAATTAATTTTCATTGCGTTCTACGCGGTTGAATTAATTTATTGATATTTAATACATTATTCATATTAAAAACAGGCTAAATTTAATTTGGACTAACAATTCATTTGTCTATTTGATTTGTTTGGTGGAATTTAGTGATTTGGAGTTTTGGTGGCATAATTGTTCTTGCCACTCCCGAAGATCCCGAAAGGATTCCTTTGGAAGATGCCCTTTGCAAAAAGCACTAAAACATCAAAACACAGCAAAAAACGAAATGTTCGAAATTCATAACAATAAATTTAAACGGTTTCTAAATTTTTACTCATAAAATCCTCAGCCAAAACGTTTTTTAATCGAAAAATCAATTCATCGGCATTTGCTTTTGAGAAAACCAAAGGTGGTTTAATTTTTATCACATTGTTGTCCTTGCCATCAGTGCTCATTAATACACCTAAATCTTTCATTCGATTGGCTAGATAAGTTGCGTGCTCTGTCAAAGGATTTTTATTCTTATCAACCAATTCAAATCCAAGGAATAATCCCTGTCCTCTAATATGACCAATTATTGGAAATTCTTTTTGCAAATTTGCGAGTTCTAATTTTAAATAATTCCCTGCAAGCATTGCGTTTTCTTGCAATCTTTCATCTTTTATAACACGTAAAACTTCTGTTCCAATTGCACAAGAGACAGGATTTCCTCCAAAGGTGTTGAAATATTCCATCCCATTGGCAAAAGCATCAGCCACTTCTAGAGTACAAACAACTGCAGCAAGTGGATGACCATTTCCGATAGGCTTTCCAATTGTAACAATATCAGGAATTACATTATGCAATTGAAATCCCCAAAAAGCAGATCCAACACGTCCACAACCTGTTTGCACTTCATCAGCTATGCAAAGTCCACCGGATTTTCTAACTATATCGTAAGCAATTGCTAAATAGTCTTTGGGAAGCTCAATTTGTCCGCCGCAACTGATAATACTTTCGCAAATAAATGCCGCAGGTTTTCTTCTTTTCGAACGGAGATATGCAATTTTTTCAGAAATAAAAGAAGCATACTGGATAGTCGTTTTTTCTCCACTAAAAATTCCTCGGTATGAATCAGGCAAAGGAACAATATGTGTTTGTTCTGGAGCTCCTTTTCCTCCTTTTCCGTCAAACTTGTAGGAGCTGATATCGATACAGGCATTTGTATTTCCATGATAGCCGACTTCTACTGCAATTATGTCTTTTTGTCCCGTAAATGAATAAGCCATTCGTAAAGCAAGTTCATTTGCTTCGCTTCCTGAATTAACAAAATGTACAACGGATAATTCAGGTGGAAAAGTGCTTAAAAGCTCTTTGGTAAATTCATTAATGTTTTCGTGAAGATAACGTGTATTCGTATTTAAAACAGCTACTTGCGCTTGCGCTGCACTAACTATTCTCGGGTGCTCGTGTCCGACATGAGCTACATTATTTACTGTATCTAAATATTTTCTTCCTGATTTATCCATCAAAAAAACACCGCTTCCACGTTCTATTTTTAATGGCGAAATATATGATAAACTCAAACTCTTACCTAAATGGTTTTTACGATAATCGATTATTGATTTATCATCAGATTTAGATTTTAATTCAAGCTCTTTTTGATTGAAAAACAGATTTGGATTCGGACAAATACTTTTCCATACATTCGTTTCATTGGGAAAGGTTACGCCTGGAAAATCATGTTTGTATTCAAGCATATCCAATGTCAGTTGAAAATGCAGATGGGGAGCCCAACTTCCGTTTTCATCGTCTTTGCCAACGTATGCAATTAACTCGCCTTTTTTAATCGATTTGCCTTCTTGATGCAGCTCCAAAGTGCTTTTACTGCAATGTCCGTACAAAGTATAAAACATAATTCCATTATCGGTTTTATGTTCAAGTATTATTGTTGGACCATAATCTTTGTGATAATCATTATTGAAAATACTGAACATTTTCCCGTCGAAAAGTGAATGTATAGGAGTTTCTGCTTTAAGCCAAAAATCGATTCCCAAATGAACGCTTCTATATTCCGAACCGCTGTTTCCTTCTTTTTTATAAGCATCCGTGCTGTAAAAAGGGCGCGTTTCCATATATCCTCCAGCAATAATTGAATTCGGATTTTTCTTTCTTATCCGATTTATTTTGAAGTCCAATAAATCATTATCATTATATTCTATTTCGTGTCCAATCCAAATACTTGAAACACTCATATCCAACGCCTGTGCAGAATGAATATTTAGTGATGGAAACAAATTATTAAGGGAAACATCTTGCTTCAATGCCCAAGAAGTAAATTCATCTTCGCTTGGATGAGCCGTAAACCCGCAAGCTTTTCGAAAACTGTAATAAGCAATATTTTCATTGATATTTATCCACTTTTCAAGCAAATTCCAAGCAGGCTTTTCGCTAATCAATAAATACTTATTTTCAGGTTCTTTTTGTTTGTTGATGGCTGATTTTGTTACACTAATCATCAGACGCATGGCCACTAAAACATAGAGCAAGCTTAATTCCTTTTCCTCCAATGGAAAAGATGAATGATAGCCTTTGATAATAGGCAAGGAAGCCTGAAGAGCATCGGGTTTGTTCATTATCGCATAAGCGATTACAATAGCTAAATCGTTAATGGTTTGTGTGAAAACCGCATCGCCAAAATCAATAATTGCTTTTACTTGTGGATCTATCAACTCATTAGTAACGAGTATATTATTATCGTTTACATCATTATGAACAATGCTTTTTCGCAAAGAAGTATACCTTGGTTGAATTTCATCAAATTGATTCAGAAAATGATTGATAATTGCCTGTTGTTTTGGATTGAAAAGGTGTAAATATTTTTTAGTCCAAGCAGCTTGAGCAATGTCCCATTCAAAATCGCGATGAGCAAAAGCATGCTCAAAGTCCTGAAAATATTTAGTGAGCAATCCTGCCTGCTCGCCCAAACTGAAAAGTAAATTTTCTTTTTGTGGATTAACAGAAGACCATACACGTCCATCTATCCAAGCCAACAAACGAACAAAACGTAAGTTTCCGAAATTGTCGGTAATTGTACTAATGTCTTTTCCATTTACATCAGACAAAATTTTTGGGGAAATTATCTTTTTCTTATTTGCTGTATGTTTAAGCAATTGTAGCTGAAAATCAATAGAATCAAGAGAAACATTGGGTCGACTGACTTTTAAAATAAAACTTTCCTTTTCGCAAGTTATTTTGAAATTAAAATCGAGCTCTCCGGGCAAAGGAGTTATCTTGCCATTTAAGCCGTACAAACTTTGAGCTATCTCAGCTGCTTGAGTGTTGTTTATTTGAATGTTAGAGTAATTTGTTTGCACGCTATTGATTTATCTTCAAAAATACCAATCTTATTCGATTGTACTAAAAAAAATGGATTAAGTCGGTTTTTTGCATTTCAATTAAATCTATTTGAGTCCTCTCCAGAAAAGTCGATAATTATCCCGAAGGGATAAAATTTGAATAGCCACCGGTGGAACCGGTGGGAAATAGGCAAAATTGAAATAACAACCCTGAAAGGGTTGAATATTAACAAATAAACGTTCAACCCTTTCAGGGTTGTGAGTTCGTCAATCATCTTTCCGTGGGTTGCACCCACGGTTATTCAAGTTTAGTCCTTTCAGGACTTTTTAACTTTTCAGAGTGGAACTCATTTTTTATGTCAACGAAAACAAGTTTAAACTGACAAAATAACTATGAAAAATAAGTATATATCGAAACAGTCTAATGATAGAGTAATAAGGAACTTAGAATTATAAACGAACACTACATACTTTTAATCTCATTAACCAGTTTTTGAAGAGAATCTTTGGCATTGCCAAATAACATGCGTGTTTTGTCATTGAAGAAAAGGAAGTTTTCTATTCCGGCATATCCTTTTCCCATTCCACGTTTCATAACAATAATATTTTTTGCTAAATGAGCATCGATAATTGGCATACCATAAATCGGGCTGGCAGGATCATCGTAAGAAGCAGGATTTACCACATCGTTAGCACCTATCACAATAACCACATCTACATTCGATATATCGGTATTAATATCATCCATTTCAAATAATTTGTCATAGGGAACGTCAGCTTCGGCAAGCAAAACATTCATATGACCGGGCATCCGACCCGCCACGGGATGAATAGCAAATTTAACTTCTACACCTTTTCCGTCAAGCATTGTATCTAACTCATGAGCAATATGTTGCGCTTGTGCAACTGCTAATCCATAACCCGGAATTATAACGACTTTTTTGGAATAGCTAAGCAAAATGGCCGCATCGCTAAGTGTTATTTCTTTAATATTTCCCTGCTCTAAATCGCTTGCAGTGCCACCGCCGCCAAAAGATCCAATAATTACATTTAACAGAGATCGGTTCATCGCCTTACACATTAAAGCTGTTAAAATCATTCCTGCAGCACCGACCAAAATTCCACCTAAAATCATAGCCTGATTGCTGTAAATAAATCCAGCCATTGCAGCAGCAATTCCTGTAAAAGAATTTAATAATGAAATAACTACAGGCATATCGGCACCACCGATAGGCAGTACAAACATGATTCCGTAAACCAAAGATAGCGCGAGCAATATGTACACCGCCCAGGCCATTTCTTCAGGAAGGTTTGGTGATTGAATAATATAAGCTCCCAATCCAAGAGTAACAATTAACAGAACTAGATTAATGTATGTCATAAATGGCTTCATAACATCGCCAACTTTGCCGTCGAGTTTTCCATAAGCAATCATACTTCCGCTGAAGGCAACAGATCCAATTATTAATCCGAGAACGGTAACTATAAGAGAACCAATATCTCCGGCAATTGCATTAGGATATTCCAAAAGTGCTACCAATGCAGAAGCCGCACCACCTGTGGCATTATATATAGAAACTAATTGGGGCATTGCGGTCATTTTAACTTTGCGTGCAACCGACCAACCAATAGCAGCGCCTACACCAATAGCCGACATAATTATCCAAACATTTGTAAGTGGGATACCATCGCCCTCAGAGTTTTTGTGCAATAAGAGTGTAGTAATCATTGCTAAGCCCATTCCTGATGCCGCCCATAAATTTCCTTTTCGTGCAGTTTGGGGATGTGATAAAAGCTTTAATCCAACCACAAATAACAAAGCAGCAATCAGATAGCTCAGTTCCAATATTGAGTCTCCAACAGTAAATCCTGTACCGTTAATAATTCCAATAACTTTATCCATAATGGCTTATTTTTTTTTCTTTTTAAACATTTCAAGCATTCTGTCAGTAACGGCAAAACCGCCCACCACATTGAGCGTTCCAAATATTAGGGCAAAAAGACCTAAAATCAGCTCCAGTGATATTGTTGAAAGATCGGTATGACCAACCAAAATAATACCGCCGATAATAATTACGCCACTTATTGCATTTGCACCCGACATTAATGGTGTATGGAGTACGGCAGGCACTTTTGAGATAACCTCGATGCCGAGAAAAACGGATAAAGCAATGATAAAAATTGCTTCTTTATAGATGAAGAAATATTCTAATATTTGTTCCATATCTTATTTATTTTCTATTAGTGTTTTTACACGCTCATTAAAAAGTTCTTTATTGTGAGTAATGCAGGTACCCTTAACAATATCATCTTCAAAGTTGAGAGTTAAGTCCCCATTATCTCCTATTATCAGCTTTAGGAAATTGATGACATTTTTGCCAAACATCCGACTTGCATCAATAGGCATTTGAGAAGGATAATTTGATTGTCCAATTATTGTAATGCCCTGATGAACAATTGTTTCATTATTCACTGTAAGTTCACAATTACCTCCTGTTGAAGCAGCAAGATCGATGATTACCGACCCGGCTTTCATATTTTCAACCGCTGTTTTCGAAAGTAAAATTGGTGCCGTCCGTCCCGGAATTTGAGCAGTGCTTATAATAACATTTGCTTTTGCTGCATTGTCGTTTATAGCCTGCTGCTGTTTTTGCTTATATTCATCGGTTTGCTCCACGGCATAACCTCCAGCAGCCTTATCTTCTGTAGCTCCTTCAACTTCCACAAATTTGGCACCCAAACTTTGAACCTCTTCTTTTACAGCTGAGCGAACATCAAATACAGACACTTGAGCGCCTAATTTTCGAGCAGTGGCAACAGCCTGTAGGCCTGCAACACCTGCACCTAAAATCAATACATTAGCAGGACGAATGGTTCCGGCAGCAGTCATAAACATCGGAAAAAAAGTCGGTAGTTTTAATGCGGCTTCCAAAACAGCCTTATAACCTGATACTGTGGCCATAGATGACAATATATCCATTGACTGCGCACGCGAAGTGCGAGGGATCAAATCAAGGCTGAAAGAAGTTAAACCCATCGTTTTAAAGGTTTTAACCAAATCGATATTTGAAAGCGGATTGAAAGCACTTATCCAAATTTGATTTTGATTAATTTTTTTTATATCATCTTCCTCAGGGGCTTGAATTTGAAGAAGAACTTCGGCATTTTTAAAAACCTCATCGCGGCTGAGTGGTTTTGCGCCAACAGATAAATAATCGGCATCGGTTGCCAGTGCAGTTTCACCCGCTCCTTTTTCAACGATAACTTCAACTTTTAAATCGATAAGTGTTTTTACGCTTTCCGGTAATAATGCAATACGGTTTTCGTCTCCGCATTCTTTTAATAGGCCTAAAATCATAAATTTTGAATATTATTTTTCGATAAAAGTAATCAAATATTTGAGTACTTAATTATAAGCAATTGATTTATTGCATTATTTAAAGGAAATGGTGGTTTTTTTGTGAAATTATTAAAAATAGAAAGCCAGGATTTACCTGTCCTTTATAAACTGAAATATTAAATCTAATCCCTTTGCATTTATTTGCGCAAAAATCTAAGCAATTTGGCAAGGGTAAATTCGATTACATTTTTTTTGACATCAAATGATCCAAACTGATTTTCCCGCCACCATTTACTACTAGGGCAAACAACATCAAGAGATAATAAAAAGGAATTTCAAAACCATTATTACCTGCTTCAAAACCATTGCCCAAATGAACTGTAATAATTGCTACTATCATTGTAATTATTAAGGGAATAGAAATAATACGTGTTGCCAAACCAAGAGGCAATAAAATTACGGCAGCCATTTCTGTACTTGCCGCTAAATATGCGTTGAGAGTTGGAAAAGGAATACCCATACTACCAAACCATTCGGCAATTCCGCTAATATTACCCCACTTCATCATGGCCGGCGTATAAAATCCATAGGCCAGAATTAATCTAAAAAATAAAGAAGGCAGGTCTGTTAATACCGACAAGTGGTCAGTTGCTTTTTGATACATTGCTAATACTTTCATTTTTATCGTGTTTAAGTTTTAATTGATTTTTAATTAATAGTCTGCAAAAAGGCAAAACCTGACAAAACAAGAATTTTTTCTTTCTGTGACTAATAATCAGAATGCTATATTAATCCTTGAGGAGAATTAAATTTGCCAGGTTTAATTTTTATACTGCCTTTAACGCAGCATAGTACAAAAAAAACGACGTCAATTCTACGCCCGCAAAACGCAGCTTTGACTTCCGATTTTAAGAACAAATAATCATATTAAATCTACCTATGCTCACGAAAATAATATCAAAATTATGCCAGTGATTATTTTAACTGGCGTTTTTTAGATATCAAATATTCGCCAAATATTACTATCTTTAGCATTAATTTATATTAAACAGTTGTTCGATTTGAGCAAACTCTTTGAAAAAATAGAAAATATAGAAACTGTGGCTCAAAGTTTTGAAGTCTTTGCAAAAAAAGAAATTGAGTATCGCAAGACTGAAACATCAGACATAACTCCTGAAAAAGTATTGAAAGATACCATAGATACCTGCATAATTCTGGCAAAAAGAGGAAGTGGTACTTCAATTGAAAAGGCAAAATTTATAGAACTACAAAAAGGGATACGAGCTTTTGGCACAGGCTTCTTGATGGTGGGTAATTTTAGAATAGATGATGCTATTCCGGCATCTTCTCGCATTGCTTATTTAGCCGCCAAAATTTTACACAAGGTTTTATCACCTATTGAATACAACAATGGACAAGACATAAAAGAATTAATAATTGAAGATTCAGAATGGAGTTTCTTAAATCGTCTGAAAAAGCAACCAGATAAATCAAGTTTTTATTACTGGTACAAAACAGTCGAAATGATTGGCAAAAAAATTTAGAATACATGATAACTAAAGATAATTTTAAAGACCTTCAACAAATACTTGGATTTTCAGGTAAGGGAGATATGTTCACTAAGAAATTTAAGGAAACAGACGCTTACCTGAAAGTTGACTTTAAAGCTGAAAAGCTCATCTATCCAGAGGATAAAGGTTCTTTACAGTAAACAAAAGGCAAACCTGCAATTTTAAGCAAAAAGAAAATGTTGTTGTTCTTGAGTGTGTTCATCGACTATTTGAAAAAAGATATAAACCTGAGCACATGGAATTTGAGCCCCGCTTGCCATGCGCGTCAACTTAAGCTAAAATTAAAATCATTTCCTGTTCAAAATTTAGTTTTTTCTTTCGTGATTCATAAAAGCAATATCGTTTTAATGTTTTGATCCATAGACCTAATTCTTCTCGATCATAATTTACTAAATCAGAATGCAATTCACTCCAGATTTGCGGGAATTTAGCAAGGTATTTTGTGTTTTTATAAGGCTCAAATGTTTTTCAAAATGGTTGTGTATTAGCTCTTTACATTGCTTGTAAATGAATTGAACAAACAATAATACCATAATAAATCGTCCGGTCTAAATGCTTAAGAAATTCTTAGGATGGATTCTTACTTCTAATTTCCTTTTTTGCTATTCGTCTTCATTCATTGGCAACTGACTTATCTACCGGTGATGATACTATTCTGACAATTGTTTTTTCTTTATTGATTAGTTGAACCTCCATATCCAGATTGCTGTTCGTTAAGCAGTTTTATTAAGTCTATTGTTTTCAAAGTATTAATATCCAATAGGCTCATTCCGAATTTGTATCTGTAAATACAATCTGCTCCAGTATCTATGTGTCTTTTCACTTCGTCAAAAGTTAAATATCCTCTATCCCTTAATACTAAATCACCCTCTCTTATACCAATTGTAGTTCAAAATATTTATTAACAAGTTATGGGATATACAGTTAAAATACAGCGGGTTGAAAGAAGAAAGACAAAATCGTTTTATGTAAATTTTCCTGCCGCAGTTGCAGAAACAATTCAATTGGAAAAAGGTGAAGAATTGGAATGGGTTATCGAAGACAGAAACACTTTTGTTCTCAGACGAATTAAACCGATCAAGTCCGTTATAAAAAAATAATAGTACTTATTACAATCTAATTAACAAAGTGATATGCGTTAAGTTGACGTGTACGCCTGCTTGCGCGCGTTTGGCTTCGCCGAGCTCGTAAACTCAGTTGTAGCTCGTGTCGTTAAGCCTACTGATTGCTAGCTTCAAATCGTATAATTCGATAATGCACGGATATGTATTGATACCAGAATATAAGCTTAAAGACTTGAACAATATTGCGAAATATTTGGATGAGAGTTATGATTATATGATTAGTCTAGAATCAAAGTAAAGTGCTTCGAAATCGTAAACTTTTCGTATATTTATCGCTGTCAGAAAATGTAAGATCAACAAAAAATGTAATTATGAAAAACAAAAGACTTATTCTCATTTTAGCAATAGTGGTTACTATATTGCTTATACCATTAATAGCGATGCAGTTCACAGACGAAGTAAATTGGAATCTATTAGATTTTGTTGTTGCTGGAGCTCTTTTACTCGGTGCAGGTCTAATGTATGAGTTTGTAATACGGAAGATAAACACAAGCACGTACCGAATTGCTGCCTTTATAGTTCTTCTAGTTGTCTTCTTGCTCGTTTGGGCAGAACTTGCAGTCGGCATTTTCGGGACAGCCTTGGCCGGGCAGTAGATAGTAAACTGAAAAAACAAAGCTTATATAGGCAAGGGTTCATTGACTAAGCCTTGTCGAAAATTTAAAAACGATGAAGCCTTTTCTAACTTTATTAACGATAATTTTAATTTCATTAAATACTATGGGACAGAATAAACATCCAATGAAGATCGCTATGGTAAGCGTATTTGTTGAAGATCCGGTAAAAGCCTTTAAATATTATACGGAAGTGCTAGGCTTTGAAGAAGTAATGTATTCTCCTGAAAATTATATTGCTATTGTAAAATCTCCTCTCGATAGCAATGGCGTTACTTTGCTATTAGAACCAACAGAACCCGGCGGAATTGAAATAGCAAAAGAATATAAGCAAAAACTATATGCTTTAGGAATACCTGTAATATCTTTTAGCTCAAATAACATTCAAGAAACTGTATATGAGTTGAAAGAAAAAGGTGTTATATTTAAAAAAGATCCGGTGAAAACTGATTATGGTTATGAAGCCATCTTTGATGATGCAAATGGTAATTACATCCAATTGTTTCAATTAAATTAAAGCAAATGTTTGTGTTTACAAGCCTAGCAGTAATAAAAAAGCAATATTGAAACCATATGAATATTGATGCAATTCTTTGGGATTATGATGGAACATTAGTTAATTCTGTTCCAAAAAACATTGATATAACCAAACAAATTCTTTCATCCGTAGCTCCTAGATTTGCCGGAGGAAATTTACCTAAGTATTTAATAAGCGAAGAATTATATCATGTAGCCAATCATCAAGCTGAAAATTGGCAAGATTTATATCTGAATTATTACGGAATGACAGAGTCCGAAATGCTTGAAGCAGGAACTTTATGGACAGAGTTTCAACTTAAAAATACAACTCCTGTAGAGTTATTCTCCGGTATTAAAAAAACAATAAATGAAATTAGTTTACCACAAGGTATCTGCTCTCAAAATTCTTCAGAAAATATAAAACGAGTTCTACAGCTAAACAAATTGAATAACAAATTTCAATCAATAATTGGATATGATGACATCCCAAGTAAATCTCAAAAGCCGGCAGCTTATTCAGGGATTTTGTGCTTAAAAAATATTTTTGGTTCGACATTAATAGATAAAACGATCTTATATATCGGCGACCACGAAGGAGATGTTGTATTTGCTAGAAATATCGAAAAAGAATTGATCAATAATTGTAGAATTATCTCCATTACAGCGAAATACAGCGGAGCTAATATAGAAAATTGGATAAATAAACCAGATTTTGTAATAGAAAATCCAAAAAACTTGATTGAAATAATAAACAATAGCTAATGATTGTAATTATATTTGCAGGCGTTGGATTTATAGCAGGAATTATTGAAGCTGTTCTTTATAATTTATACCGATTAGTCAACTAAATGCCGCATATTTTCACTTCGTTCAATTTGCGGTTTTGTTGATCTATCGGCATTGACCATTGTAAATTCAAAATTTGCTATGCGGCATTTTGAACTACAATTGGTATTATTTGC
>JAQIBR010000053.1 GCA_027858955.1 Bacteroidales bacterium
ATTTGGAATTGGGACAGAAGAATTATCAGAAGCTCAAAAGGAACTAAAACCGTGAAACCTAAGAATAATTAATGTCAATTATAAAATAATTAAAATTGAATTTAATGGCACAAAAAGAACCTTCATTAATTGATCTTAGTAATCCTAGTATCAGAACATTACATTATACATGGATTGCGTTTTTTTTAACTTTTGTAGTTTGGTTTAATATGGCTGGAGTTCTCTCAAAAATGATTGAACAGTTCGATTGGCTATCGAAGTCAAATGTCAAAGCTCTACTTGTTACAAACGTTGCATTAACTATTCCGGCTCGTATTATTGTGGGAGGATTAATTGATAAATATGGCCCCAGAAGAATATTCGCAGGATTGATGGTAATCATGCTCATACCCGGATTAACATTTGCTTTTGGCGATGATCTTACCCAACTGGTTTTATCACGTCTTGCGTTGGGTGCTATAGGAGCCGGATTTGTAATAGGTATAAAAATGACTGCCAATTGGTTCACTCCAAAATATATTGGTAGAGCTGAAGGTTTTTATGCCGGATGGGGGAATTTTGGATCTGCAGCTGCAGCTGCTGCCGTTCCGTTTATTGCAGTTAATCTGTTGGGTGGCGACTGGCGATGGTCACTTGCTATTACAAGTATAATTACTGCTATATATGGTGTAATTTACTTTTTTATTGTAAATGATTATCCGGAAGGAACGGCGACTGGTGCCAAAAAAAATAAAGGTGGTGCAATGCCCGTTTCATCATACTTTGATCTGGTACAATATCTTGTTTGGGAATTACCACTATACGGCGCTCTGGGTTTGGTTACATTTATTTTACATAAACAAATGATACTTGGTGTGCCTATGCTAAGTATGGCTAGTGTTTGGATTACTTGGGCTATTTTATTAGTTGTATATGTTGGAGATGTTTTTAGAATCTTAAAGGCAAATTTACCCCGACTAAAAGCTGGTGTTCCGGAAGAAGAAAAATTTCCATTTGGCAGCGTTGGTGCACTTAACACAACTTATTTTGCAAATTTTGGAGCAGAATTAGCAATAGTATCTATGCTGCCAATGTTTTTTTACGAAGTTTTTAGTAATCTACTTGCTGATGATGGCTCACAAATTATGACTTTAACTGTGGCTGGAACAGTTGCAGGTTCATTTGCTTTTATGAATCTGGTTGCTCGTCCCTTAGGAGGTCTGATATCAGATAAAATGGCAAATCGTAAAAAAACTATGCTGTTGTACATGTCAGGTATCACCATTGGATTTTTCTTAATGTCTATTATTTCCAAATACGGTCCGATGGATGCCACCGGAAATGTAACACTTGTTCCTCAATTCAATACCATGACATGGCTGGGTGTTTCGATATTCATTACCATGTTAGCATCATTTTTTGTGCAGGGAGCAGAAGGAGCAACATTTGCCATGATTCCTTCTATTAAAAAAGAAATGACAGGAAGAATTGCAGGTATGGCCGGTGCATTTGGTAATGTTGGAGCAGTAACTTATTTATTCCTGTATAATTTTATGGATGACAAAACATTTTTATTTATGTTATCTGGTGGAGCACTTATAAGTTTAATTTATTGCTTTGTTATGCTAAAAGAGCCTAAAGATGCTTTTGCAGATAATTTTTAATAAAACAGGCAGGCAGGTATAAAATAATTCTATCAGGAAGTAAAAGAACATTAATTAATAATAATTATTATGTCAAAAATTAATCTATCCGACTGGAATGTTGAAAATGAAAATTTCTGGGAAAAAACCGGAAAAAAAATAGCGAATAAAAATTTATGGCTATCCATTCCTGCCCTTTTATTGGCCTTTGCGGTCTGGATAATGTGGGGTGTTATTATCAAATACATGAAGGATTTTGGATTTAACTTTGGAATGACAGAAGGCCTGATTGTTGGATCTCAAGAATATTTAAACACATTAAAAGAGATCAATACTCTATATTATACTTTACCTGCAATTGCCGGTTTAGCAGGTGCAACTTTGCGATTACCTAATTCTTTTCTTATCTCACTTGGAGGAGGGCGAAATGTAATATTCGTAACTACTTCATTGCTATTGATTCCGGCCTTTGGTACAGGCATAGCTTTAAGCAATCTTGATAGCTCTTATCTTGTATTTGCATCAATGGCCTTACTATCAGGTTTTGGAGGGGGCAACTTCGCTTCTTCAATGAGTAATATAAGCTTCTTCTTTCCTAAAAAAGTACAAGGTTACGCTCTGGGAATGAATGCAGGGATAGGCAATTTGGGTGTAGGTGTAATGCAAAAATTAATCCCATTCGTGGTTGGTTTTGCATTCTTCGGTGTAATAGGAACTTCGGAAGGAATCAGTGTATCTGTGCCACTTGCCGGTATTCAAAATGCAGGTTGGATATGGGTTCCTTTATTAGCTCTCGCAGCTATTGGAGCCTATTTTGGAATGAATAATGTGATTACCGGAACACCTTCTATGCCGAGTCCAACACAAGGAATTTTAAAAACCTTATATATGGTTTCACTTGGCCTTCTTGGAGCTGCTATTGGAGCTATTTTATTAACGATGGTTCCATGGGACGATTGGGGATTAAAAAATGCTGCCATGTGGATTGTGTTGCCAATTGTGGTGATTATTACAGTACAACTAATGAAACACGCCACTCCTGTAGAAATCAAATCAAATCTGAACAAGCAATTTGCGATTCTCAAAAATAAGCACAACTGGATAATGACAGTTATCTATACGATGACATTTGGCTCCTTTATAGGATTCTCAGCAGCATTTCCTAAATTGTGTCAAGACATATTTGTTTATACCGATATCAACGACCCCTCATTTATTAATCCTAATGCACCTAATTTTATATTATGGGTTTTCCTTGGTCCTGTCATCGGCGCTTTAATCAGACCAGTTGGAGGAATCCTTTCAGATAAGATCAACAGTGGTGCAAAAGTGACTTCATATAGCACACTTTTTCAGATTATAGCCACTCTGGCTGTTGCCTTTTTTGTTATTAAAGCAAGAGCAAGCCAAACACCTGAAGAGTATTGGTGGCCCTTCTTTATTAGTTTTATGGTTTTGTTTTTAACTACTGGAATTGGTAATGGTTCTACATTTAGAAGCATCCCCAATATTTTTAGTAAAGAACAAGCCGGCCCCGTGTTGGGATGGACATCAGCAATTGCAGCTTATGGCGCATTCATTATCCCTAGTGTATTCGGACAACAGATTCAAAATGGAACACCAGAATATGCCTTATTCGGCTTTGCTTCTTTTTATATCTTTTGTTTTATACTTAACTGGTGGTATTATCAGCGAAAAAATGCTGAGATTAGAAATCCTTAAAGGAAATATTTTTTATAATTACTGATAAAAGCACAGGTTTTCTGCTATAGATTTTGTAGAAAACCTGTGCTTTTCTGAATATAAATCATTTATCTGGTCTATTCAGATTCTTTATAATCATCCCAATACTGTTTAACAGTGCTTTTCATTTCCTTCCTTAGCATAAGAATTCCGAAAAGATTGGGTAAAGTCATCATCGCAATAGCAATGCCTGAAAAAGTCCAAATAATTGTTGTATCAGTAAAACTAGCTACAAAAAAGCCTAAAACATAGAGTGCCCGATAGGGCATTACCCATTTAGC
>JAQIBR010000080.1 GCA_027858955.1 Bacteroidales bacterium
TTTCGGTAAAAATGCGGCTATCTTTATAGTATAAATAGATCTTTTCATTGTCGTAATAATCCATCGTAACAGGTGGATATTGGCTAAAAGAAGCGAGCAAATCTCCCTCAAGAATTTTAATGGTATCCATACTCTCATCCAGATTCATGCTCCCTAAAATTTCATTTTTGCTGTTGGTTTGAATTACTGGAATAGTCGTATTGCTAGTAATAATATCGAAGTAAAAATTAAGATCTTCGTCTAGGTCTTTTTCATTGATTCTTTTATGAGCCTCGGCTAATAATAAAACTTTTTTTCGCTCTTCAACCTGCAACTGCAAAAAAAATAAATCTGTGGTTTTTACTAATTCGGCACGTTTATGAATAGCGCTGGCCCATATTCTTATATTTTCGCGTTCACGTTCACGAACTTTATTAACCAATAAATTAGAATACCATAAAGAGCTTAGAATAATAATTACACCTAAAAGTGAAAGAATAAATTTCCATTTATTTTGATTGGTATAAAAATCCATATTCTTTTGTTTTGAAGTGTAAATGTACGAAATAAGAACGTATTTGATTAAATGCTTTGTTTATTTAAGGTCTTCTGACTTTGAAATATATTTTGGATTACTTTAGTCTGAGACTAACAATTATAAACGACCTAATCTGGAGATTAGGCCGAGCGGGGGCTGAGCGAGGCATAATGCACAGCTTGAGTGTTGGGCAATGTGTAATGTGTAATGTGTTTTTATTAATCATAATGATATTTGCAGCTATAAATCAATATTTCAGTTTCAATTACTTGATAAACCAATCGGTGTTCTCGATCAATTCTTCTAGACCAATAACCTGCTAAATCATATTTAAAGGATTCCGGGTTTCCCTTTCCTTCATACGGTGTTCTTGAAATCTCTTTTATTAGATCGTTTATTTTCTTAAGTACCTTTTTGTCTTCAGCAAACCAAGACGAATAGTCTTCCCAAGCGTTTTTTGAGAAAGTAATATTCATTATTGTTCAATTAGATTATTATGAACAACTTTTCCTTCTTTCATTTGTTTAATTGACTCATAAAGACGATCAGCATTAGCTTTTGAACTTAAAAGATGAACAGTTTCCATTATTGAATTATATTCATTTAATGAAATCATAACAGTTCCTTTGCCTGTACCACGTTTGATTATTAAAGTTTCATTATTATTTTCGACATTATCTAAAAAGCTTTTTAGACCAATTCGAAATTCTGTAAAGTTAGCAGCAAGCATGATAAATATTTTTTAGGTTACTAATAAAGTACAAATATACGTACTTAATTAGTAAATACCAAGAATGTTGGAGGAGAAATATTTTGTTTATAAAGACCATGCATCAAGCTTCTGCAAAGCAAATGCATAAGCACCAAGTGCTATTGCCTCAGAAGTATCTAAAACACTGATTGCTACTCCTATTTTTTTTGTATTGTCGTAGGCAATTGTTTTATTGCTTCGCGGAATTGGTATTTGTTTCAAATCAGCCTTAAGAAAAACTGCTTTTTCATTTTCATCGTTTAGGTTATAAGCCTTAACTTCCATTCGGTCTAGTTTGTCACCGCTTAATATTGTAAAAGTGCGATTCATTTCGGCGCATAAATAAGGCATAAACAAATTCGCAGCGCCGGAGAGTCCTCCGCCGATAACAACTATTCCGTCAATCAAAGTAATAGCATCTGCAGCTGCATTTGCCGCAGCTTTACCTAAACTTTCAAATGCTTTTAATGCAGCTTTTTTATTTCCTGCTGCCTGGCCTAGTCCTATTTTATAAATTTCAAACGGATTTGGAGATTGTTCAATAGAGATTTTTGCCTCATTAACATAAACACGCTTTATAGCTCTGATGCTTACACTATCTTCAACGCTTGTTTCAGGTATTAAGTGATTTCGCATTCGATTTACCTCTGCTTGCGCTGAATTGTCACCCGTAAATAATTTTCCTTTCGACACAATTCCTGCACCAAAACCAGTGCCAAATGTTAAGCCAAATAAATTCCTATATCGTTTAGGATTTCCGGCTTTTTCTAATTCCGAATTTATTTTTGGCAAAATGCCTCCAATTGCTTCACCTAGAGTAAATAAATCGCCATCGTTATTAATTAGAATAGGAAGCTTGAAATGGTTTTGAAGAAATGGACCCAGGGCAACTCCACCTTTAAAAAGGGGTAGGTTTTCCAAATCACCAATAATGCCTTTTTCATAATCTGCCGGACCTGGAAAAGCAAAACTAATGGCTGCGGGAGTTTCGTTAAGCTGATCGATTAAAGCTTGAAACCCATTTACAATCTTATCAAGCATTTCGTCCAAAGTATTTGCTTGAGCAGGCAAACGAACAGGATTAGCAATAATTTTTCCGTTTCGAATAGCGGAAAAACGGAAATTCGTTCCTCCTGCATCTAGTGTCAGGACTATTCTTTTGTCTTGTATCATCTTGATAACCAGTTTATAGGATTCATTTTAGAAGTGTTTTTCCAAAGTTGAAATTGTAATTTGGTGCTTTGATCGGATGGCTCTTTGTAGATAACGCCCAAATTTTGTCGGGCTTTTACTTTTTGACCAGGACTAACAATGGCTTTACTAATATTGGAATAAAGCGTGAAATAATTACCATGTTTGATTAAAATAGCATAATTTGGAGTACCGGGAACTGAAATAATACTTCGAACTTCACCATCAAAAACGGCCCTTGCCTGACTGCCTTCATCGGTGGCAATATCTATACCATCGTTTCGTATTTTGATTCTTTTAATATAAGGATGAGCATGTTCACCAAAAGAGCTAAAAAGAACTCCTCGCTCTACCGGCCAGGGAAGTTTCCCTTGATTATTTTCGAAATTATCACTTATTGCGATCTCTTCTGGAGTAAGCGCAAATTTTTTAATTTTTTCTGCTTCGCTAGCGATTAATTTTTCAATTGCTTTTTTGAGTGCTGACTTTTGTCTCGCTTTTTTTCTAAGATCAGATTTAAGACCTTTCTCTTTCGACTTTAGTCGATTTAAGCCTCGCTGTTGTTCAATTTTTTGCTGATTTAACTTTTCTTTTGTTTGAGTTTCTTGTAGTCGAAGACTTAATTTTTCGGTTCGATCTTTTTCTAATTGTTTTATGGCTGCATCTAAAACTTGTTGACTTTCATTAATCAGATTAACTTGATTTTTTCGATAGTGGCTGTATTGTTCAAAATATTTTAAGCGTTTATATGCTTGATTAAAGTCTTTCGAAGCAAAAATGAACATGAGCTTATCGTAATTGCCACGATTACGATTGGCAAAGTATATCATTTTAGCATATTCGCTTTTTAACGTCGATAATTCCGCTTCCTTTTTTCTAATTTCCAATTGCTTGAATTCGATATCACTATTGATGTTATCAATTTCTTTTTGAATCGAAGCTAAAACCTTTTCGTGCCTTGTAATTTGGCGAGCTATCAATTCAATTTTATAATAAGAATCGTCTCTGCTTTTAAGAGTTGTGTTAAGCAACTCATTTGTATAAGCAATTTCTTTTTCGAGTTGTACAATTTGTGTATCAAGCTCTGTTCGTGTTTGCGAAAATCCATTTAGAGTTAAAAATAAAAAACCAATCGCTAAAGCGGATTTAATAAAATATCGATATGATTTTTGCCAAATCATAATTGAATGAGCATATATTTTTGTGATATGCTAAATGGAAATTCAACTTTTTCGTCCAGACTAATTCTATAATACACCATTTCGAGTCTCATTTCTTTATCGTTATAGAGTTCAATATCAATTGAATAGGGAATAAGTTGTTCATTATTCCTTCTATATTGTTTATAATAAGCAAATATTCTCTTATTCTCTTGCCCTAATTCCGTAATTTTTATACTCTCAATTTTAAATGTTTCTGGATTAATCCATAAACTTTGATAATATACTACATCTTCAAAATTAGTTATTTTTGATCGTTTTTTCAGTTTACGCTTATTGGTCGATTCTAATCGGTAAAGTCGATTATCAAGTTTTGCTTTTAAATCCTGATAATCGTACCAAGCAAAATCTTTTGCTGTCAGCAAGGCCTGTATCATGCAATAGTTAATTTCAGTATCAATTAATGTAGAAAGAAACTCATAATCTCCTACAAAATAGGTTTTATTTAGGCGATTAAGGTATTTTACAGAATCTTGAGTGAGCAGCAGACGGGCTCCTTCTACTCCAATGCCGCTTGAAAGAGATATCCATATAACACTATCTCGTTTGATGCGCAGTTGAGCTGTAAAAGGTGTTTTTCTCCTTCCTTCGATAAAATCAACTTTAGCCTTGCCACTAAACCAATTATAAGTTGATTGATTTTCACGCATTTGTGAAAGCACATATTCCGGACCCAAGAGTTTAATGGGCTTTCTATTTTTAGATCTTTGACTTTTACAGGAGGAAAAAGCAATCAATAAAAATATAAGACTGATTAGATATAATAAGTGTTTATTCATTTTATAATCCGTTGGCTAATTTGTGATTAAATTCAGGAGTGTCCAATCCGCCTTTCTTTGCTTTTTTCCAGAATCTTTTCGCTTTATTTTCTTGTCCTAATTGAAAAAAAACATCACCCATATGATCAAGGACTTCAGGACTAGGGTTTTTTTCTTCTTTAATTGCCCTATCAATATATTTGAAAGCTTCATCATAATTGCCCAGCTGATAAAGCACCCAACCATATGTGTCGAGATTGGTTGGCCCGGGATCAAGACTAATTGCTGTAAAAGCCATAGTTTTTGCTTTGTCGAGTTTTTGTTTTTTTATAGCAAGATAATAAGCATAGTTATTTAAAACAAAAGTGTTTGATGGATTTATTTCCAGGCATTTATCATAGGCTTCAAAAGCTTTATCACTTTGGTCATTCTGATAATAAGCGTCGCCTAAATACATAAAATATTGTTCTAATAATTTAGTATTTTGTACCAAAGGAATTCCTTGTTCCAAACTTTGAATAGCCATTTTGATGCTGTCTTCCACAAAATGTCCAATGGCATTAAATAAGTAAGGAATAGGCTCTTTTGGAAATAGATTTATCGCTCGCTGACTAACTGTTGTAATTTTTTTTGTTTCTGTACGATTATTTAAGCTAAAAAGCAATTGTTCCCATACGGCATATCGACTGCTATCAAGTTTTATTACTTCGTTATATTCCCGCGCTGCTTCAGTATAAAGGCTATCGCGATATAGCATATCTGCATATATAGCATGAGAGCCAGGCTTGTCTGGATGAACCTTAGTTAAAGTACTCGCTAATTTTAATGATTCTTTCCGAATTCTTTCTTCAGGAATATTTTTTAGTTCAAATAAACCCTTAAGAACTTGAATTTTAGTATCTAAATCGAGTTTAGGATTGGCATATCCATGATGAAGATTTTCAAATGCAAGATCCACTTCTCCTTTTTGCTGGTAAAAATCGGCTAGAGTAATGCGAATATATGGGTCATCAGGGTTGATATCTAATACTTTTTGGTAGAACATAAAGGCATTTTCTGTATCCTTATTTCCCATATACATTTCGGCAATCATGCTAATATACTGACTGTTTTCAGGATATTTTTCAGACAGCTTAACCATTTCCAGAATGGCCTTATCAAAATTGCCTGAATTTAGGTATAGGTCTTTTTTAATAAAGCTTAATCGCTCATTTACACCTTCTTGCATTTCAAGTTGATTATAGATAGAAATAGCCGCTTCAGTATTTTGAGTGAGCATATAAAGTTGCGAAAGACCGTTTAAATAATCACTATTTGTGGAATCAGAGATTAGAAGTTTTTTATATACTTCAATAGCCTCTTTAAATTTATTAAAGTGTTTATGTATATCAACGAGCAAGAGTGCATACATTTCATTTTCCTGATCGCGCTTGTAAGCTTCGTTTGCCCATTTATAGGCTTCGTCGATTTGATTTCTGACCAAATAAATACGTGCTAATTGAAACATCGCAGGATCAAATTCCTTATCTGTTTTTAGCACTTCCTGATATAATGAAAAAGCCTTGGAATAATCTTCTGCCATAAAAGCATTTTCAGCATCCAAATAGATACTCAAAGCTTGATTATTAAAATCGTCGGTTTGAGCATGTGCAAATACTGATAGCAAAACTATCAACAGAGAAAAAAAGAGTTTTTTAAATATGTGCATAATGACTTCTGTATTTTATTTTTTTCCTGTTGAACCGAATCCTCCAGAACCTCTTTTTGAGGGGTTTAACTCATTTACTTCAATCCATTCGGCCTGCTCATGTTGAGCAATAACCATTTGGGCAATCCTTTCACCATCTTCAATAGTGAAAGTTTCATTACTGAGGTTAACTAAAATTACTTTAATCTCACCACGATAATCAGCATCAATAGTTCCAGGTGAGTTTAAAACACCAATACCATATTTATAGGCCATTCCACTACGTGGTCGAATTTGCGCTTCATAACCTACAGGTAATTCTATAAATAATCCTGTTGGAATAAGTGTTCGCTCCAAAGATTTGAGTATGATAGCTTCCTTAAGTGATGCTCGTAAATCAAGCCCGGCAGAAGCGATAGTTTCGTAAGCGGGTAAAGAATTATTTGAGCGGTTAACTATGTTAATTTGCATGAATTTTGATTAATTTAAAGATTTCGGCAAAAATAGCTAAAAAATTGTTGTAAGCTTTTAAGGGCTTATCATTTAAGACAATTTAACTATGAAAAACGTTTTTGATAGCCTTAGGGTTGTTTCTAGTTTGTTTTATTTTTTGTGATAATTGAAAAAGAGGATAGATAACAGAAAAAATACTCGTTGAAAGAACAATGGCCATAACTAGCAAGAAATCAATAGCGTTTATTTGAACTGGATATGTGTCAACAACAAAGTTTCCTCCGCCCCCTAATCCAATAAATCCATAAGTTTGTTGGAGCAATGCAATTAAACCACCTACAAATAATCCGAACATTCCTCCTGCTAAACTAATAAATAAACCCTCCCAGGCAAAAATACTTAAGATAAACCTACGGCTGGCTCCTAATGAATGAAGCGTGAAAATATCTTTAGTTTTATCAATTATGAGCATACTTAAAGAGCCAATAACATTAAATGCAGCTATCAATAATATAAAACCAAGAATCATGAAGATTGCCCATCTTTCGGAGCGCATCATTTTTAATAAAAATGACTGCTGTTCTTTTCGTGTTTTTACTTGAAAATTATTCCCGAGCATTTCCTCCAATATTGGTTTAATGTCTTCGGGAAGATAATTGGAAATAAGCCCAATTTCGAAACTGCTAACTGAATTCGGATTTTCAAGCAAATTACGAGCAAAGTCTAAAGGCACAAAAACATATTTTTCGTCATAATCTTGTCTTAGACTGAAAAATCCGGAAGGAAATAAGCGAGCAGTTTTAAAATTATTTTGCAATCCGCCGCCAAGTTTTTTTGTTTTATCGGGCACGTAAAAGTGCAGAGGGTTTTGAAAATCACTCAAATGCGTTTGCAAATTATAAGCTACTCCATAACCCAAAACTGCATAATTTAATCTGTCTTCTTTTAAAATAAAACTTCCTTGCACCACTGCGGTATCCAATCGATTCATTGCCGTATAATCAGATTCTATTCCCTTCATACGAACAATACTTTGTCTGTCTTTGTAGCGGATTAAGACGTTTTCTTCAAGAACAGGCTCTAGAAATAGAATCCCATCTAGAGCTTGTACTTTTTCCACAGGAAAGGCATCTAAATGAAAGGTTTTCCCTTTGGAAGGCACAATTAAAATTTCTGGATTAAAACGGTTGAAAAGTGAAAGAACAAGCCCCTCAAAACCATTATACACCGAAAGTACAATTATCAAAGCTGCCGCGCTTATCATTACACCAACCATCGATATTAAAGAGATAATATTGATAATGGAATGCGATTTTTTTGAAAATAAATATCTGCGCGCTATAAATAGATTTGTCTGCATTATAGGACAAATCTAAGCAATAATGAATCTACTTACTAAAAACAATGCTATAAAAATGACTACTGTACAAAAACCCGCAAAAGCCTTTCTGTGTTTTATTTTATGTTTTTCTATAGTGAGCTCTTCATAAATTTAGTCTTATTAATCAGAGAGTTATCATTGGAAAACAAAAAAGAGGCTGACTATAACGCCAGCCTCAAACATATCTCCTTAAAAAAATCAAATGTGTTTAATGTTTTTTAAAAAAGCTGAAATTATTTCTCAATGATTTCAATATCTTCAGAAATAAGACGGTAAGTAGGGATTATCCACTTCCCATTTTCACCTTGCAGGGTAACATGCATTTTATCTATTTTAATAATTTCACCCTCTTTATCTTGAAATTTAATTGTCTCACCAATTTTAAAATTTTCTTTTCCATAATAGGACGAAAGAATGTTTTTGAATATCTCACGCGAAGAAATGGCAAAAGACACCGCTATTGTTAATGCAAGTGCACCAATAATAATAGTAATATTAGAGGTTAACAAAGCTGTACTAACTCCAGCTTGCTCCAGAGAAGTTGTGGCAACAATAAGCATAATTAAATAAAATGCAACTTCAGCTAGTATTTTTGCTGATGCTATTTGCAGTGAACTCAATGTTTTATTAATTATGTCACGGATTATGGTACTGAAATAAAATCCAAGAATGAAAATAATGATAGCACTAAATAAAGAGGGTAGATAATTAATAAGTTGATTAAATGATTTCGAAACAGAATCCCAACCAAGTGTATCTGAAGCGGTTATAAAAAACAGAAACAAAACAATCCAGTAAACAAATTTACCAATGATTTTGCTTGGAACAACTTTAAATGTAGCGTTTTTCATCCAGGCCTGATCGTTTATCTTTTCTGAAAACTTATCAAATTGCAACAAATTAAGAACTTTAGCTACAAATTTGGATAATACCTTTGCTAATAACCAGCCTAGCAAAACTAGAATGATAGCGGAAATTACACCGGGTAAAAAAGATACAACTTGTTCACCTAAAGCAACAAGTGATTTTAATAAGACTTCTGACCAATAATTTACTTTATCCATAACATACTATTTTTTAGGTTTATAATTTTTCTTCACTATTTTGTTCGTTAGAAATAGAGTCTTTTAAACTTTTACCATAATTAAGAGTGAATAATTCTATTGTATCTGCAAACAGCTGGCTCAATTTAATTTGACGCATAACTTTATTTTTTAAGTCTGCAGGAGGCTCTTTTTCAATTCCCATTTCTTTAAATGGATTTTTTAACTCCTTCATAATGTAATGTTTGCTAATTTATGTTCGTACAGTTGGTAAACTTTTTCTTTTGCTCTACTGAGTCGCATTTTTACTGCGCCCTCTTTAATATTGAATATTTTCATTATCTCTTTTATAGGCATCTCATCTTGATATTTTAATAAAAGAATCATTCTGCTATCTGAATCGAGTTGATTTAGCAGTTCCCATAGTGTATTTGGCTCAATAGCGAAAATTCTATCATCATTCTCTACAGCAAAGGTTTTAATATATTCAATGTCTACTGTTTTTTCCGTTTGCTTTTCCTTAGATCGAATGTAATCTATAATGTAATGAAAAGCAATTGAAAAAACCCAGGTTGAAAAAGCTGACTCACCTTTAAAGTACTTCAGATTTAGAAATATTTTTATAAAAATTTCTTGTGTTACATCATCTACATCTTGGGTATAGCCAATAATGGCGATAGTCTTATTGTATACTTTCTTTATATATCTATCATAAAGTAATTCAAACAATGTAAAGTCCCCACCTGCCACAATAATATCAACAAGCTGAGAATCAGTATAATTATTATATTTTTTTAATCTACTCACTAAAACCTTGATTTTGTTTATTAGCAATAAGTTGAGTCTGGCTTTATATACCCATATATTTTTTATTAAAATCCATCATCTCTCGAATCATATTAACATATTCCATTCCTATACCTGAATACTTTAATAGGCCTATTGCCATATCATTCCCGTCAGGGTTTTGTTTTTTGTTTCTGGCTTCCAATCTGACATCGCGTAATTTTGAGTAAGCAGGATGAGAATTTAAGTTTCTAAGATATGCTCCCACAGACTGATTTACACTTGTATATCTAGCAACTTCGTGAGTAGCTCCTTTTTCTCGTTTTCGAGGTATTGTACCACATCCAGGAGTAAAACACCATTGGCCATATATATTGTTTGATTCTTTGGCAAAATAAGAGCTGCCCCATGCAGATTCAATAGCGGCTTGCGTTAAAGAAAGTTCTGCTGGGATTATATCCACTTTTTTAATTAAAGCCTCATAATTCGCCACATTTTCCATGTCGAATTTTTTCACCCTATACTTATTTGCCATTTCTGCCAATTTAATAGAGTCCTTTTTATTTAAAGAGAACTCATCATTCTTAACCATTTCATATAAAGATACTACAATTGCTCTTTCTTTTAAAATTTTTCGATTTTCACTTTTAACAATGGGTCTTAGAAAATTAAAAAAAGCAATTTTCTTTTCTGTCGTATTAGTATAATCTGAGAAGTCAGGGAGTTGTTTCTTTATTGAAAGAATTTGTATGGTATCTGCTGGTGCTTCAATATTCTTTTCCGCTGTTAGTTTCCGGTTAGCGGATTCGTCACACCCAGAAAAGAAAATTGAAGAGAATATTAAAAGTATTATTAAACTAATTATTTTCATTTTGTTTTTTTTGAATATTAATATTAACTTGCTTTATATTGTTCACCTATGAGAAATAGGTTTAAAATCTCATAATATTTTAGAGCTAAAAAAGGATTTCCTTGTTTATAATGCAGTTCAGCAATCTTTTTCAAAATTTCGGCAGATTGATAATAGGGGATATCTGTAGATCTAATAGATTTTGATTCGAATTTTATATCTGAATATACTGTAGTATTTTCGAGTACCGTAATTAAGCGGTCGTATTCTTTATAATTTACGCTCAGTTTTTTTAACTTATTTGAAACACTACTAATGGCTTTAAAATTGTTATTACTTAAAATAATTACTGTTATTGAATCATCGGTATACTTTCTAAAAGTATTATTAAAACCATTCCATACCCCATTATGATATATCTCCTTTCCCTGTTTTTGATCTTTGAGACGAAAACCAAAACCGTAAGGAACTTTTTCGCTTTTTTTTGTTTTACCAAAACTGAAAGCATCTTTCAATACAGAGTCTACCAGAATAGTATTTTCCTTTAAAGAACGATCCCATTTAAATAAATCTTCTACTGTAGAAAATACACCTTTGTCACCAACAACACCATCGTTTACAGTAAAAGGTATAGATCTATATCTACTACCAACCTTTCTATAGCCGATAAGTTCATTTTCGTAATTTTTATCAAGCGAAAAACTGTGAACATAGGTTTGATGCATACTTAAAGGGCTGTAAAAATAGCGCTCTAAAAATAAAGCCAGTTCCATTTCACTTATCTTTTCCACTAGGCTTGCAAGAACAAAATATCCTGTATTTGAATAATCAAATTTGAGCCCTGGCTCAAAGTATAATTTTAAATTTAATTTGCTCATTAATTCAAGCATTTCTTCGTTATCAGGAGGCTTACTTTCTTCCCATTTATGTTCGGCTACCCACATATAATTTGGTAGACCCGAAACATGATTTAATAAATGGCGAATACTGATCCGTTTATATGGAAAGTTGGGCAAATAATCTGCAATCTTATCATCATAATCTAATTTGCCCTCTTGATACAATAACATAATTGCAGCGGCGGTAAATTGTTTTGATAAAGATGCCAATTGAAAAGTATTATTCTCACCAATTGGAGTTGATGAGTGCGGATCAGTATAACCTATATGATCTTTAAAAAGCAGAATCCCATTTTGTGCAACTAAAACGCTCCCGTTAAACCTGTATTTACTATATAATTGCTCAGTAAAACTCTGCATTTTAACAGAAGGATACCGGTAAACAAGCTTTACGATGGAATCCTTAAGTGCTCTTTTATAAACACTTTGCAGATTTGAATTGTAATATATGCTTTTTAAATCTTTATGCCCAATATTCTCAGCTGAATTTTCTGGCCAAGAATTTGTTTTCATAGCAAAAATTAAAAAGAACGTTGATAAAAAAAATATTAAATTTCGTAAGCGCATAAAAATTTTGTTTCTTATTTGTTTAGACGAAAAAAAACAGATAAGTCACATCTGCGATGTTTTATAATATCAAAATAGCCTATTGATTGTTACGCTAAGGCATCTTTTTAAACAACTTATACCGATTAGTCAACTAAATGCCGCATATTTTAGCTCAGCATTATTATTTTTTATTTGCCTTCGCTGATTTTCAATTCACTTCGCTCAATTTGCGGTTTTGCTGATCTATCGGCATTAATCCCGAAGATTCGGGATAAATTCAAAATTTGCTATGCGGCATTTTGAACTACAATTGGTATAATCCATCAGCAATGTTAAATTTAAAATATAGTTTACGGCAACTATTTCATAAACAATCCCGTTAGGGATCTAACCTGTCTGCCGACAAGGCAGGTGTTTATAGAAAACAATACATATCTATTTTGTTGTCCCTTTGGGGACAAAACATTATTATTAAATGAGATATAGATCTATTTACAATCAAATATAATATCAATTTTATGATTGTTTTTAATTAAAAATGAACTCAGCACATCTTTTACTGAAATAGCCAAGCAGAATATTTCTACTAAGAATTGTACAAGAAGTAGAACAACATTTAGCCTGCATTTTCGTTTTACATAAAATTAACTGTTGTTCTTGCTCTAAAAAAAAACGAATAAAGAGCGATAAACAATTAAATGATTGTTGTACCTTTACTTTTTATTTAAATATTTCGGGGAGAAAATATTATTAATTTAAATTATTAAAAATGAAAAAAATAACTATTTTACTATTAGCAATTTTGGTTAGTGGGGGCCTTTTTGCTCAGATGCCTAATTTTGGTATTAAAGTTGCGGCTACAGCAGCTTCCTTAAATACAGCAGATCTAGATGCAAATCTCGATTCCGATAACCTTATGGGATATTCACTTGGAGCCTTTGTGCGTCTAAATTCAGGTAAAATGTATTTACAGCCTGAGGTGGTTTATAATCATCGCAGCACGCAATTAGTTGGTTTTCAAGATTATAATGTTAATATTGATATTGGAACGATTGACGTTCCTGTTTTGGTTGGTTTTAAGCTAATTGACAGAAAAGTTTTTAATATTAGGGCGTTTTTAGGGCCAGAACTTTCTTTTGCAACAAGTGATCCAGACTTAACCTATGATCCAAATAGTAGTGGAGATCTTGCTTTATCCGATTTTAATGAATTAACATGGTACGCACAAGCCGGTATTGGTATTGACTTGTTATTCTTAACATTTGATATCAGGTACGAGAAAGGCTTGAATAATCTATATAATGGAACTGATGTAGACTTTTCAAACAATGTTTTCGTTTTTAGCCTTGGAATGAAATTTATGTAGGTTTTTGTACATAAAAAAATTATAAAGTCCTGCATTTGTGGGGCTTTTTTTATTTTTGACAAAAAATTATCAATGAGATTTTTCAGTTTTTATGCAAATATATTGTTGTTTTTTAGTTTGACCCTTTTTACGGCCTGCGAAAACAATCAGTTTAAAGTGGATGTATCAGATATTCCTGTACCAAAGATTGAAATTAAGGACTATGGCACAGCCCTTTTTTCTTTAAATCGAGATTCTCTTCCTCAGGAATTGGCAATTATCCAAAAAGATTTTTCGCTATTTTTAGGAACGGAGCCTTTGATCGATGAGCAAATTATTCAACTGAGTTTTTATATAAACGATCCCTTATTAAACGATTTATATAAGGAATACCTGAGTTCTTTTCCTTCGATTGAAAATCTTGAAAATGAAACGGCTAATGCTTTTCAATATTTACTTTATTATTTTCCAGATTCATCGATACCGGAAATGTATGCTTATATTTCAGGTGTTCACGATCCAATTATTTTTCAGGACAATATTTTAGTTTTAGGCCTTGATAATTATTTGGGAGCTGATTGTAAAATTTATGCGCGTATGGGAATTCCGCGATACAAAATTAGGACGATGACGCCCCAATATGTATTGCGCGATGTGTTTTCTGCTCTTAGCCTTGAAAAAATTAAAGCTCCACCAACTGACGGAACTGTATTGGAATATATGATTTATGAAGCGAAAAAGTTGTTTTTTGTTAGAAGCATGCTCCCTGTAATTGATGATAGCATTTTATTGAGATATACAGTAGAACAACTTAGTTGGTTCAATGAAAAAGAAAAGGCTTTGTGGAAATACTATATCGAAAATGAACTACTTTTTAAAACAGATTACGAAAGCCTTAAAAAGTTTATTAACGATGCACCTTTTACTTCTGTTTTAGGAAATGATTCTCCTCCCAGAACTGGTGTTTGGTTGGGTTATAAAATTTTATTGGCTTATGCTAAAAACAACGAAGTTTCTTTGAGCGATATATTGTCGAATAATAATGCACAAGAGATTTTAAATAAATCAAAGTATAAGCCTGGACGGTAGAATTCCTCAGGGACGAAATAAGAATTAAATCTGTGAATGCTTTAACCTATTGGATGCTCTTATTTTCGAGCTTTTTCGCCGGAAGTTGTTTTAAGGCGCTTTTGAATTTCCGCTTCCATTTTCGAACTTTCTTCCTTGTTCTTGAATAATTGATCAATTTTATTTCTCGTCAATTCCAAAATTTCTGGACTCACATATTTTATCATATTCGAAACGGTTGCTGCCAAAAGACTTAAATCATCAGCATAACCCAAAAATGGAATAAAATCGGGAAGTCCATCAAAAGGTAAAATAAAGTAAGTCAAAGCACCTGCAATTAATGATTTTGCTCGCAAAGGCACATCATTGCTTTTAAACAGATAATACAAAAGCATAACAGGGTAAACCACTTTCATTCCCACGCGTTGAAAAACCTTGTTTATTTTTTTCCAAAGTTTTGGCTCTGAAAAGGATTTGCTTTTTATTTTTTTATCCATCTATGATTTTTAGGCCAAGAAACCTTGTTTTAATTTTTTTATTTTCTTAAGGTTATTCAAGTGTAATTCAATATCTTCCAATAAGATATCAAGGTCTTTTAAATTGGTAGACGGAATATTCATAGCAGCTTGAAGAATGGGAATCGATCTTAGATTGTTTAATAATTCGCGCTGATAAACAGCATTGATTTTATCATCAATCAATAAAAAATAATCGAAATTACGATAAGCAGGAATAGCAATTTGTCCTCTGCTTTTATTGGAGAAGAGATAATAATTTAGGTGTTTTTCTTCCTCGGCAAAATGATAAAACGAAAAATCGCCTAATTTGCCTTTTTTGTCGTAAAGAGGAATATCTTGCAATTTGGTAAAAGAAAAATCTAATGTTTTACTGACGAAAAAAAGCAAACGATAATCGCTGGCCAAACAGGATAAGCCAATAATGCTATGCTGTTGACTAACTGATTTCGAAATACTTAATTTCTTTGCCAATGCCCTATCTTTTAAAAGGCTAATTTACAAAGGAAAAAGGGAATTGATAGCAATTTTTGGGAAAGTTTCAATGGATGCTTGCTACGATAGTGAGGGCTTCACTCAAAGTGAAGCCCTCACTTAAGCCCTCACTTGATTTATTTCTCATAAAAATGCCATTCTCGCATATGCTTCCAAACAACCGAATTTACAAAATGCCTTACATCTTTGCCTTCTTTAATGGACTGACGGATAAAACTGCTCGAAATGTCCATTTGAGGAGCATCATAAAATCGGATATCGCCATTGGTTGAAAAATCTTCTTTTTTAAATCCAGGGCGAGCATATACATAAAGTGGATAATAGTCTAAAATAGTTTGATAATTTTTCCACTTATCAAAGTTACTTAAATTATCACCTCCCAAAATCAAGCAAAACTGATGTTGCGGATGTTTTTCGTGTAAATAGGTGAGGGTATCAATTGTATACGAAGGCTGAGGTAATCGGAATTCAATATCTGAGGCTCGAAAACGAAAATCGTCTTCGATTGCCAATTGAACCATTTCAAAACGCTGATAATCGTCGAGCAAAGATTTTTTTTCCTTTAAAGGGTTATGAGGTGAAATTACAAACCAAATTTCGTCCAAATCGGTAAATTCAATAATATAATTGGCTATGGCTGTATGTCCAATATGAATTGGGTTATAACTTCCAAAAAAGAGGCCTATTTTATGTTGATGGAGACTCATTTTTCTATAAAATCCTGAATATGTTTCTTTGTTTCCTCTATAGCTCTATCAAGTTGG
>JAQIBR010000110.1 GCA_027858955.1 Bacteroidales bacterium
ATGCCGCATATTTTCACTTCGTTCAATTTGCAGTTTTGTTGATCTATCGGCATTAATCCCGAATATTCGGGATAAATTCAAAATTTGCTATGCGGCATTTTGAACTACAATTGGTATAATTTGCCAGGAATGAAGCCCGCAACCGGCTACTATTCTTATACTAAACGTTATGTCGCATGCAAAAAAAACCAAAAAAACACTTGCGATATATACTTATTTGATATATCTTTGTGGTATACATAAAAGCTATGAAAACAATATCTTTAAAAATTGACGATTCTATTTTCGGAGAAACTGAAAAAATTCTCTCCCGAATGAAAAAACCTCGAAATAGATACATTAACGAGGCAATAGGATATTACAACCAGCTTCAAAGGCGGATAATTATTGAAAAAAGGCTTAAAAAAGAATCTGAACTAGTAAAAAAAGATTCTATGTCTGTACTTAAAGAATTTGATGAGATTGAATATGTCGATTAAACAATTTGAATTATGGATAGCCGACTTAAATCCACAAATAGGATTAGAACCAGGAAAAACTAGGCCTGTTTTAGTTGTGCAAACAAATTTATTGAACAAGGTTCCTCATCCTTCGACAATTGTATGTCCAATTACTACAAATATTAAAATGGAATCTGAAATTTTAAGAGTTCATCTTAAAAAAGGAATGGCTAATTTACATCAAGATTGTGATATAATGATTGACCAAATACGATCCATTGATAATAAAAGATTAATCAAAAAAGTTGGGGTTTTACCAAAGGATCTTGTAAGTTTGGTTAAAGAAAACATTCAAATAATTATAGATATAGAATAAAGCACGACGGCATAATAAGTAGTCTTCATACGGCTTGCAAAGCCCAGTTTGAAGCAAATGTTGAACTAATACAGATTAGTCAACTAAATGCCGCATATTTTCACTTCGTTCAATTTGCAGTTTTGTTGATCTATCGGCATTAATCCCAAATATTCGGGATAAATTCAAAATTTGCTATGCGGCATTTTGAACTACAATTGGTATTACTAAATGCTGTTGCCGACATATTAATAGTTAAAATATTTTACTATCTTTGCATTAACTAATTAAATATTAAGTGTTATATCATTTTTAATTGTTTTACTACTTATATTTTAATATTTAAATTTGACGAAATGGATAATTGGTTATTTTTAACAGAACAGGAAATATTAAAAGAAATAGGCAAAAGGATTAAAAAAATACGGCTCCAGCACAACCTTACTCAAAAAGAATTAAGTGAAGAAGTTGGATTAAGTGTTTCAACAATTAGCCTAATTGAACAAGGGAAATCCACTACGGTTGAAAGTCTAATAAGGATTTTAATTAGATTAAATCGTATAAAAGATTTTGAATCAGTATTTAGAGTTGGAGAAAACCTAGAGCTTAAATTAAAATTTGAAAGAGCGAGATTAAAATCAGAAAGAAAACGAGCATCTAAAAAAATAAAATAACTATGTTAGTAGAAATTATATTGCATGGTCAATTATTAGGAACGGCTGAATGGAATGCTGAAAAGCAAAGTTCCACTTTTCAATATAATAACGAAATAGTTAAAGTCATAGAGCCTTCACCGATTTTAATGCCAACAGAAGAAAGAATATTTGAAACAAACAGAGACCATATCAACTTTCACAATTTACCTTATTTATTATCTGATTCAATGCCAGATGATTTTGGTAATGCCATGATGAAAGAATGGCTAAAACAAAGAGATTTATCCATTGATGACATCAATCCTGTTGACAGATTAACTTATGTGGGCAAAAGAGGTATGGGAGCATTGGAGTATATACCAGCTAATCACAGAGAAGATGATAATAGCCTTGTCGATATTAGTGAAATATATGATGTTGCAAAAAGCGTTTTAGAAAGCAAGAAAGAAACTTCCTTTTCTGATTTAGACAAAGATAGTCTTACTGAAATACTGAGAATAGGCACATCCGTTGGAGGAGCAAGGGCTAAAGCTCTGATTGCCATAAAAAGAGATCAAAACAAAAAAATTGAAGAAATAAGATCCGGCGACATCATGCAACCAAAGGGCTATTCGTATTGGCTACTTAAAATAGACGGAGCAAATAAACAAAGCCTGGGAGAAAGTGAAGGTATGGGCAAAATAGAATTTGCTTATTACGAATTAGCAAAAGAAGCCGGGATTGAAATCTCAGAAAGCACTTTGCATGAAGAAAATGGCAGGTTTCACTTTTTAACAAAACGATTTGACCGTACTGATAATGGTGAAAAAATCCATATGCAAACACTCAGTACTTTAGCAGGCATTGATTACAAAATTCAAAAAGCTAGCTCTTATGAAACTTTGTTCAGGGTTATGAAAAGGCTTCAACTTCCATACAAACAATATGAACAGCAATATAGACGCATGTTGTTCAATGTTGTTTCAAGAAATCATGATGATCATGTAAAGAACTTCTCATTCTTAATGAACAAGGATGGAAATTGGCAAATATCTCCGGCATATGACATTTGTTTTTCATATAGTCCAAGTGGAACATGGACTAATGTACACCAATCATCTATTAATGGTAAATACGATAATTTTACTAAAGACGATTTATTAGCCTTTGCTAAAATTTTTGGAATCAAAAAAGCCAATAAAATTATAGAAGAAGTTGTATCGGCAGTGAATCAATGGCCTAAAATAGCATCTGAAATTGATATTCCTCAAGAAAAAATAAAATACATTAATAAGTATTTAAGAACTAAAGATTTTTATTAAGATAAGGAAAATGAGCAGTACCTAACAGTAAACTGAACTAAAAAACCAAACAAAACCCTATCGTTTTCAATAATTTATTACAGACTGCAATTAAAATAAGCTTTTTAGATTTTCATTTTGCCACTCTTCGATAAGAAAGAGCTTTACAATATGTTTTTCTTTGTCCTATTTGTGGTAAAGAATAATAAAAGCGAAATTGTAATTATAATTATTCCGATAATAGTCAACATTTCGGGGTTTTCGTCAGGAAGAATAATCCAGGATAGGATAACTCCGAATACAGGAATAATAAACTTCCATAAATTGACATGAGAGACTTTTACATTTGGTCGTTGAAGCAGTCGGAACCAAATACTAAATGCCGCTGCCGACATAAAGCTTAACCACAAAAGTGATATCCAATAATCTATGGGTTTTGGCTCAAAATTAAGTCCCTCCAGAGGAATAGAAAGAATAATTAAGCCTAATCCACCAAATAGTAAAGATATAGATATTAGCACTTTAGGATTAATATGTAAAGCATTTCGAGCCACCAAAACATTACTAAACCCTGATGTTATATTAACGCCTAAAAGCATAAGTACGCCAAGCAATTCTGCTGTACCGGCTAACTGCAAGCTTTGTCGACTCACACTTACAAATACAACTCCAAGAATTCCAAATCCAATCGCTATAAACTTCTTTAAACCAAAACTATCGCTCGGAATCATAATAGCGGCGATAAGTGCAATAATTAAGGGTTGAGCTCCAATAACAATTGCTCCAAGAGCTCCGGGTACAAGATTAAGCCCACTATAAAATAAGGCATAGTTGATAATTGTTTGCGAAAAAGTCAATAAGATTAAAAGTTTATAATTGCTCTTAACAACTTGAATATAAGACCCCGACTTGAGTGCAAAAGGCAGTATCATTAATCCTGATAGAAAAAAACGTATGCCTGCAAACTGTAATGGCGTAGAATAATTTAGTCCTACTTTTATGCCGGCAAATGCTGTCGACCATAATAAACAGGCAAGCACTGCCCAAAGCGCGGTATTAAGTGATGATTTCAAACGGTATGGAATTAATCATATAAAAGGCAAATTAAGTCTAATTTATTTAGAATTGGAAATACAATTATTTTTGCTGACTCCTGAAATAAGGTCATAAAAAAAAGGATCACTTGCGCAATCCCTTTCAAATGAATTAGGAACTTACACTATTTTCTAAAGTTTTTCAACTCTTTTTTCAGTTTCTTTAATACATCCTTAGCTTCTGATTTTAATTGTATTATCTCTTTTTCAGTTTCTTTGCGAGCAACTTTTGCCGCTTTTTTAGCTTCTTTTTCGAGTTCAGTAAACTCCGCTCCTAAAACATCACCAACATTTTTGGCGCTGTCTTTAAGCTGATCAGTTGCTTTGTCTTTATCCCAAGCACCTTGTTTAATATTTGCTTGAGCAGCAGCCAAACGCGCAATTGGCACACGGAATGGAGAACAACTTACATAATCGAATCCTAAAGTATTACAGAATTCAACTGAACTTGGTTCACCACCATGCTCACCACAAATACCTATCTTTATATTTGGGCGTGTTTTACGTCCTTTTTCACAAGCAATTCTCATCAAACTACCAACTCCAACTTGATCCAATACCTGAAAAGGCTCATGTTCTAATAATCCCTTTTCCAAATAAATCGGTAAGAATTTACCAGCATCGTCACGAGAATAGCCGAAAGTCATTTGAGTTAAGTCGTTAGTACCGAAAGAGAAGAACTCAGCAGATTCCGCCATTTCATCAGCCGTTAAAGCAGCACGAGGAACTTCAATCATGGTACCAACCATATATTCGATACTGTTATTTCTTTCTTCGAATACTTTCTCGATAGTCTTACGAACGATAATTTCTTGCATTTTCATCTCTGCCTTAGTTCCAGTTAAAGGAACCATAATCTCAGGAAAGGTAGTAATGCCTTTTTCCTTAAGGTTAAGACATGCTTCGATAATTGCGCGAGCTTGCATTTCGGTAATCTCAGGATAAGTATTTCCTAAACGACAACCACGGTGACCAAGCATAGGGTTAAACTCGTGAAGATCATCAACTTTATGTTTGATAGCTTCAACAGAAATACCCATTTCTTTTGCCATTTCTTTCTGATTGGCTTCTTCATGAGGAATAAATTCATGTAAAGGTGGATCGAGCAAACGTACAGTAACGGGAAGGTCGTGCATAGCACCAAAAATACCTTCAAAGTCCTTACGTTGCAATGGCAATAATTTTTCTAATGCTTCGCGACGACCAGCTTCGTCAGAAGCAAGAATCATTTCGCGCATAGGGCGGATTTTATCTTCTTCGAAGAACATATGCTCTGTACGGCAAAGACCAATACCTTGGGCACCAAAATCGCGAGCGACTTTAGAATCGTGAGGAGTATCAGCATTGGTACGAACCAACATTACCGAATACTTATCAGCCAAGGTCATTAATTCGCCAAAATCGCCACTCAATTCAGGTTTGATAGTTTCAATTTTTCCTTCATAAACTTCACCAGTTGATCCGTTCAAAGAAATCCAATCACCTTCTTTAAAGGTTTTGCCTTCGGCAATCATGGTTCTGGTTTTATAGTTGATTTTAGCTGCACCTGCTCCAGAAACACAACATTTACCCATTCCACGAGCTACAACAGCTGCGTGAGAAGTCATACCTCCACGAGCAGTTAAAATTCCTTTGGCAATATTCATTCCCTCCAAATCTTCAGGAGAAGTTTCGATACGAACTAAAATAGAATTTTCATATTTTTCACATTCATCTGCAAAGAAAACGATTTGACCAGTTGCTGCACCTGGAGATGCCGGCAAACCTTTAGAAATAACATTTGCTTTACTGATCGCTGTTTTTTCGAATACAGGGTGTAATAATTCGTCTAATCTATTTGGCTCAACACGTAACAAAGCTTCTTTTTTGGTAATCATATCTTCTTTAAGCATATCTATGGCAATTTTAACCATAGCTGCACCTGTACGTTTTCCACTACGTGTTTGCAACATCCATAATTTGCCATCTTGAACAGTAAATTCTAAATCTTGAATATCTCTATAATGAATTTCCAGATTATTCTGAATAGTGTTTAATTCTTTATAAATAGAAGGCATAGTTTCTTCTAAAGAAGGAAAGTTAGCTGCGCGAACTTCTTCAGTTACACCTGCTAAAACAGCCCAACGCTTAGAACCTTCTATAGTAATTTCCTGTGGAGTACGAATACCCGCAACAACATCTTCGCCTTGAGCATCGATTAAGTACTCACCATTGAAAATATTTTCACCAGTTCCAGCATCACGTGTAAAAGCTACTCCGGTTGCAGAGTTTTTACCCATATTACCAAAAACCATTGCCTGTACGTTAACTGCAGTTCCCCATTCTGAAGGAATATCATTTAATTTACGGTAATAGATTGCGCGGTCAGTCATCCAGCTATCAAAAACAGCCATAACAGAACCCCATAATTGCTCCCAAGGATTATCTGGAAAATCTTTTCCGCTTTGTTTTTTAACGGCAGCTTTAAAACGAGCAACCATATCTTTTAAGTCATCAACAGATAAATCGTTATCGTCTTCAACACCTTTTTCTTCTTTAATATGATCCATAATTTCTTCAAACGGATCGATGTCTTCTTTAGATTCTGGTTTCATGCCCATAACAACATCACCATACATCTGCACAAATCGACGGTAAGAATCCCAAGCAAAACGCTCGTTACCAGATTTCTTAGCAATGCCTTCAACAGCCAAATCGTTCAACCCTAAATTTAAAACAGTATCCATCATACCAGGCATAGAAGCACGAGCACCGGATCGAACAGATAATAAGCAAGGATTTTCTTTATCACCAAACTTGGAACCCATCATATCTTCAACTGCTTTAACAGCTTCTTCCACTTCGCTTTTAATCATTTCAATAGCGAAGTCTTTTCCTTTTTCATTGTAAACTGTGCAAACTTCAGTAGTAATTGTGAAACCGGGAGGAACCGGAACGCCAATTAAATTCATTTCGGCAAGGTTAGCTCCTTTTCCGCCTAATAGGTTTTTCATTGTTGCATTTCCATCGGCTTTTTTATCTCCGAATAAATATACATTTTTCTTGTTGTTGTCTTTAGTCATCTTTGCTAAATTTTATATTAAATTTCTAATATCAATCTCTGATTTTCAATTATTTTATTCCCTACAAACTGAATTAATTTTTAGCCAAATCAGCGATTTTTTTGGACACACAAATTTAAGAATTTTATCGAATTTATTTTAAAAATATTTCAGCATATATATTCAATAGTCAGCCCTAATCTAACAGCAATGTTTATATCTATATATCAACTGATTACAAAATTTTGATACTTTTTGTTTTTAGACTATTTAATTAATACTTATTCAAAATTCATTGTTAATAAAAAAGATTAGCACCTGTATCCATATTTTTAAAATACAGTAATTTAACTATTTGAAAACAAGACAAAAATTAGTATGATAAATACTTTAGGCATTCTTCTCATTTTTTTAATTATTGTAGTCGCAGTTCTCGGGTTTGTGATTTTATTTCTACTACAAAAAGTAAAGAAATACAAAATCAATAACTCATACACGATGAATAGCCTAAATCTCAGCAAATCTGAATTTTGGTCTTCTATATCACATAGCATTCGAACTCCTATGAATGGTATTGTTGGTGTGATTGATTTATTAAAGAAAACTAATATATCGAAAGATCAAAGCGAATACATGGAAGATTTGGTTATATCTTCGAATAATCTTTTGACCGTTGTAAATAATTTGCTGGATAGAAGTCGATTAGCGTCTGATGATATTGAACTTGACGAAGTGCCTTTTGATGTACATGATGTTATTTACGGTATTGGTGATCTGGTAAATAATGATATAAAGAAAAAGGGATTGGAATTAGCCATTTATGTTGAACCTAAAATTCCACATACTTTATTAGGAGACCCAATTAGAATCAAAGAAATTTTACTCAACATGATAAACAATGCCATAAGGTATACCGAAACTGGCCAAGTAATTATCTTTGTTGAAAGTCTTGAAAATGCCGTCGATAAAGTAACAATAAAGTTCAAGGTAGAAGATTCAGGTATTGGAATGAGTATGTCTAAACAAAAAGCTTTGTATAATACTATTACGCGTATAGATCGATTGCGTTTTCTCGATTCAAATGAATCTGGAATTACTCTTGCTGTTACCAAAAAAATATGCGAGCTGATGCATGGGAAAATGGGTTTCGATAGTACAGAAGGCCAAGGAAGTACTTTCTGGTTTACTGCAAGTCTCCTAAAAACCACAAGTCGATTAGATGTTACAAAACGCGATTTGAATATTTCTTATAGTGGAATGCACGTTGTATTGATAGAAGCTAATGATATTAGCCGAAAAATTATGATGAAATATCTGCAAAGCTTAAGCATAATCGCAAAAGATTTCGCAGATGCATCAGAAGCATATAATTATTTTGCTGAAGGAACATCAGAAACTACATTTTACGATTTAATATTACTTGATAGAGAGTATCGTGATACACTTGATACAATTGTTATAAAAAAATTAAAAAGCAATAAACAATTGAGCAAAGCTGAGCTGATTCTGGTTTCTGCAACTGCCAGCCTATTCCCAATTAAAAAACTTAAAGAAGTAGGTTATTCGGGTTATTTAAACAAACCTGTTAAGGTAGCCCATCTTGCTAACGAAATTGGCTCTTTAGTCCCTGCAAAGTATAAAAAACAAAAACCAATAAACATTGGTGATACTCCAAAAAATTTACGGATTTTACTGGTTGAAGATAATCTTATTAATGAAAAAATAGCTGTAACTAGTTTAAATCGTCTCGGCTATACTATTGAAGTTTCAAGAACTGGAAAGGAAGCTATTTCAAAATATCGCAGAATGGATTTTGATTTGGTTTTAATGGATTTAAAAATGCCAGAGCTTGATGGTTTCCAAGTTAGTGAAGCTTTGCGTATTCTTGATAAAGAACTGAAAAAACTAGTTCCTACTAAAATTATTGCATTAACAGCTGAAGACTATCCTGGCATTCGTGAGAAGTGCCGCAAAGCAGGCATGAATGGTTTGCTAAGAAAACCTTTCAACTACAATGAATTGTCTATTATCTTGGATTTATAATCGATTGCTTTCGATTAAACTTACAATGTATTCTATATCTCTATCTTTTCCTTTTGGATCGTAGCGTTCCTTTAAGTTAAATCCAAAAATGCGAGCGAAAGATTGGTAAAAAAATGCACGAAAACCACCTCTGAATTCTTTAACTATTTCGTAAGAAGATTCGCCTGATTGCCTATCTATAAGTTTGAGCAAAATACCACCTTGCATAAATGTTAAATCTTTTAAATCGCCCTCCCATTCAGCATATATTTCTTTTTCCATCTTTTTCATAATTTTACGCTGCTGATGAGGGTCAGGTGTATCGATCAAAATTTGCTCATATTCTTGCATTTTTTTTGCAGCAATTTGAGCATAGGGATACACTTTTAAAACATACCTAATCAATCGACTATGTCGTCGAGCTTGATAGCGATTTCTAATTTTTGGAAAAACCTCAACTTCATCAAGCTGTTTAATTATTATTGTATCACCTGATTGAACATTGGCTTGTATAAATAATGTATCGTTTTGCTGAGAATAAGCAGTAAAGCCAGCTAAGAAAAAAAACAGAGTTAATATAAAAGTCTTCATATGCCACAAATTACACAATAGTGCAACAAAAATAGTGCCTTTAAGGTAATATTAACAAGAAATTAAATAAAATAGATTTGCAATTAGGCCACCTTCTGATCTGTGAGATTGTTCTGGACGAATTTTTCCTCGGCATAGTTTCTGTCAACTACAAGTGTTTTCATATCTTTTTTCGAAGGAAACTCGAACATGGCATCGCCCATAATTGCTTCCATTATTGAACGTAAACCTCGTGCTCCAATTTTTGATACCAAAGCTTTTTCAACAACAAAGTCTATAGCGCTATCTTTAAAGTCGAGCTGAATATTGTCCATATCGAACAATTTTGCATATTGTTTTATCAATGCATTTTTTGGCTCACTCAAAATTCTTCTTAATGCAACTCCATCCAATGGATTTAAATAAGTTACTATCGGAAGTCGCCCAACAATTTCAGGAATCAGACCATATGCTTTTAAATCGCCTGGAGTAATATATTGTAGTAGATTTTTCTTATCGATTTTACCTGATTCTTTTTTTGCTCCATATCCAAGCATATTTGCTTTTAAACGTGAGCCTATTTTACGTTCGATGCCATCAAAAGCACCACCGGCAATAAATAAAATATTTTTTGTATCAACCTGAATCATTTTTTGTTCAGGGTGCTTGCGGCCGCCCTGTGGTGGAACATTCACTATAGTTCCCTCCAGAAGCTTTAAAAGTGCCTGTTGAACACCTTCACCTGAAACATCTCGTGTAATACTTGGATTATCGCTTTTACGTGCAATTTTATCCAATTCATCAATAAAAATAATGCCTCGCTCAGCAGCTTTAATATCAAAATCGGCAGCCTGCAAAAGTTTAGATAAAATACTTTCAACATCTTCGCCAACATAACCTGCTTCGGTTAAAACGGTAGCATCAACAATGGCAAACGGGACATCTAAAACACGTGCAATTGTTCTTGCAAGCAGGGTTTTACCGGTTCCTGTTTCACCTACTACAATCATATTTGACTTTTCTATCTCTACATCAGGAAACTTCTTACTTTCGGGTTGAGTTAAGCGCTTATAATGATTATAAACTGCAACCGATAGCATTCGTTTTGCTGCTTCCTGACCGATAACATACTCATCGAGATGTGCTTTTACTTCAATTGGTTTTAATAACTTTTCTGAAGTAAAATCAATCATTGCTTTTTGACCTTGCTGTTCTTCTTTCAAAATCAAATGTGCCTGATCAATACAGGATTCACAAATATGCGCATTAAATCCTGCTATTAGAAGTTGCACATCTGTTTTAGCGCGTCCACAAAATGAACAGGAATCGATGATATTCTTTTTTGCCATATAAAATCTATCTTATAAAAAACTACCATAGAGTCATCCTCTTAAAAGGTAGCTTTATAATTTGCTTGTTTATTTTTTTTCTCCTAAAACTTCATCAATCATACCATATTCTTTTGCTTCTTTTGAAGTCATCCAATAATCACGATCTCCATCTTTCTCAATCTTCTTAAGGGTTTGACCACTATGGCTGGAAATAATTTCATAAAGTTCTTTCTTTAATTTGATAATTTCACGAGCCGTAATTTCGATATCAGAAGCTTGTCCCTGTGCTCCTCCCATTGGTTGATGAATAAGTACGCGCGAATGCTTTAAGGCAGTTCGTTTTCCTTCTGCGCCGGCGCACAATAAAACTGCTCCCATAGAAGCCGCCATTCCTGTACAGATAGTTGCAACATCAGGATTGATATATTGCATAGTATCGTAAATTCCCAAACCTGCATACACTGAACCGCCCGGGGTGTTCAAATAAATTTGAATATCTTTTTCAGCATCAGCACTTTCCAAGAAAAGTAACTGAGCTTGAATAATGTTAGAGACATAATCATCAATAGGAACACCTAAAAAGATGATGCGATCCATCATTAAACGTGAAAAAACATCCATTTGAGCAACATTTAGCTGACGCTCTTCAATAATTGTCGGTGAAATATAATTTTGCATCATAGATGTATATCTGTCCAATGTTAATGAACTGATTCCTACATGTTTGGTAGCGTATTTTCTAAATTCATTTGTATCCATAATTCCTATGCTTTAGGTGGTTGACTAGCTTTTTTAATAAAATCTTCTAATGAGATTGATTGATTTTTTAAAGATAGTTTTTCTTTGAATAAGTTTTGTAATTTTTTGTCGTAAAGCTGATCGTAAATTTTATTTACTTCTTCCTTGTTTTGCATCACGGTGTCGACAATACCATCCATTTGGCTCATCATTGCAGGGTCTTGAGTTTGACCGCCAAAATACTGACCGCCAATAAAACCTTTGATATGTTCGCGAACTTCATCCTGTTCAACCTTTATTTCGTTCTCTTTAAACAATTTATCTTGCAATAATTGCCATTTTAAAGAACTATCGTAGCTAGGCCACTGAACTTCGATCTGATCGGCAGTTAATTTACCTTCGTTATTAGCTAAAACCCAACGTTTCATAAACTCGACAGGAACCTGGATATTAGCTTTTTCGATTAACATATCTACAGTTTCCGACATAAACAATTTATCGCTCTCACCCATAAATTGCTTAGAAGCATCTTCTTTAATTTTAGCTCTAAAATCATCAGCAGTTTTAATTTCGGCAGATGGATATGCTTTCTTAAATAAATCTTCGTTTACTTCGGCAGGAACGGTAAAATGAATTTCGATAATTTCAACTTCGAAATCGGCTTTTAATTCTTCAACCATTTCTTTGGCAACAGCTAACATAGCTCCAACTTTATCGGCATCCTTAAATGCTTTCATAGGGTCAAAAACAATAACATCGCCTTTGGCTTTGCCTACAAGCATATTTGTAATTGTCTTTAACTTAATATCATCAACTTTAAATTTTCCTTTATGAGCGATTCCGCCTTCCAGAACATTTCCGTCTGCATCCAATTGCTTAATTTCGGCTTCTATCTCAGCACCTTCAACAACAGCTTCAGGATGAGAATGTTCCCCAAAACGTGACTGAATATCAAGTACATAATCATCGGTCATTTTCTCGTTTACTTCAATATCAAAATAATTTGCATTTATTTTATCATTTAACTCCAAATTTATTTCTGGAAATAAGGCTATATCAAAATAAAAGGTGAAATCTTTCTCATTTTCCAAATCTGCTTTATCTTCTTTATCAAGACTTGGCAATGGATTTCCAAGTAGATTTATCTTATTATCGGTAATATGTGAATTCAATGTTTCAGAAAGCAATTTGTTTACTTCCTCACCTAACACACCTTTACCATACATTTTATTTACGATACCGAAAGGTACTTTACCAGTTCTAAAACCGGGAACGTTTGCCTTTTTACGATGTTCGTTCAAAGCGCTTTTTACCTTGTCGGCATAATCATTTTCACTAATTTCAACAGTTATAAGTGCTGTTAAATCTCCTGTGCTTTCTTGCGTAATATTCATTGAAAAACTGAATTATTAAAGGATTAAAAATCAATTGTATTTAGCTTGTTTTAAAGGGCTGCAAATATAAGGATTTTTTTAAAAAAAGATGCCTTTTTTGATGAAAATCAGATAATAGTGTTTGCGATAGCGTATAACTTGATTTTTCATTTCATTTTAAAATTTATTGTACTTTTGGTGATATAGAAATTAAAAATAAACAAACCAATGCAAAACCTTTTTCGACTTATCGCTATTTTCGTGTTTATAACCGGAAGTATTCCACTTAAAGCTCAAGAAAACAACAATCAAATATTAGAGAAACTAAGTAGGCTCGAGCGAGCAAATGAAAACTTAAATCATCGTCTGGATGTGCTTTCCAAACAGAGCGATGATATTTTATGGTTTCAACGTGTTGGCGATGTAGCTTTTGTGGACAAAATTTATATTGCTGGGCCACCCCGATCTAATATGAGCAATCCTACAGCAATGGGATATGACAATCCATTAAAATTCTGGACTTATGTATTTATACCTAGATTGGTTACTTCTAATCAAAAATATCCGTTAATTGTTTTGCCTCACGGAGGAGTTCATTCCAATTTAAGTACATATTATACACATATTATACGCGAATTAGTAGCACAAGGATATATTGTAGTTGCTCCCGAATATAGAGGAAGTACAGGATACGGCAAATCTTATTACCAGAATATTGATTATGGAGGATTAGAAACAGAAGATGTTTTTGCGGCACGTAATCACATGGTAGAAAATTATAAAATTGTTGACAAACATCGCGTGGGTATTATAGGATGGAGTCATGGAGGATTGATTTCTTTGCTAAATATTTTCGATCATCCTGATGATTATCAAGTTGCTTTTGCAGGAGTTCCCGTAAGCGATTTGATTGCGCGTATGGGCTATCACAATAAAAGCTATCTCGATTTATATTCTGCTGATTATCATATTGGAAAAACTGTAAATCAAGATGTTGAAGAATACCGCCGCCGCTCGCCAGCGTGGAATACACATCGCATGAGTGATACACCTTTACTTATCCATACTAATACTAACGATAATGATGTTAACGTTTTAGAAGTTGAGCATCTGATAAAATCCTTAAAAGCTGATGGTAAAAAGTTTGAATATGAAATATATCAGGCAATTCCCGGTGGTCATTCTTTTGATAGGATAGACACAAAAAAAGCAAATCAGATCCGTGTAAAGATTTATAAATTTTTGGCAGATAAACTCAGACCACCAAAACCAATTAGAAATGTAAGGGACTTAAGAAAAGCTGCTTATAGGTTTTAAAACAAGTAACTACTAGCTAGTAACTAGAGTCTTGAGAAAGAAACCTTAATCATTTTTGAGAAACAATTTAAGAATCCGTTCCGAAAAGTTAAAAAGTCCTGAAAGGACTGAACTTGAATAACCGTGGGTGCAACCCACGGAAGGATAAAAGACGAACTCACAACCCTGAAAGGGTTGAATATTAACATATTAAAGGTTCAACCCTTTCAGGGTTGTAAGTTCAATTTCGCTTATTTTCCACCGGTTCCACCGGTGGTTATTCAAATTTTATCCCTTCGGGATAATCTACAGACTTCTCGGAGTGGACTCATCTAATGAATATTCAAAATCGGCAATAATCTGACTCCCTTTCTATTATTGCCTGCATAATTTAAAAGGCCAAATTGGACACCATGTAATTCTTTTGTATTATTAAATAGAGCTATTGAAACACCTGTCATTACATTTGTGTTGGAATAGCCAGCAAATGACAAACCACGATATTCTTCTGCTTTTAAATAACCGGGTACTATACTAATTCCGCTTATTATATTATCACTACGCACATATGCAGTAGCAATTTGAATGCCTTTAATTTCCTCTCCAGCACCAATTCCTATTCCTGCAATACTTATCCCTTTTAATTGCTTACCTGCACCTAAACCGATTCCCGCAATTTGAATCCCGCTAAGATTTCTACCCGCGCCAATGCCAATTCCAGCGAAAGTAAGTCCATTTATATCTTTACCTGAACCAACACCTAAACCACCAATTGTAATACCATTAATATCTCCTCCAGCTCCAATTCCCAGGCCTGCAATCGAAATGCCTGATAAATCACTACCTGCACCAACACCTAGTCCTCCAATAACAATTCCACTTATATCAGCTCCAGAACCAACACCTAAACCTCCTAGTATCAGCCCATTCATATCACTACCAGATCCTAAACCCAGGCCAGCAGCAGCAATACCATTTATTTGATTCCCACTCCCCAAACCAATTCCAGCAATAGTAATTCCATCAAGATTTTGACCAGCGCCTAAACCAATACCTGCAATATTTAAACCCCACATATTTTTATGGGCAGTGATTCCAACAATACCGACATTAATAATGCCCATTTTAGCAGCAGTTGGGAACATTCCTAGAGATATACCGTTAACTACAGCATTTGTATTCTCATTATGTTTCCAAAAAGTGATATTAATTCCATTTATCTGCTCAACATGTTTATCAGCAAAATTAAGACGAATACCACTAAATTTATGCGAATTACCAAAACCAATACCAGCTGTTTTTGTAGGAATACCAAAAGATAATGATGATTCTGAACTTGTTTGAGCTTGTAGATAAGAAAACTGGATAAGGCAAAAGGAGATGAAAAACAAACTAGATTTTTTCATAATATAGAATTTATTATTTAGGAATTTATTCTTAAATGCTGCAAATAAGACGAAAGCTAAAGAAAAGAGTTACATAATGGACGTAAAAAAACCGTTGAATAACTCCAACGGTTTTGTGCGGATGAAGGGACTCGAACCCCCACGCCTCTCGGCACTAGATCCTAAGTCTAGCGCGGCTACCAATTACGCCACATCCGCAATTAATTTAAGCGCTGCAAAGATATAAACTTTTTTATATGTCCAAAGGATTTTTTACTCTAACATAAATTTTTTTTTGTAATTGGGCTTTTTCGTTATTTGTCCAAAGGACTCCAATGGAGATGCGCTGAAATGTTTTTTACGCATTACATAGAGATGGTAATCCATAAACGAAGTTAAATTTAAAATACATTTTTATGACAGCAGTTTCAAGATCAATCCCGTTAGGGATTTAATATTTATAGAAAACAATTCATATCGATTTTGTTGTCCCTTTTGGGACAAAATATTATTATTCAATAGGTTAAAAAGTGTATGATTCACCAAATTGCACATTAAATTTACTATTCTTTTAAATTTATTGCGTACCTAAAGGCACTTGATTAATGCCCTCTGAAATCTTCTATAAATATTCTGTGCCTAAGGCACAAACGAATTACATCCTGATTTGTGACGATATCAGCGCATTAATTACTGAAATAGCCGGTAATTGAGTAAACTGAAAATAACTTCCCTAAGAAATTTAAGATTCGTTAGAATCCAACAAGTAATCCAATTCCACCCGCAATCAATCCAACAGCAACATTAATAGCTTTCATAACTAAAAAACTCTTACGTGATTCTGCAAGTAATGGCAAGGCACCATGACCATCTTGAACAATTGAACTTGCCAGCAAAATGCTGAAAGGTATCATTCCCTGAAAAAAGAGAATAATAAAAATAAAATGTGGCCCCGATTCAGGAATAATTCCTATTACTACTGCTATGATTAATATCATCCACAAATTACCTGTAATCCAGTCTTTTACATCGTAAAACTGATCAATAGCCGCTACAAATATCATAGCACCCAAAGTCCACAATAAAATTTTTAGAAAGTGCTTTTTTATTACGTGACCCCACAGATGATCTTCTAAAAAATGATCGCTTGCAAATAGAAATATTACTAATGCAATTACTGATATTATGACAAAGGTTGCTTGAATCCAATCAAATTCATAGTGGTCGTGTAAATCAATTACTTTTTGGATCTTACCATCAACAATACCAAAGCTGGCATGATCGTGACCCATGGCACCAGAAAGTAAAGCGAAAAGGAATAATACTATCCCTCCTATTAGTAAGGCACGTGTAAATGTAATATTACGAAGATTTTCCCAGACACTTCTTGCTTTTAAAACAACCTTTTCTACTTCGTGCTCGTGAATTACCATATGACCTGGAGGAACACAAAAGAATTCGAAGCGTTTACCAAAAATCATTATAAGCCATCCAACCAAGATAGCTATAAAGAAGATAATTAAATTTATCACAAGTGCAGCCTCAGGAATAACAGAAAACATAATGAAGGCTTCATCGCCCGAAGTGGCAATCATAACAGTTACAAGTGCCGCAAACTTAACAATTCCATGAGCATAAAGCGAAACCACCGTATAAGCTCCTAAGCAACCTGGAATTATTCCCATAAAGGCAGCAAAAACCAATTGAAGAAAAGGGGAGCCTTTTAAATGTTTGGCCCAATTACCACGAGATTTAACATTTAAAAACTCAATAATCAACATCATTACCAACACAAAACTGGTAATCATAATCGATTGCTTAATAATTGGGACTAAACTGGCTAGAAATGTTTCCATAAAGCAAAACTAGGTTTTTATCTTATATTGAGATAATCTTAATATTAAATTAGTAAAAAAATAGCGTTATCATAAAATGATATAACTTAAAGTATAAATCGCCATATCAGATAAAAAACACTAAACAGGCTCAAAAAGATCATTCCAATCCAAGCATAAACTAATAACCATTTTTTTGGTCTTGATTCTTTTGGAAAGCTTGAATGTGTAACAGCTTTATAATTCAAAATGGCCAAAACCGGAGCAGCAACAAATGAAATGGTAGTAGCCAAATCAACAATAAAGCGCATTGATTGTCCAAAATAAATCAATAGAGCCAATGTGCCAAAAATAGTAATGAGCATCCACGCTGTATACGGAATCGCACTTTTTTCATTTTTTGTTTTTAAAGAAGGAAACAATAATTCCGATGAAGGTTGCATTACACGGGGATATGCATCAAGAACTGTAACTGTAGTAGAAAACATTGTTGTTAAAGCTGCTATTGCAATAATCCAATATGCCCAATTTCCTAACGAAAAGGTGTACATATCAATTAGTTGCCCTGCAAACTCCACTCCATTGGACGAAAGTTCTTTGCCCGATCCATACATTACAAAAGCACCCAAAGACACAAATCCCATAGCCAAAAAAGCCGTTCCAATATATCCAAAGTTAAAATCAAATAAAGATTCTTTTAAACTTGGTTTATGTCTGCTCGATTCCATTTTAGCAACTGTCCAGCTCGAGTGCCAGGTGGAAATATCAATTGGGCCGGGCATCCATCCAACCAAAGCAATTAAAAAAGCTAAATCAAGCGCATTAGTCCAATCAAATGCAATAGCTTCCATTGTTTTTATTTCAAATGCAGCAATCACAGCAATTAAAGTAGAAACAGTAAGTGTTAGAATTATGACTTTAATCATTTTATCTAAGGCAGAAAATTTACCGCTCAATAAAACAAACATTGTGAAAAATAAAATAATAGCAGTTAAACTATTTGTACTAAGCGAAATACCAAAAATATTTCCAAGAAGTGCAGCAGTAACAACAGTAACTGCAGCTTGTAAAGCAAACATGGTGCTAAGAGTTAATAGCGCAAAAATGCCTAGAGCCCACTTTCCGGTTTTATTATAACCATCTACCAGAGATTTTCCAGTAGAACTTGCATAACGAGGTGCAAATTCGAAAAAGGGGTATTTTATAATATTTGCGGCAATTACTACCCAAATCAATTCAAAACCATAACTGGCTCCTGCCCTTGTTGATTGCACCAAATGAGAAACTCCCACTGCAGCACCAGCATAGAGTAAACCAGGCCCGAGGGTTTTTAATAAACTTTTAATCTTCATACTTAAAATGTCACTTAGATTATATAGCAGATTAGAACTCTAGTTCAAGATTTAGATTGTCTTTCAATTTTTTTAAGTTAGGGTTTTTCTCCACCATAGCATTGTAACGCTCAACTGGACTCAAAGGTTTATTGTTATTATCGTTTTCAATCAACTTTATTTTTGCCGTAAGTTTATAATTGTTTAATCTGGTTCTTAAAAGTTTAACTATATCGAATAATTTATCGCTTAAGACACTTTTTTGAGCATCATTATAAACCTGCAATTCAACAATAAAACCGTCTATAATTTTTGCTCTATTACTTTTTAAAGTAGCATATAAACTCTGATGCTGTATGATGCTTTCCAAAAATTCATCACATATTTTATCGACATCCTTCTGATTATACTCATCTGCAATATCTTCTTTACCAATCATATAGGCATCAGGATTAATCTCATTTTCTTTAGCATTTTCTTCGGCTTTAATCGAAACACCCAAGCCCATTCCTTTAGGCATACGTTGAACTCGAGTTGGCGAAATCTGCTCTTCAGATATAGATTGATGCGGGGTTGAAAGTTCTTTTTCTTCCGGCTCAGATAAGATTGGCTGAACTGGCGGTTCGTTTAATGTCTCTTTTTCTTCTTCCACAACTTGTGGTGGTTTAGCCAATTCTTCAACTTTCGCCGAAACTATTTCCGTTTTAATGTTTTTTTTTACTTGTAAATCAGGAATTGTTTCTTTAGGAACATATTCTTCAATTCCACTTCCTAAAGCAACCATTTGCATCAAAGTTAATTCAATTAATAATCGCTTATTATTGCTGCTTTTGTAATTCACATCGCATTGAGTATTTAAATCCAGCGCTTTTAACAAAAATGAAGATGGGAATTTACTTGCATTTTCTAAATATCTCTGCTTTATAGAAGCGGAAGTTTCAAGAAGGTTAATCGTTTTTGTATCACGACTTATTAATAAATTTCGCAAATGGCCTCCAAGACCGATAAGGAAATGCTGGCCATCAAAACCACGTTCTATTATATCGTTTAAAATTAATAAAATTGATGTTATATCGCCACTCAAGAACTGATCAGAGATTTGAAAGAAATAATCATAATCGAGGACGTGTAAATTTTCGACAACCTGTTGATATGTAACATTGGCGTTTGTATAACTCACCAATTGATCAAAAATAGATAGAGCATCACGCATTGCTCCATCAGCTTTTATAGCAATTAAGTGCAAAGCATCATCATCGGCGACAACATTTTCACTTTCAGCAACAAAGCGCAAATATTTAGCTATATCAATAACACTAATTCGTTTAAAATCAAAAACCTGACAGCGCGATAAAATAGTAGGGATAATTTTATGCTTCTCTGTAGTGGCCAAAATAAATTTCACGTACAATGGTGGCTCTTCCAATGTTTTCAGAAAAGCATTAAAGGCTGCCTGAGAAAGCATATGAACCTCATCAATAATATATACTTTATACTTTCCAACCTGAGGCGGAATTCGAACCTGATCAACTAATCGTCGGATATCATCCACCGAATTGTTGGAAGCTGCATCCAATTCCATAATATTAAAAGAGGCATTTTCGCTAAATGATCTGCAAGACTCACATTCATTACAAGGTTCAATTAAATCAGGATTGTTCTCCAAATCGATATTCAAGCAATTGATTGTTTTTGCAAATATCCTTGCTGAAGTCGTTTTTCCAACTCCTCTTGGCCCTGTAAATAGATAAGCCTGAGCTAAATAATGATTTTTAATGGCATTTTTCAACGTATTCGTAATCGATTTTTGGCCTACAACTGTATCAAAAGTCGCAGGTCTGTATTTTCGTGCAGAAACGATAAATTTTTCCATAAAAGCTGTCCTATTTTTAAACCGATTTAATCTTCAAAAATAATAAAAATAATGCTTCAATTTTTAATTGGAGACAATTTATCAATCAGCAAAAACTTAAAAAAAGCCATCCTAACTGCCATAAAAAGCGATATGTTAAAAAAAACATATTGGTCGATAATTTCCTTTTGACATACCTCCAATATAGCTACTTTTGCACATCAAAATTGTTATCATGATTTTACAAGAAGAGGCCATTGAGATTATTAATCAGTCTGCTTTAAAATTAGGAGCTGAATTTATTCATTTCCAAAATAGTTTAGGAAGAGTTTTGGGCGAAAATGTATATTCAGATATGGATATGCCTCCTTTTAATAAATCGGCGGTGGATGGTTATGCATGTCGAAAACAAGATTTAAGTTACGATTTAGAACTTTTGGAAGTGATTCCTGCCGGAGTTGCACCCACAAAACAAATTGGGCCAAATCAATGTTCACAAATAATGACAGGCGCTGCAGTTCCCGAAGGTGCAGATACGATAATAATGGTTGAACATACCGAAACTAATGATGGTAAAATCAGGTTTATTCAAAGTAAAACAAATCCGAACATTTGTGCTATTGCCGAAGATTTAAAAGAAGGCGACTTAGTCCTTGAAATTGGCACGCTTATTAAGGCACAGCAAATTCCTATATTGGCTTCTGTTGGGAAAACCTTTATTCGGGTTTATCGCCAACCAAAAGTGGCTGTTATTTCTACCGGTGATGAATTGGTAGAGCCTCAAGAAACTCCACAAGTCTCACAAATAAGAAATAGCAATGCAGCTCAGATAATGGCACAACTTCAACAGTTGGGAATAACGGGACGATATATTGGCATTGCCAAAGACAGTCCTGAATCCACACGAAAAATGCTTGAAGAAGCACTTGACAGTAGTGATATGGTTTTGCTTACCGGCGGCGTTTCTATGGGCGAATTTGATTTTGTTCCCGAAATTCTTGAAGAAAAAGGCATCGAAATATTATTTAAAAGTTTGGCTGTTCAACCTGGTCGACCAACTGTTTTCGGAAAAAAAGATAAGCAGTTCTTTTTCGGACTTCCCGGAAATCCAGTTTCATCATTTGTTCAATTTGAACTCCTGGTTAAACCATTGATCTACAAAATGATGGGCTCTAATTTCAAGCCGCTTCCATTAAAATTGCCAATGGGAGTTGAGTTTAATCGCAAAAAAGCTAAGCGGAAATCTTATATTCCTATTTACATCAATAAAAATGGAGAGGTAATGCCAGTTGAATACAATGGATCGGCTCACATTCATTCCTACGTAAAAGCGGATGGAATGATTTATATAAATATTGGAGAAACAACGCTTCAAAAAGGGCAACTTGTTAATGTACGACAGATTTAATAGAAAAATTAACTATTTACGCATCTCGGTTACCGACCGATGTAATTTGCGTTGTGTGTATTGTATGCCTGCCGAAGGTGTGGAGCTGATGTCTCATAATGATATTTTGAGTTATGAAGAAATAGTAGAATTCGCTAAAAAAGCGGTTGATGATGGTGTTGATAAAGTTAGAATTACCGGTGGTGAACCTCTTGTTAGAAAAGATATTATTGAACTGATTAAAAGCATTGGAAAGATTGAAGGCATTAAAGATTTTGCAATGACTACCAATGGGATTTTTCTTCCAAAATATGCCAGACAGTTGAAAGCAGCTGGAATGATGCGCGTGAATATCAGTTTGGATACGATGGACCCAAAACGCTATACCGAGATTACCCGATTGGGGAAAATTGAGGGTGTTTTTGCGGGGATAGAAGCGGCTAAAGAAGCAGGATTATTTCCAATTAAGATAAATTGCGTAATTAAAAAGTCGCGACTTGAACCTGATGCAGCAGCCGTTGCAGAATATTGTGAAGCTAATGGATTGGAAATTCGTTATATTCACGAAATGAATCTCGAAACGGGCGAATTTTCAATTGTTGAAGGAGGTGAAGGTGGCGACTGCAAGAATTGCAATCGTTTAAGATTAACAGCCAATGGCGATGTAATGCCTTGTCTTTTTTCCGACTTATCATATAGTGTGAGAGAATTAGGGATTGAAAAATCTCTTGTGGATAGCTTAAAAAACAAGCCAAGAAGCGGAACTAGCAACCATTCAGGCAAATTCAATAATATTGGGGGTTAAATCAACTTTTAAGATTCCGGCTTAATGATTTTCATTTGCTTTTTGTTTTTTATCTAACTAATAAGTGGCGATAAAATGACGTATCAATAGATTAATTTTACCGCAATGAACGCCAAGAAAATTCGCTAAGAACGCAAAGTGTTTAAACCCTGGAATAAAGAATATAGCGTACTTTGCGTAATACTTTGCGAACTTTGCGGTTATTCACAAGCTGCAAACTATTTGTAGAGATCTTAGGCCGCATGATTAAATATACTGTTTATTCACATATTATTTCAGTTAAACATTGTAATTTTACACTATGGAACTATCACATATCAATAAAGAAGGCAAAGCCAATATGGTAGATGTCGCATCAAAACCTGATCAAACAAGAACAGCACGGGCCCAAGGTTTTATTCGTTTGCAAAAAGAAACTTTGTCTTTAATTGCAGATAACGGTTTAAGAAAAGGTGATGTATTAACCATTGCCGAAATAGCAGGAATTCAAGGCGGAAAAAAAACAAATGAACTAATACCATTGTGTCATCCATTAATGATAACAAAAATGGATGTTAAAACAGAAATTGTGAAAGATGGCATTAGAGTTGAAAGTTTTGCAAAATGCATTGGGAAAACCGGCATTGAAATGGAAACACTTACGGCAGTAAATGTTGCTCTACTTACTATTTACGATATGTGCAAGGCCGTTGACAAGCAGATGAAAATGGATGGCATTGAGCTGATTGAGAAGAAGAAAGAAGATGTTTAGTTGGTGAGTGGGTTAAGTAATTAAGAATTTAATTTTTTGAGTCTGTTTTATTTTCTCTGCGTAACTCAGTGTCTTCTCTGTGTAGCTCTGTGTAATCAATCGGATAAATATAAATCTCGCAAAGACGCGAAGACGCAAAATTAAATTTAGGATATCAAAAAATTATTCCATTACCGCATCAGCAAATCATCACATTTTTTCTAATCCTAAGTGCTGCCTCCCCCACTCAAAAGCGGCGATAGTAGCAGCATGCGAAACATTCATTGACAATGTCTTTCCCAAAAGAGGAATATAAACTGTTTTTTCGATTTGATTTAGAAATTCCTGATCTATTCCATATCGCTCATTTCCAACAAGTAATACACATTTAGAAGGCAAGGATGATGTGAATAAATTAGCAGCTTTTTCACTGGTTTCAACTGCTACTACTTCAAAGTCTTTTGGTAAAATAGTAAAGAATTCTTCAGGAGTACAAAAGGAATAATCTACATGTTTAAAGCTCGAATGTGCAACTTTGGCAATTTTTGAAGTTTTAAGTGCTTGTTCGCTCTGAATAAATATCACCTTAGAAATGCCTAAATTTCCTGCCAAACGAATCATAGCACCAAGATTTTCGGGTGTTCTTAATTCATAAGCTGCTAGCATCAAATTAGATGGAATGCCTACAGCATTTTTCTGCTTAGTTTTAAAGAAATCAACAGCATTGGCATATTTATTTTCCATAAGAGGGTTTTTTATAAATACTAAAAACTACTCCAGGCGTTCATTCACAATATTATTATAGAAAGATCCGAACTGAAAACGAATACCTATTTCACTTGAATATTCAAAACTAGTAGGAGGCTTTCTAATATTTAATAAAAGATCTTCAAGGGATAATTCACTTTCGGGCAAATACAATTGATTGTGAATGTTTTCTGCACGAATATCAATAGTAAATGAGATGCCTCTAGAAATTCTGAAAGCAACCTCAAAGCCTGCTTCATAATAGTATCTATCAAAATCAGGAAAATAATGTCCGCCCTCAAGCCATATCTCTATATCGCCCCAAGTCTCAACCTTTTCCAATCGAATCTCAATATTTTCACTCCATAACCATTCTTTATCCACTCCAAAAATAGTAGTTTCATAATACTCATTATGAGATGGACCTATTTTATAAGTAACCGTAAATGCTCTTCGGTCGATTTCGCTCCACGGAAAAAAATTATATTGAATAGCAGGTGTTACGCCTATTGCCATTTTATTATTTCGATAGGTGCTTTGTGAGCCTTGAAAGAATATTCCTGTTGATAAATTTTTATTAAGGCTGTAAACGAAGCCTAAATTTAAACGCTGAAAAAGTGATAAGCTGTGAATGACTTCATCAACTCCATCCTCGATGTCGGTAATTTTACTTTCTCTGCGGAAATAATCATATTCAGTCTGAAGTTTCCATTTATCTTTAATTTTATTTGCATCTAAACTAATTGAATAATCGAAACTGCTTTTCTGTTCCTCACCGCTAATTCCGGCTTCTAATCCAATTCTAAAAACCCAATTTTTCCATGGGTCAATGCTTGAAACTTCGACTTCTCCCAAATCAGTAGTTGTTTCCGAATTTGACTTCTCAGTGATAGAAACTGAACTAGCTCCGTTTTTTTCATTAAGATAAGGAAGCAATCCTGCTTTTAAAGTATTTATCAATTTTTCTCTAATTTGCACATCAGATTCAAAGGGGTAGATATTGCAACTTAGAACAATATTTGGCAATTGCTTGAAATCTTTGCCATAATACGATAATGAGTATTCCCTACCTCCGCCACCGGTAGATTTTCTACTTGCAATAACATGAACATCAGCAATTTTTGAGTCATTTACGAAGTCAACAAATTTTACATTATTTCTAACATAGTTAAAATCAACATACAAGCCTTCAATAAAAACATTTAGTTTTTGATTTGAATTATTTTGAGATAAAACGGATAAGGATAGAATACTCAGGAAAAACAGAGCTGTTTTTTTCATTACTATTAATTTGGCGGTTGTGCTTGAAGATAATTTGACAATTAAATTTTGTGCAAATATAGATTAAATTAAAAACCCATCGATAAGACAGGTTTATAAACAAAAATAGAAGACATCAACCAATGCCTTCTATGTTTTTTTAAAAGAAAGGAGCTAATTATTTTCTTCCGGTAAACTCGTCGGAAACAGTTAACTGCGATCTTCCTTTAGCTCTTCTGCGAGCTAAAATTTTACGGCCGTTTTTTGAAGCCATACGTTCTCTATATCCGTGCTTATTCTTTCTTTTGCGAACTGAAGGTTGATATGTTCTCTTGCTCATAGCTAATTTTATTTTTCGGACTGCAAATTTACAGTCTTTTTTCAGAATTACAAATCTTTATAACTAATTTTTTTAAGAAAAAATCAGGTTGCCAAAAAATGACAACCTGATTAAATTCAAAAACTATTTTTTAGGAATATTTTTCAAAATCTCTACAGTAAAATCCCAAAATTTTTGCACACTTGCAATATCCACTTTTTCATCGGGAGAGTGTGGGAAACGAATGGTTGGTCCAAAAGAAATCATATCCCAATTTGGATAAACGCCGCCGAAAAGTCCGCACTCTAAACCAGCGTGAATCGCAGTAACTTTAGGGATAACGCCATACTTATTGTTATAAATATCGCTCATAGCCTTCAAGATTGGAGAATCAACATTTGGTTTCCATCCTGGATATTGACCATCGAGCCAAAATTTTGCGCCAGCCATCTGAAATACACTTTCAATCATGTTTTCCAAATCTGTCTTGGCAGAATCAACAGAACTACGAATTAAAGTAAGTACCGAAATTTTACCATCTTTTGATTTTACTATTGCTACGTTGTTTGATGTTTCAACTAAACCTTCCATAGAATCACTCATACGCATTACGCCATTTGGACAAGCATAAATAGCATTGAATAAAGCGGTTTGAGTTGCTAAATCTATTAGATTTTCAGGAATATCTGTAGTCTCAACATCGAATGTCATAAAAGGCTCAGTCTTTTCAAGTTCAGCATTAAAAACTTCAAGGCATTTAGGAACAGCAGCTTCGAATTCAGCGGATTTATCATTAGGTACAACAACCGTTGCAAAAGATTCACGAGGAATTGCATTACGCAAACTTCCACCATCGATAGAAGCCAAACGCAATCCAAATTTTGATGCTGAAGAGCGCAAGAAACGATTTAATAATTTATTTGAGTTTCCGCGTTGCAATGGAACATCAACTCCAGAGTGACCACCTTTTAAACCAGTAAGTGCAAGTTTATAGGCTTTCATTCCAGCAGGAACAGGTTCAGGAGTATAAGTAAACTCGGCATTGGCGTTAGTTCCACCGGCACAACCAATATACAATTCGCCTTCGTCTTCCGAATCCATATTAATTAGAATATCGCCTTTCATAACGCCTGCTTTTAAACCAAAGGCACCTGTCATTCCGGTTTCTTCATCAGAAGTAAGTAAAGCTTCAACAGGACCGTGAACCATAGTTGTGGACTCTAAAACAGCCATTGCGGCAGCAACACCCATTCCATTATCAGCTCCTAAAGTGGTACCGTCGGCTGTAACCCAATCCCCATCAATAATTGCATCAATAGAATCTGTATTCCAATTATGATCCTTATCAGAATTCTTTTGAGGAACCATATCTAAATGGCCTTGTAAAACAACACCTTTACGGTCTTCCATGCCTGATGTTGCAGGTTTGCGAATGATTACGTTTCCTACTTCATCTTTGATGGTTTCAAGTCCAAGACTATTTCCAAAATTCACTATAAATTCCTGAATTTCGTCTTCGTGTTTTGAAGGACGAGGAATCTGGGTTAAACTATAAAAATGTTTCCAAATTGCTTTGGGTTCAAGGTTTAAAATCTCTTTACTCATTAGTTTATGTTTTTAAATTTTATCGATTTATTTTGAGCAGCAAAGGTAGATAATTAATTAGGAACCGGAAGAAGGCAAATCTAAAAAACCTACCATTTAACGTTTTTTAAAACACCAACTTACCCATTTAGAATGATAAAAGGATTTTACAAGCGGATATTCAGGTATTCAATCTCAACTCCTAAAGAAACTAGTCTCAATTTCTTTTCGCGACTTAGAGCCTTAATTATGAAAAAACTTAAGAAAAGTGATATATGACACATAATCCTGATTACAAATAAAGCAAAGTAAAATTGATGCTCTTACAAATCCATAAAAGCCTGAGCATAGTTTACTAAACCATGAACATCGCTTAATGCGTTCTCTTGTAATTCCAAAGCCATAAACACATCATTTGGTACTTCCCAAGGTGCAGTAATATCAAAAGATAAGGCTGGTTTGAATCCGAATTTTGGGTAATATTCAGCATGTCCAATCACCACAACACTTTTGAAACCAATATTTGCTGCTTTTTCTAATCCGCTTTTAATAAGCTGTTTACCAATACCTTGATTTTGAAAATCAGGCAATACTGCCATTGGAGCCAAAGCTAAAGATTCTTTATTTATTCCTTCGGATTGAATGTATATTTTGGTGAACAAGATATGCCCACAAATCTTATTATCAATTTCGGCAATTAGAGAAAGCTCTGGAATAAATCGATCTGATTCTCTATGTCTATCTACCAATTCTGGTTCAGTAATTTGATTAAAAGCTTGCAGATTAAGCTTATAAACTTCGGGATAATCCTTTTTATTTTCTTTTCGAATGACTATCATCTTTCAAAATTAAAAATACAAAAAAAGCCGACCTATTGCTAAGTCGACTTTCATTATAGTGTTAAGAATTACTTTTCAATATTAGGCAGTTCTAGACCATAGCCTTTCTTTTTGTCTTCAGCTTTCAATAAGAAAGCAAAGAGCAATGAAAGAACTGACAAGCCAAGGAATATGAGCATATCATAAAAGTAGTCATATTTAATATTTAGCTTTTCTTCCTTTATTACCTTAAATGCATTATTTTGACCTGCGACAATTAAGGCATCCAAGGCCGCTTCTCGATTGCCAGAAAAATCGACTTCATTAATCCCTTGAAGAACACTCTCGTATAACACACTTTCAACATGTTTTGTATCAACCTCATCAATTGATATGGGTTGATAACTTGCGTGCTCTACAATTGAATCAACCGCTGCACCAGTAGCCTTTTCAACAGCAAGTTTTATTTCTTTTGCTGTAAATGATTTACCTGATAAGTTATCTGTGAATGCATTCTCAATTGCGCTTTTCACAATTTGCTTATTGGGAGAAACATCAGGATTTGTTGAATTTAATACAAATCCTAGAATCAACGGTACAAATAAGAGGCCAATATTTTGTATCCAGAAGATGACCGCATAAGCAGTTCCTAATTGCTTTTCCGGAATAATTTTCGGAACGGAAGGCCACATAGCAGATGGAACAAGAGAAAAACCAATTCCCAGAATAATAACCATAACTGCCGCAACCCACCACAAAGTGAGCGTTGGAATAGCCAAAACACCATGCACAAGAATTAAGATCAAGGATCCTATAATCATGATTGTTGCCCCCTTGCCATATTTATCATATATTCCACCAAAAAGAGGTGTTAGGAAAAGCGTGCCAAAAGGCAATAAACCTGGAATAAGGCCAGCCAAATATGGACTTACATTGTATTTATTTACCATTAGGTCATTGGCATAAAACAAAAACGGAAAGACCGCAGAGTAAAACAAAACACATAAAATGGCAATATACCAGAAACCTAGATTCCCTATAATGAAAAGAATGTCTTTAATTTTGAACTCATCATCGGCATTCACAACTTTTTCTTTTTCTTTATCTTCTTCCGATTTATCCAATTTCACATCAAGGAAAGAGAAGAAAGCGAAAGATATCACCCCCATAATCATAACGACCAAAGCAAAAAATATGGGCGCCGTTACCGTAAAATTTTTGGCTAGAGGCAAAGAAGTTGCGAGAGCCAATACTGTACCCATACGAGCTATCGACATTTGCATACCCATGGCTAAGGCCATTTCTTTTCCTTTAAACCAACGCACTACGGCTTTTGAAATAGTTATTCCGATAGCTTCTGTTCCAACTCCAAAAATCGCAAAACCAAGAGATGACCAAAAAACCTGAGTCTTCATATCGCCTAATAAAGGAATATGAACAACAGCTCCATCAGCAAACTGATGCTTTACAGCCCAAAAATTTATAGCTGTACCAACAAACATAATGATGGTCGCTCCAAGTCCTGTTTTTCTAATCCCCAATTTATCAAGGATAAAACCACTGATAATAAGCATAAACAGAAACACATTAAACCAGGCATAAGCAGAAGTATAAGTTCCAAAATCCTCACTATTCCATCCAAGGATACTTTCCAACATTGGCTTTATGGAAGAAAGTGCATAATTAAAATAATATGCTCCAAAAATGGAAAACGAAGCCAGAATCAAGGCTATCCAGCGAGCTTTTGTTGAATCCCTTAAAGATTTTTTAATAATCTCAGTCATATTCTTAATTTTTTATAATTTTTAAGCGGCTAATGTAATGATTTTTTTAAAAGATAAAATTGCCTTTGAAAAATGACATATTCAAAATTAAAACAAATGAATCACCTTTTTAGTCTCAAAAAACTCTTCTTCAAAGATTTGTGAAAGTTCAAAAATAGTATATTTTTTATGGGTTCCCGCAATTTCCTCTAATACATCTCCTCCTTTTATATACAATATTCCATTTCTTAGCTTATTTTTTTGTTTCGATGAGATGTTATGTTGTACCCAAGAAAGAAATTTCGGTAAGTTTGTAACAGCACGGCTGACAATAAAATCGAATCTAACTTTTTTAACATTTTCGGCTCGTTTTTGCTCAGCTCTTACATTTTTTAAACCCAACTTATCAATCACATCCTGAACAACTTTTATCTTTTTACCAATGGTATCGATCAAATAAAAATCGACTTTTGGAAAAAGAATGGCGAGAGGAATTCCGGGGAATCCGCCACCTGTGCCAACATCCATAACTTTAGTATTAGGAGCAAGTTTAATCACTTTTGCAATAGATAAAGAATGTAAGAAATGACGCTCAACTAAATTATCCATATCGTTACGACTGATAAGGTTTATTTTTGCGTTCCAATCCTGATAAAGTGCAATCGCAATTTCAAATGACTTTTGTTGATTTGGCGATAATTCAGGAAAATACTTAAGTAAAAGTTCTATTGTATTTTGCATAGAGCAAAGATATAGAGAAAATTGAAGTCCTGAATATGTAATACCGATTAGTCAACTAAATGCCGCATATTTTCACTTTGTTCAATTTGCGGTTTTGTTGATCTATCGGCATTAATCCCGAAGATTCGGGATAAATTCAAAATTTGCTATACGGCATTTTGAACTACAATTGGTATAATAAGGGAATGTGCCTATGAATCAAGTACACACTTCCAATTTATTATCAACAAATACTCATTAATATCTTTCCATAATCTGAACTTTCAGAATTATAATATTAGCTTAATTTGTATTACAAAGAAACAGAATCATGCAAAAGATCATAAGCTCTCTTTTTTTATTATTTTTATCATTTGCGCTATTTGCACAAACTGAAAGAACTGACTATATAGAAAAATACAAAAGTATTGCGGTAAAAAAAATGAAAGAGCACGGAATTCCAGCCAGCATTACTTTAGCGCAAGGCATTCTTGAATCGAGGGCGGGAAACAGCACTCTTGCTACAAAAGCAAAGAATCACTTTGGTATTAAGTGTCACAATGATTGGAACGGCAGAACCTTTAAAATGGACGATGATAAAAAAAACGAATGTTTTCGTAAATATAGATCAGCCGACCAAAGTTTTGAAGATCATTCCCAGTTTTTAACATTACGCGATCGATATGCATTTTTATTCGAATATAAGGTTACTGATTATAAAAATTGGGCTCATGGTTTAAAAAAAGCTGGTTATGCTACCAATCCACAGTATGCACATATGCTTATCAAAATAATTGAAGACTATAATTTAGATCGTTTTGATAAGATGAAAAGAATTAAGAAGCCAAAAGTTGAAAATATAATTATTGCTCAATCCGAAAATCATTCTAAATATCCTGAATATCAAGATAATAAAGCGGATGATTTCAAACCTATCTCAGTATCCGCAACTAATCGAGTTATTTATGAAGCCTATAAAGTTCAGTATGTTTTGGCGTTACAGCATGACAGTTGGAAGACTATTGCCAAAGAATTTGGATTTTACACTAGGCAAATTCTCAATTTTAATTCTGCCAAGAGAAAAACAGTTTTAAATCCGGGCGACAAAGTTTATATCGAAAAAAAGAACAGAAAAGCCGATGTAAGATACCACATAGTTCAACAAGGCGAAACTTTACAAAGCATTAGTCAAATTTATGCAGTTCGAACTGCTTGGATTAAAAGGCATAATAAAATTAAACGAAAGGATGATTTAATTGCAGGTCAACGACTTATACTTAGATAATCAGTATTATAATAACAGTCAGTATGTATCTCAACAAGTTGAGCATTGACTTATACCGATTAGTCAACTAAATGCCGCATATTTTCACTTCGTTCAATTTGCAGTTTTGTTGATCTATCGGCATTAATCCCGAAGATTCGGGATAAATTCAAAATTTGCTATGCGGCATTTTGAACTACAATTGGTATTAAACCTATTTTCTCACTTTCTTAATAAAGTCTTCCACTTCGGGCACACCTCCTTGGAAAACTAAATAGCCATTATAAGGCTCACGTGAAGTAATTTCATCGTTAATAGGAGTAAGCATTATTTTTTTTACTTCTTCAGGGTCTTCTGTTTGCCCAAGCGCCCAACCCAATTTAATGTATGCAACTTCGGGCAACATATTTCCTGCGGGAATAACTCCCATAGCCAACATATCACGGCCTGTATCATATACAAACATATGAACATAACCCCAAAGAGTTTGTAGAGTCATATAAATTGAAACGCCTTTTTTATATGCTCTTTCTATGGCGGGGTATAGTTCTTTATTTACATGTCCTAATCCTGTTCCGACAATTATTATTCCTTTATAACCGGCATCTGTCATGGCATCTAAAACATCGGGTTTCATAGCGGGGTAATAATAAAGCATAGTTACTTTATCGCTGAAAAAAGGCGAAATTTTCACGTTTTTGTCTTTGCGCCTATGATTGTATTCTTTTTTAATGAGTTTTATTTCACCACGCCTTACCATTGCTAAAGGTGTATCACCAATTGTACGAAATGTTGACCGATAAGAAGAATGCATTTTGCGTACACGAGTTCCTTTATGAAGTAGAGCATAATCATCTGAAGTCGGGCCAAACATACATACCATCACTTCGGCAATATCGCTGTGCCCTGCGGTATGCATAGCATGTATAAGATTCAGTGCTGCATCTGAGCTAGGTCGATCAGACGAACGCTGAGAACCTACCAAAACAATAGGAACCGGCGAATTTTGAATCATAAAAGTAAGAGCAGCTCCCGTATGGTGCAAAGTATCCGTTCCGTGCCCAATAACAATTCCGTCGACACCTTTTTCAATTTCACGACCAATTGCTTTTGCTAAGGCGATATATTGATTAGGGCCCATATTTTCGGAAAAAACTGCAAAGACTTTTTCTGTTTCAAGATTACATATTTCTGCCAATTCGGGAACGGCGCCATATAATTCGCCAGGTGAAAACGCAGGAATGACAGCACCTGTTCTGTAATCTAATCGCGAAGCTATAGTTCCTCCGGTACCAAATAATTTCACTTTTGGCAAACCCTGCGTTACAGGAAATTCTTTTTCAGGAATTTTATAGTTGGCCTTCTTATAACCTGTTTCTTTCATCAATATAATCGTCTGAATATCAATACCAATATTGTAACCGGTTGGTATTTTCATAACAATATGTTGGTCGTCGTCATTTTCTGCCCGCGGCAAAACTGTTCCAGTAAAATTCCCACGACTGGTTTCCACATCAGCTTGACCCCAAACACGAACCTGAAATTTTTTCAGAATTTGCAATGATTCTCCTTTGTATCCTTGAAATATATCGTCTGTCATTCTGTTTTCTTTTGTTATTCCTGTGCTTGATTTAAAATATTGAACATCATCGAAAAGTTAATGTTAGCCACTAATGCACGAATGAATAAAATGTAACTTGTCTATTGCAATGCCATTTCACTAAAATATATAATACTTTTAATTCGTGTATTCGTGGCCTTTATTGTTAACTTTTCATGGCATTATATTCTGATATTTAATCTACTCGTTTACAAACCAAATTAACCTCTTTTTGCAAATCTGCCAGTGCGATATTTCCTAAAGCTAATTTACGTAGCTGTCCCATAATCCAATTTTGTGCATTATTGCTGTTTTGATTTATTCCAATCTGCTTAAATTTTTCTTTCAAAAAATGAACCTGATCTAAGATCTGAGTTCGTTTTACTTTTTTAAATTTAATACCTATTAACACCGAATCGAACTGCATTTTTGGATGTTCGAAAAGTAATTTTAGCATTTCTTCGGCAATTTCCAATTCTATTTTTTTATCAATCAAATACTTAAACAAATTAAAAATCAGTTTATATTTAAAATTGCCTCCGCGATTAAAATGACCTTCAATAAATTTCAGTCGATAACCGAGAAAATTACCCATATACTTTGGATCGATATTCAGTTTCTCCTTTATCTCCAATATCAACGGAAAGAGATTATTCGTAAAAAGATAAGCGTAAGTGTCTTCCGAAACGCCCCATTCTTTAAGTTGATTATAGCGTTCAATAACATCTGAAGGCAAATCTTTATTTAGATTTTCAATATAATCATTTGCCAACGGAATAGGAGCCGAATCCGTATCAGGGTACATACGATCTGCACCTGGCAGAACTCGTTCAAAAATTGTAGTACCGTTTTCAAACGATTTCCTAGTTTCCGGAGGAACTCCATCAAATGCCATTAAGCATCTTTCTTCAATTGTTTCAAAAGCAGTTTTGATATCTTCCTTTGGGCCCCAAAAAACTAGTTGTGCATCGTCATTGTCAGCTTTTAGTATTTTCCTAATCTTATTAAAATCATCTTCGGATATTATTATATCTTGACTTTCGGAATCCGTCATATTAGGCTCTTCCAAGCAGGCAATTACCTTTAATCTATCAGTAATCTCATCGGCAAAAACTTTTCCAGGCTGAGTAAAATGCGAAAGTATTTTGTTGAATTTAGGTAAGTTAACTGCAAAAATTTGAAATTCTTTTTCGTTCGCAAAATCAATTTCTTTACTTGGTAATTGAAACAGGTAATAATTAATTTCTTCGGAATTCATTTTCCAATCGGCTTTAGCAATTCTTGCTTTTATTTCTTTTTGAATTTGTAATAATGCCCATTGTCTATATGCTTCAACATGTGTTAGTTCGGGAATCCAACGTGAATGAGAAACGCCTTTTATTTCTACACGCGTGCCGCCTCTACAGCTTACGTTTACGTCTTGTCGTCCTGCCCCAATTCCTGTTCTAACCAATCCCGTACTACGATTTAAAAAACGAATATAATCGCAAGCTTCTTTTACTTCATCGGGATTTACCATATCGGGATAAGTCACGGTCTCAATTAAGGGCATTCCCAAACGATCGGTTCTGTATATTCTTTGATGACGGATATCGGAAACTTCGCGACAGCTATCTTCTTCTATACTTAATTGAATGAGTTTTACGATTTTGTTTTTTAATGGAATTTCACCTTCCACTCCCAAAATAGCTGTTCTTTGGAAACCTGTGGGAATACTTCCATCAAGGTACTGTTTTCGAGTAATATGCACCTCACCCACTATATTCAATTTCGATAGCAAAGAAATTTTTAAAGCAATTTCTAATGCGTCTCTATTTATCGGAAATGGTGGAGTATCATCAACTTCGTAAGTACAGGCAGTTTCATTTTTAAGTCGATAAGTAATTTCTTTTCGAGTTTTGAATTCCATCAGTGCCGTGCCGTCATACTCTCCCAACTCACTGAGTGTCGGTCGCATATGGCGAATAACTTCCGCATCATAATCATCGTGCTTTTGATACTGCCCAGCAGGGCAATGGCAAAATAGCTTTTCTTTGGTAAGTAGTTGTTGGTGCACTTCTAATCCCGACATAAAACCAATGCGATCGTAATCGGCCTGAACAGCTTTTTTACGTTCGACATAACCGGCGGTTTTTTTTGTGCTTTGATAGTTCTTTAAAGGATCGAACTTTTTCATTTTTAGAGTGTTTTACCTGAATATCGATTTTAACCGAAATTATTCAAAATCTAGGTTTGAGTTTACGTTTATGTGGCTCAAATGTAGGGAATTTAATTTATTATAATCATCTAAATCGGCTTAAAAACAAATTTATCACAAAGTCGCACAAAGTAACTACACTAAGGAACACAAAGGAAAAATAGGATATAAAACCTTTGTGTACCTTAGTGATATCCTTCGTGTTTACCTCGTGTTTACTTCGTGGTAAAAACCTTAAAAAGTAAAATCTATTTAATTGGTTTTTTCTTATTTTTGACGAAAGTCTTTTTTATGTACGCCATCATAGATGTTGAAACAACAGGAGTAAATGCAAAAAGCGATCGCTTAACCGAAATTGCAATCATCATTTTTGATGGAGAGAAAATTGTAAAAGAGTTCTCAAGCCTTATCAATCCTGAATGTAAAATCCCTTATCGGATTACTCAAATGACAGGGATTAATAATAAAATGGTTGAAAATGCTCCAAAGTTTTATGAGCTTGCTAAAGATATTGTTGAGATAACTGAAGGCGTCACTTTTGTGGCTCATAATGCCGCATTTGATTATCGGTTTATTCGCGCAGAATTTGAAAGTCTCGGCTATAATTTCGAACGTAAAACATTGGATACAATCAAGTTGGCACGTAAATTTATTCCAGGATTAAGAAGTTATAGTTTAGGGAATTTATGTGCTGATATCGGGATTGAAATAAACAATCGCCACCGTGCAATGGGTGATGCTCAAGCAACAACAGAATTGTTTAAACGAATTTATCAATACAATCCTGATTTGGACGGGGTTTCTTTAAAAGGATTGCATTTCAATTTAACAAAAGAAAAAATCGATTCTCTTCCTCAAGAAACTGGAGTATATTACTTCTACAATGATAATAAAGAATTGATTTATGTGGGAAAAAGTACAAATATTCACAGTCGGATTATTTCACATTTAAACAATACAACTTCAAAAAAGGCATTGGAAATGAAAAATCGAATTGCCGATGTTGATTATGAACTTTGTGGAAGTGATCTAGTTGCCCTATTGTTAGAATCTGACGAAATAAAGAAGAATCTCCCAATCTATAATCGGGCACAAAGAAGAAGTTTACATACTTGGGGATTATATTTTTACGAGAACGAAGAAGGTTACAGCTGTTTTACAATCGAACGTGCTAAAAATACGACTGACACGCCTTTGACTTTATTCTCTTCAAAGATTCAAGCGCAGGAACAGCTTTTTCTACTTACCGAAAATTATGAACTTTGTCAGAAACTAAATGGTTTGTACCATAATTCCGGGGCTTGTTTTCAGTACGGAATTAAACTTTGCAAAGGAGCTTGTATAGGCAAAGAAAATACTGAAGATTACAATTTAAGAGTGGATCAAATTAAAAACTATTTTTCACTTGATCACGATAATTTAATTTTGGTTGATAAAGGCCGATCGAAAGATGAAAAGGCCATTGTAATAATAGAAGAAGGAAGTTATCGAGGATTTGGTTATGTCGATGAAAATGTTTTAAATCAGTTGCCAGAAGTTATAAAATCAGGAATAATAAATTATGTTAATAATCGTGATACACAAAGCATTATACGATCTTATTTAAGACGAAAAAAAGTTGAACAGATAATATATTTTTAACTATTGAATCACTTTGGAGCTGAAAAAAAATAAAAATGCCACTAGAACTAAAAGGCATCAAATTCCACTAGCTTTTAATATGTGTTTTTTTGGTGGAATTTTGTGCTTTGGTGGCAAAATAAATTATTGAACAAATCAAATAAAAATTAAACATATTATGAAAAAAACATTTCTAATCTTACTATCAATTTTTGCACTAATTATAGCCATAACAGGCTTATTTCTTTCATTTCAAAATGAAAATCCATCAATTGTAATTGAAACTGAAGTAGGCGATATAGTAGTTGAACTCTATTTGGATAAAGCTCCTATCACGGCAACAAATTTTCTAAAATATGTTGATGAAAACAGGCTGGAAGAAGCAACTTTTTATCGCACGGTAAGAGTTGATAATCAACCAAATAGCAAAGTTAAAATAGATGTTATTCAGGGTGGATTATATGAAGACAATCATCCAATGATGCTAGATCCGATTGTTCATGAGAATACAGAAGTGACAGGAATTAAACATTTGGATGGTGTTATTTCGATGGCTCGCTACGGTCCGGGCACAGCGACTTCTGAATTTTTTATCTGTGTTGGAGACCAACCTAAACTCGATTTTGGCGGAAATCGCAATAGTGATGGTGCGGGTTATGCAACTTTCGGAAAAGTTACTAGGGGAATGGATGTCGTTCACTTAATTCATCAAGCGCATGCCGAAGGTCAATATCATAACCCGAGAATTAAAATCTTATCCATTAAAAGGAAATAAAAAGACTAATTAAAATTAGTAAGCAGAAATTTTCTAATATGCATATGTTCCACTCCTTTGTAGTTTGAATCTGCAAAATCATCCATGGAAACTACAATCTTTCTATGATTATCGGCAATTTTCAATAAGTTTCCAAATTCTCTCTCATGTACTTTTTCGTCAGGAATCATATAAGCAACTTGAATATAGATTGTTTTGCTACCCCTAATAGCAACAAAATCAATTTCTTTATCATCAAATTTCCCTATGTAGACTTCAAAATTATCCGTAATTAGTTTATTAAAAACAATATTTTCCAAAACCTTATTAATATCTTTCATATTAAAAGTTTGGAGGGAGTTTCTAAGTCCTAAATCTGTAAAATAAAATTTATCGTTTATTTCAAATATTTTACGCCCTCTAATATCAAAGCGTTTCGCCTTTTTTATAAAAAAAGCATCTTCAAGAAATTGCAAGTATTCAAGAATTAATTTAGTAGAGATGTTAATGTTTTGTGATTTTAAAAAATCACTTATTCTTTTAGCTGAAAGCAAGCTACCAAGATTATCAGCTAAAAAATGGTTCAAACTTTCTAGGAAAGTGATATTCCTAATATTGTATCTTGCTACATAAGTAAAACTTTGTACGAATATACATAATATTTTACTTATAAGTAAAACTTATTTAGAAATAGTAAAATAGTTTACCTATACGTAATCTTTTATTAATTGAAACCCGAAATCTAAACCACAGATTTAGGTTTAAAAACATTCGATTTCATAAGAATATCAACGTATTGTGCTCGTTTATATGCGTAAGGATCTTTAATATTTTCGCGCGATAGTATGCCACGGAATTCATCTACAGTAGCATAATTATGCTTTTCCATCCAGACTTGAACATCGGCTAACATTTTGCTGATATGATTAATTCCATTTTTATAAAGTGTCGTTACAACTTGAACTACATCGGCACCTGCCAATAGCATTTTTATCATATCCTCTCCTTCCATTATACCAGTATTGGCAGCAAGGCTCATATTTACCTGCCCGGCTAAAAGTCCGACATAACGCAGAGGCAATCGACTTTCATCTGAAGTGGAAAAATTATAAGGAAAAACCATTTTCTGATTGTCAATATCAATATCAGGCTGGAATAATTTATTAAACATTACTACGGCATCAGCTCCTGATCCTTCTATCATATTAACCATACGTAAAGTATTGGTATAGAATGGGCTGATCTTGACAGCTACAGGAATATTTACTGCTTCTTTTACATCGTGAATAATATTCAAATGTTCTTGCAGAACATCATGACCGCTCAAACCAAATGGTTTTGGAGTAGAAAAGAAATTCAGCTCAATACCGTCAACGCCTGTTTTTTCAATTTCTTTGGCATAATCAACCCAAGTATATTTATAAACACAATTCAAGCTGGCAAAAACAGGAATATTTACAGCTTGTTTAGCTTTACGCAGATTTTCCAAAAACTCATGAGGCCCTATCTCCCCCATATCTGGAAATAAGGAAATCATCTCAGCATTTCGCTCATTATAGGCATGTAATTCCTCATCGACTTCAAAATTCTCCATTTGAATTTGCTCTTCAAACAAAGATTTATATACGATTGCTCCTGCTCCTGCTGCTTCAATCTGTTTCAGATTTTCAATATCAGTTACCAAATTACTTGCACCGACTATCAAAGGATTTTTCAATTCGATGCCCATATAGTTTGTTTTTAATTCGGCCATATTCTTATATTTTAATTGGTTTTTATTAATAATAAATATCGTCAAAGATACAAAATTAGACTTTCTAAATTTCATGTATAGGTATTTTATGTCCGAAATTATTTTCTACAGTTGATTAACATCTAAAATTTGCGGATTAGTGTGCTATTTTTTGCAAACGATTGAAGAAAATAAATTAATTCATATCCTTTCTAAATTATCAATTTTACATCATTCTGGGGTCTCAATTCCTTATTCAAACAAATTTAAATTAGTACTTTTGTACTCCTTTTCTAAGGAAATACGTATTTCGTTAAAAATAAGAAAGTTAAATTAATTATAAAATGAAAAATAAGAAAAAATTTATCACTTGTGACGGTAACTATGCGGCTGCTCATATTGCTTATATGTTTAGCGAAGTCGCTGCCATTTATCCGATCACGCCATCTTCAACCATGGCTGAATACATCGATGAATGGGCTGCTTTTGGACGGAAAAACATTTTTGGAGAAACGGTACACGTCTCCGAAATGCAATCAGAAGGTGGTGCTTCAGGTGCTGTTCATGGTTCACTACAAGCAGGTGCATTAACCAGCACTTTTACTGCTTCTCAAGGATTATTATTAATGATTCCTAATATGTATAAAATGGCTGGTGAGCTTTTACCTGCTGTTTTTCACGTAAGTGCTCGTAGTCTTGCTGCTCAGGCGCTTTCAATTTTCGGTGACCATTCTGATGTGATGTCTGCACGCCAAACAGGATTTGCTTTTATGGCTACAGGTGGTGTTCAAGAAGTAATGGATTTGGCTGGTATTGCTCACCTAGCAGCTATTAAAACCCGCATTCCTTTTGTTCACTTTTTCGATGGTTTCCGTACTTCCCACGAAATCCAAAAAATTGAATATTTCGATAATGAAGACTTGGCTGATTTAGTTGACCTTGATGCATTACAAAAATTCAGAGATTCAGCATTGAATCCTGAGAATCCTGTAACTAGAGGAACTGCTCAAAATCCTGATATTTATTTTCAAGCTCGAGAAGCAGGTAATAAATTCTACGATGCCATCCCTGATGTTGTAGAAGAATATATGCAGGAAATAACAAAGAAAACAGGTCGCGAATACCATCCTTTCACCTATTACGGGGCTAAAGATGCTACCGATATTATTATCGCAATGGGTTCTGTTACTGAAACTATTAAAGAAGTTATCGATTACAAAATAGCCAAAGGCGAGAAAATTGGCTTAGTTTCTGTTCATTTATATCGTCCGTTCTCCGCAAAATATTTCTTTAAAGTACTTCCAAAATCAGTGAAGCGCATTGCGGTATTAGATCGAACTAAAGAACCAGGTGCTAATGGTGAGCCATTGTACTTAGATGTTCGCGATTTATTCTACGGCAAAGAAAATGCTCCTGTTGTTGGTGGTGGTCGTTATGGTTTATCTTCTAAAGATACTACGCCGGCTCAAATCATTGGTGTTTATGAAAACCTTCAATTACCTGAACCAAAAAATCGTTTTACTATTGGTATTGTTGATGATGTTACTTTCCATTCTTTACCTAAAAAAGAAGAAGTGAGTATTGTTCCCAAAGGAACTTTCGAAGCTAAATTTTACGGTTTAGGTGCAGATGGAACAGTTGGTGCAAATAAAAACTCTATCAAAATTATTGGCGATTCTACCGATAAATATGTTCAGGCTTATTTTTCTTATGACTCGAAGAAATCAGGTGGTATTACAATTTCTCACCTACGATTTGGAGACAAGCCTATTCGTTCGATTTATTTGGTAGGAACACCAGATTTCGTTGCTTGTCACGTACCTGCATATTTGACAAAATATGATATGCTGAAAGGCATAAAAGAGAACGGAACTTTCTTATTAAATAGCAGTTGGGATGTAGCTACTACATTGGAGCATCTTCCTACCAAAATCAGAAAAACACTTGCCGAGAAAAATATTTCAATGTACATTATTGATGCCACATCTATTGCAGATGAAATTGGCTTAGGTAATCGTACAAATACTATAATGCAATCTGCTTTCTTTAAAGTTTCTGAGGTTATTCCCTACAAATTAGCTGTTGAGCAAATGAAAGCTTTCATTGTTAAATCATATGGTTTAAAAGGTGAAGAAATTGTAAATATGAACTTTGCTGCCGTTGATCGTGGCGGTGCAGTTACCAAGGTAGAAATACCTAAGGAATGGGCTAATATTGATGTTGTTACAGAAAAAGCAAAAGCTGATGCTTCAATTCCTGATTTTATTAAAAACTTTGTAAATCCTGTAAATGCACAAGATGGCGACGATCTTCCCGTAAGTGCATTTACTGATCGTGAAGACGGAACTTTCCCAGCCGGAACTACAGCTTATGAAAAACGTGGTGTTGCGGTTAATATTCCTGAATGGCAAGCCGATAACTGTATTCAGTGTAACCAATGTTCATATGTTTGTCCTCACGCTGCAATTCGTCCTTTCTTAATGGATGAAAAAGAAGTTGCTAATGCTCCTGAAGGAACAGAAACTTTAAAAGCTACAGGAAAAGCTTTGGCAGGAATGCAATTCCGTATTCAAGTATCTGCATTAGATTGTACAGGTTGCGGTAACTGCGAGGAAGTTTGTCCTTCTAAAGTAAAATCCTTAGTTATGAAACCACTTGAGAGCCAAATGGTCGAAGCTGATCGCTGGGATTATTTTGCTAAGAATGTGACTTATAAAGATACATTGCTTGATAAAACAAAATCGGTTAAAAATTCTCAGTTTGCTCAACCCTTATTCGAGTTCTCCGGAGCTTGTGCCGGTTGTGGTGAAACTCCATATATCAAAACCATTACTCAATTATTTGGTGATAATATGATGGTAGCAAACGCTACAGGTTGTTCTTCTATTTATGGGGGTTCTGCACCTTCTACACCTTATTGTAAAAATTCTGATGGTGAAGGTCCAGCTTGGGCTAATTCCTTGTTTGAAGATAATGCTGAATTTGGATTCGGTATGGCAACAGGTGTAAACAAAATTCGTTCTCGCGTTCAATTACGTTTAGAAGATGCGATTGCCAATGGAGTAACTCCTGAGCAAAAAGAAGTTTTCGAAAACTGGATTGCAACTAAAGAAGACGGATCTAATTCAAAAGAAGCTTCTGCTAAATTAAAAGAAGTTTTAAGCACAACTAAGACTGAAGTTTCTAAAGAATTATTGGCATTGAGCAAGTATTTCTCTAAGCGCTCTCAATGGATCTTTGGTGGCGACGGCTGGGCATACGATATCGGATTTGGCGGACTTGATCATGTTTTAGCTTCTGGTGAAGATGTAAACGTATTGGTCATGGATACCGAAGTATATTCGAATACTGGTGGACAATCATCAAAAGCAACTCCAACTGCTGCCGTTGCAAAATTCGCTACGGCCGGTAAACGCATCCGTAAAAAAGATCTAGGCGTTATGGCTATGTCTTACGGTTATGTTTATGTTGCACAAGTAGCAATGGGATCTAGTAATGCTCAGTATTTCAAAGCTATTAAAGAAGCTGAAGCTTATCCTGGTCCTTCATTGGTTATCGCTTATTCTCCTTGCATTGCTCACGGTCTTCGTGCTGGTATGGGAGCAACTCAATCTGAATCAAAGAAAGCCGTTGTAGCAGGTTATTGGAGCTTATATCGTTTCGATCCAAGATTGGAAGAAGAAGGAAAAAATCCTTTCCAATTAGACTCTAAAGAACCGGATTGGACTAAATTTCAACAATTCTTAATGAACGAGATTCGTTTTTCTTCATTGAAAAAAGCATTCCCGAAAGAAGCAGATGAGTTATTTGCTGCTGCCGAATCAAATGCTAAATGGAGACATAATAGCTACAAACGCATGGCCGCTGCCGATTATTCGCTTCCAGAAAACGAATAGTAACAAATGCTATTTCAAATATATAAACCGGGAGCTTTTGCTTCCGGTTTTTTTGTTAAAGACTAACTCTACGAGGGTTTGGAACATTAACTCCACGAGGGGTTTGAACCCTAACTCTACAAGGGGTTTGAACCCTAACTCTACGAGGGTTTGAAACCCTCGTAGAGTTCATAAAATCATAGATTTCAAATGTCTGTCAATCTGAAAATACCTCAATCTTAATTAAATTTGTATTCGCATTTTTTCTTACTATTTTTACAAAAAAAACAAATGAAAAAATACAACATCATTCTTTTATCAGGAATTCTATTAGGCTTCACATCTTGTCAACCAAAAGTCGAACAGTCAACTAGTGTTGACAATGAAAAATTACTTATAGCTACGCTTTATGTTCAACAAGCTGCCGAGTTTAACGCCTTGAATCATCAGGCATACAATATTGGCAAACTTCGTTTAGATGAAATCTTAAAAAATAGCAAAGCCGATAGAAAATTAGCTATTGTTGTGGATATTGATGAAACAGTTTTAGACAACTCTCCTTTTGAAGCCAAGAGTATTCTAGAAAAAACATCCTATCCAATGTATTGGGCAGAATGGTGTAATTTGGCCATGGCAGAGTCCGTTGCCGGAGCTTTGGAATTTTTAAACTATGCAGCAGAAAAAGGTGTTGAAACTTTTTATATTTCCAACAGAAAAGTTGAGCTGTTTGATAGCACTATGGCCAATTTAATTAGCAATGGTTTTCCTTTTGCCGATACAACACATATACTTCTGAGAACAACAACTTCTGATAAAGAACCTCGCAGAAGTATAGTAAAAGAGAACTTTGAGATTGTTTTACTCTTTGGTGATAATTTAGGTGATTTATCCCACATTTTCGATAACAAAAGCACTGCCGACCGTAATTCAATGGTTGAAGAAAACAAAGCCGAATTTGGTAATCGTTTTATTGTTTTACCAAATCCAATGTATGGTGCCTGGGATGCTGCAATGTTTTATGATCTCGTAGTGGATAATAAAGATTCTGTTTATAAAGCAAGACTAAAAAGTTTTTAAATCTAAACGTTATATTTTTTAAAAAGCTGGCTCGGTCGTCCGACCTGCTTTTTTATTTACGTTTAGTTGAGTAAAGGTAATCTTCAGATAATACCAATTGTAGTTCAAAATGCCGCATAGCAAATTTTGAATTTATCCCGAATCTTCGGGAGTTAATGCCGAAAGATCAGCAAAACCGCAAATTGAACGAAGCGAAAATATGCGGCATTTAGTTGACTAATCGGTATAACTCCAATTCTGACTCGAACTTTTCATTATCTTCGTTATTAAATAGAAAAAATTCTATAATTATGATTCGGACTTTTTTAGTAGGATTAATAATTTTTATCACTCTAAATAGTGAGGCTCAAATTCAATTTACAAAATCATATCCTCATACTCTAAATAAAAAGCGATTGCAAACTGTGCTTACAGTGCAAGCAGCTTCATATATTAGTGGTCTTTCCTTTCTAAGCCTTATCTGGTATAAAGATCACGAACGTGTTCCTTTCCAT
>JAQIBR010000216.1 GCA_027858955.1 Bacteroidales bacterium
TGATTAAGATTTTTCATTTTTAAGTGCAAATTCTACAGCTTTTTCTGCATGAATTTTTGTTGTATCAAATATTGGAATTTGGCTGTCTTTTTGCGTAATTAAAAGCGGTATTTCTGTACATCCCAAAATAACTCCTTGTGCACCATTGAGATGAAGTTTTTCAATAATTTCCTGATATTTTTGGCGAGATTCATCTTTGATATTTCCTAATATAAGTTCTTGATAGATAATATTATGAATTATTTGACGATCAATTTCATTTGGTATTATTACTTCTAATCCATGTTTTTTCTCAAGATGACCTTTGTAAAAATCTTGAGTCATAGTGAAAATAGTCCCTAACAGACCAATTTTATTTATTCCTTTTTCTTTTATTTTTTCTGCAGTAGCATCAGCAATATGTATGATTGGAATTGATATTTTGGCAGACATTTCTGGCGCCATCTTATGCATAGTATTGGTGCAAATAACCAATAAATCAGCACCTCCTTTTTCAATATTTTGTGCAGCATCAATCATAATTTCAGTAAGCTTTTCCCAATTCCCAGCATGTTGTAATTGTACAATCTCATTAAATTCAACAGAGTACATTATACTTTTAGCGGAATATGAACCACCTAGAATTTCTTTCACTTTCTGATTAATCAATTGATAATAAACAGCCGATGATTCCCAACTCATTCCGCCTAATAATCCAATTGTTTTCATTCGATCGCTTTTGAAATCAAAGATAGCAGATTTATTATAAACTTAACTTTAGCTCAAGAATATTAATGCTGTCTGTAGAGTAAGTTCGAAAACCATTAAATAAAAGATTAATGAACGATTATTTGTTTGATTTAAAGGAGTATAAAGCAGAAAAACGAAGTGAACGAAAGTTGTAATCTTTAATGCCATGCTCAAATTGCAAACTAAAATTAAGGCTTTTCATTTGTGTTAATTGCATGCGAAAACGGTAAACAAGGGGTCGGTCACCATTGTCCAAGTAACCATAATATCCTCCTAACTCATTGCTAATAGTAAATAAACCCGAATAAAGTTGAAATCCAGCTCCATATAGAAACGCATCGTTTTGAAAATAGGCGTTTAGGTTGGTTTGCCAAACATAAAAACCAAGCATTGCGTAAGTTCTAATTGAATGAAAAGGGCTTTTCTTTAAAGTATATGATTTCCCTAACCCTAAATCAAAAAAATAACCTGGGCTGTCTATGAATCGTGCTGAACTATACCTGTTTCCCGAAGCTGTTCGTAAGTTTATGCCGAATAATATATCTGGCCATTTTGGATGATTTCTTAGAAGTTGAATTTGTGTGCCTATATATAAATCACCTATAGCACTTCCTTTTCCTTCATAATTTCTAGAGAATCGTTGATCGCGAATAAGAGTGTCATAAGAAAAAAATTCGACTGGAACTATTGAAAGTTGAAGCCCAACTTTATCTTTTTGAAGTGGAATAAAAAGCTGTGTGAACAAATTGTTTGTTTGCTCATGGGTGTTATAATGGCCTTCAAAAGCAACTTCCAATTCCAATTCATTTTTAATTAAACCTTGATTGATAATTGGAACGGGAAGGGCATTTGGACCAAAATAACCAGGTGAAATAATTAGGTAATCTTCCCACGAAGTAACTCCATCGTGTTGATGGATTTCATACCACCAACTATGATCGTTTTGTGCTAACGAAATATTGTTTCCTATAATTAAAAAGAAAACAAAAAAAGTAGTTTTTAATAAATCCAAATTTGACTATTTTAAACAGTTTAAAATTAATCAAATTATGTTAGCAAACCTCACTGGTTGTATGTTTTTCGTTTGATTATTCGTGGCCAGCCCAAAGTCAAAAACCTGTAATAGTAAAAACCAATAGTCCGATACCTAATATGGAAGTATAAATAACCTTAAAATATCAGCTAACAAAACTAAAAATCCCTAATGATCTAAACGTCGTTTTTTTACATGTCCGCCTTTAGTGGCATTAATGCTGCTATAAATTATAAAAGCACCTGGATCAATTCTATCAACCTCTCTTTCCAGTTCAGTAATTTCCAATCGTGTGATTACTGTATAAATAATATCTGTTTGTTCCAGAGTACATCCCTTTTTCCCAAAACCGCGTTTGCCAGAATAAATTGTCACTCCTTTGCCCATTTTTTCTGTTATCATAACACGAATATCTTCGCTTTTTGGTGAAATAATGGTTAAGCCTGTATATTCATCAACACCTTCCACAACAAAATCAACAGTTTTGGAAGCCACTATATAAGTTAATATGGCATAAAGAGCGATTTCGACAGATAATATGTATGCGCCAAAAAGAAAGATTATAACATTGAAGACCAGAATAATATCTCCCACGCTTAGCCCTGTTTTTTTATTCAGGTAAATTGCAAGCACCTCAGTACCGTCAATTACGGCACCACCTCTGATTGAAAATCCTATACCGGCTCCCAGGAAGAAACCTCCAAATACAGCGATCAATAATTTGTCGGATGTTACAATAGGGTATGGAATAAACACCAATGCCAAAGCTAAGAACACAATGGCTAATACACTTCTTATAGCAAATGATTTCCCTAAATGATTTAGCCCTAGCAATAAAAAGGGAAGGTTAAAAAGTACTATTAGAATAGGAAGAGAAAAACCTGTCACTTCACGAGTGAGTAAGGAAATTCCCATTACTCCACCATCAATAAAGCCGTTAGGTAATAAAAAACCCTTTAAACCAAAACCGGCAGATGCAATCCCTATGACTATCCAAAAACCATCGCGAAGAAAGTGGGTAAATTCAATTTCGGCAATTTCTAGTTCTGCCAAAAGCAATTTTTGTGTAATTCTTTCCTTCCTTTTTTTGTGACGAGCTTCTAGATGCTTTAAAATTATTTGCTTAAAAACAGTAAGCATAAGATTTACTTTTCGGTAAATTTAATAAGAAATTGATAGAAATCGAAATACAAGAAGCTTCTATTTATCCTTGGGCTCAAATAGAATTCTATTTTTTTCGTAGTTTTCTAATTGATCTGTGATTTTTGCTTTTGTTTCATTACACGCAAATGAAACTTTCAAAGCTTGTAAATTCATCTTATAGAGTTCTTTACAATCGAACCCTTGTTTTAAAAGTAAGAAATATTCTTGAACTAATGATGTAGAAAACATAGCTGGGTCGTCGGAATTGATAGTGCAAATTACGCCTGCATCCAAAAGTTGTCGTATAGGGTGCATATCGCCGTTTTTTATAATTCCTAGTGCATAATTACTTGTAGGTGATACTTCTAGAGTAATTTTATTGTCAACTAAATATTGAATCAATTTTGGATCTTCTAAGCTACGTACTCCATGTCCGATTCGTTCAGCACCAAGAGTATTAATTGCTCCCCAAATACTTTTCGCACCTTCTGTTTCACCAGCATGTGCTACCAATCTTAGTCCATTCGACTTAGCTTTTTTAAAAGCTTCGGTAAATAATTCAGGCGGAAAACCTTGTTCCGGCCCTCCAATTCCTAAACCAATAAACAATCCTCTATTAAAACCTTCGATTGCAAAACCGGCTACTGCCATTTGAGAATCAACTAATTCGCGAGAAATATCGGGGATAAAATTAATTTTCACCTTATATTTTTCACTTCCTTGCTGAATTCCCTTTTCGATGGCATCGAGTATTTCTTTGGTGTCAAACTTTTGTATAATAAAAGATGCGCTGATATATGCCTCAGAATAAATAATATTCTGTTCTGCCTGTTGGCGATAAAATTCGGTAATAATATGAGTATAATCTTCGGGGGTTTTTAAGGCAGTAATGGATTTAGTATAGACTTGTAAAAAATGCCCAAAATCTTTAAACTCAAAGAAACTCTTCCATTCTTCGAGAGATTCCACACCGAAATCAACCTTGTTTTTTTTAGCTAATTCGTAAAAAGTCTCTGCTTGAGTTGCTCCTTCAATGTGAACGTGAAGTTCTATTTTAGGCATATTTATAGCCTGTTGTATAAGGTTGGCAGGAAGATTATTTCTATCAAATAGCATAAAGAAAGTGCATTATTAGTTTGTTATTTTGATAGAACTTCATATGTCATCCAAACTACTACTGTCTGCTATATCATCTATCTCGTCAATATCAGCATGTTTATCTTCATACTCTTCGCGCGGCTCGTCTCTAAGCATACCCTCCTCATCATAATCATCATCTTCTTCGATTATGGTCTGAGCTTCATACATAGTCATCCTCACAAGGTAATAAATATCTTCCGTTTCAAATGGTAAGGCACTTATTCGTTTTTTATTCTTATCTGTAAATCGGATCAGGTTTTGGCTATATCCGTTAGGATAGGTTAGTTTAATTTGTTCACAAATCTCTTCAGATAGTTTTTCGTAATCTTTGATAACCCTTTTTTTTTCCATTTTTCGTTAACTTTTTTAGGTTAAAGATATAGTATTTTCTTTATAAAACCTGTGTGATCTTCGTTAGATGAAAACTATAGGCCTTGATATTTTCATAGAACGAAAGTGTAAATAAAAGAAATAAATTTAAGAAGAAGGAAAAAAAAGGATAATTTTTTTGAATTTCTTTTGCGATAAGAATAAGAAACAGACTATTTTTACAGCAAATGATTATTTTGATTCGAAATATTAGATTGTTAACTATATTTTTTTTGTTTTTGCCATTGCTTTTATCTGCACAGGTTAAAGAAATAGGAACGCCATTTATTAAGAATTATCCCCGTAAAGTTACTCAGGCTGGTCAACAAAACTGGATGATTGACCAAGATAGTAATGGAATAATGTATTTTGCCAATAATGAGGGTTTACTCGAATTTAATGGTTTTGATTGGTCAGTGAACCCTTTGCCAAACCACTCTATTATCAGAAGTCTTAAAGTAATTAAAGATAAAGTTTATGTTGGTGGTTTTAATGAATTAGGCTATTTTAAACGAGACCATTCGGGTAGCTTGCAATATAATAGTTTAATAGATTTGATTCCGGATAGGATTCGTGATTTCAGCGATATCTGGAAAATACATTCTATTGGGAAAGATATTGTATTTCAGTCGTTTAAATATATTTTGTATTTTAATGGAACTGAATTTTACCGGATTATACCTGCTCCAGTTTTATTTCATTTTTCCTATTCTTTAGGTGGTGAGCTCTATGTTAATGATATAGAAAATGGGATGTATAGAGTTGCTCCTGAAAAACTTGTATTGTTGCCGGGACTAGAGCTTTTAAAAGGCAAAGAAATTTGGGGGATGGAAGCTCTAAATGATGGAATATTATTTGCAACAGCTAATGATGGTTTATTTCTGTATAAAAATTTTGTAGTTCAGGAATGGAAGATAGAGGCTTCTAGCTTTTTAAAAAAAAACCAGATTTACAGTATGCTTCGTCTTTCAGATAATATGCTTGCCTTTGGGACAATTCAGAACGGGCTTTTAATTTCTGATAATTCAGGACGAATAATAAAAACACTTAATAGGGAAAACGGCATACAGAATAATACAATTCTTAGTTTAAGGCAAGATATTAATTCTAATCTTTGGCTTGGTCTGGATAATGGAATAGACTATCTGCAAATAAATTCTCCTTTCAGTTATTTTAGCCATTCCGATGGTTTATCTGCTGGATATACAAGCGCTATCTATCAGGGTAAATTGTATTTGGGAACTAACCAAGGTGTATTTGTTGAATCTTGGAGTGCTCTAAAAGGTGGTGAGGGGAATAGTAGTTTTTCTATCATTGAGGAAACTAGAGGGCAAGTGTGGAGCCTAAATGTAATTGATGATAAACTGTTTTGTGGCCATAATAAAGGATTTTTACAGATTGAAAATACGCAGGCCAAGGTTATTTGTGAAAAACCCGGTGGATGGATGTTGTCACAAACGCCTTCCAATAAAAACATTATGATTGGTGGTACCTACAATGGTTTTGTTTTATTTAAAAAATCTAACGATCAATGGAAGTATTTTAAGGAAATAGATGGATTTGAAGAATCAGCCAGAGTCTTTGAATGGGAAAATACCAATACGTTGTGGATGAGTCATGGCTTTAAAGGTATTTATAAAATCCAGTTTAGTCCTAATTACGATAGTGTATTGCAGTTTGAGTTATTTGGTGAGAATCGTGGATTACCCTCCGATTTCAGCTTAGAAATAAACAATTGGGATGGTGAAATTATTGTATCAAGTTCTAGTGGGCTTTATACTTTTAACTACGAAAAGCAAGAGTTTTATTTAGATCAAGAAAAAACGGATTTATTTGAAGGTCGTTTGCCATTGAAGTTGATAAAAGATAAGGATCAAAACATATGGTATTTTTCTGATGAAAATCTTGGAGTATTAAGAATGCAGGAAGATGGAAATTATAGTTCTATCACAACACCATTTACAACATTATCTAATAATTATATTGATGGGTTTCAGCATTTGAATGCAATTGATGGTAATAATGTTATTTTTGGTTCTGATAATGGTTTTATTCACTATGATCCAGGTATTTCAAAGAGCTATGATTATCCTTTTCAAACCTACATCTCTCAGATAGGATTTTTAAAGAAGGATTCTATATTGTCAAATACCAATCTTATTGATTGTAATATATGTTCTAATCCCTTTAAAAGTAAGGAGAACCATTTTGTCTTTAATTTTGGAGCCAGTGATTATGAAAACACAGACAATCTCAGGTTTTCTGCTTTCTTAGAGGGCTACGACGAAGAATGGGATAGTTGGTCAGATAAAAGAAATCGAGAATTTACTAATTTGCATGAAGGGCAATATACCTTTCGGGTTCGTGCCAAAAATGGATTTAATACAATCAGCAATCAAGCAAGCTATGCGTTTCTGATTTTACCACCCTGGTATAAAACCTGGTGGGCATATTTGATATACGTGGGTCTATTTGGTATATTTATATACTTTATAGCATACTTCATTAAACAACAAGCCAGAATATTAAAGCGAAAAGAAAAAATTGAACAGTTGCGTCTTCATCGTCAGAACGAGAGTAAAATAAAAAGCGAAAAACTTCATGCTGAGAAAGAATTGATTCGTTTAAAAAATGATCAGTTGAGATCAGAAATGCTTGCTAAGGATAAAGAGCTTGCTAATTCAACTTTACAAATGATTCAGAAGAATAAGCTTTTGAATAGATTGAAACTTGAGTTAGATAATATGAATGCAAAAACAAATGATGACCTGATTAGAAATCACAATAAGGCATTAATACGGAGAATTAATAGAGAAATTGAAGATAAGAATCATTGGATTGTTTTTGAAGAGCATTTTGAAGCTGTTCACGAAGAATTTTTAAAACGACTTAGAGAACAATATCCCGACCTTACACCCAAAGAGAGAAAACTTGCCGCTTATCTTCGCTTAAATATATCTACCAAAGAAATTGCCCTTTTAATGAATATTTCTGCTCGCGGCGTAGAAATTGCCCGCTATCGATTACGGAAGAAATTTAATTTGGATAGAAGTATAAATTTGCTCGATTTTATTCTAAAGTTTTAGTTTTAGTCAAATCAAATATTATTTTACTATATTTTATCAGTGATGTAGTTGCGAAATTGTATCAGCTGTAATAAATTAGTTATTTGGTATTTTAAATCATTGAAAAACAATAGTAAAAGAATAACTTGTTGTATTTTTGATGAAATGAAAATATTAATATGATGTAGTAGTGATGTGCGTAATTTCTTGACTTTCCATCATTTTTATTTGTAGGTTTGGACATCATTTAACAAAATATATCTGTTTGAGAGTAAATTTCGCATACGAAAATCCTTTATCGCTTCAATTGCATTGCAATCGATTGCGCTGTTATTGCGAGAGCGATAATATTGAAATAAATTAAACTCTAACTAAATTAATAACTTATGAATTTAAGAATTTTCAGCAAAAAAGTAAGATTGTTATTCTCACTTTTTTTATTCTTTAGTGCAGTTGTCGTTTCGGCGCAAACGTCAAAAACGGTAACGGGCACTGTATTATCTTCGGATGATAATTTGCCTTTACCTGGAGCCACGGTAGTTGTAAAAGGGGGCACGCTAACTATTGGTACTTCAACTGATTTTGATGGTCAGTTCACTCTTGATGTACAGGCAGACGCTACAACCTTAGTTGTCTCTTTCATTGGTTTTCAAACTCAAGAAGTTACGATAACTGACGGGCCAATTACTGTTGTTTTACAAGTTGAAGCAAATACTCTTGATGAATTAGTGGTTGTGGGTTATGGTGTTCAGAAAGCAAGTAAAGTCTCTGGAGCCATTTCCCGTGTTGGAAAAAAGGATATAGAGACACTTAGTCCTGTTAGAACAGAAGAAGCACTTCAAGGTGTGGCAGCCGGTGTAAATGTAATTTCCGGAGGTTCGCCTGGTTCTACACCAACTGTTATTATTAGGGGTGTTTCTTCTAATACAGGTAATAACCCTTTGGTTGTGGTAGATGGTATAACTCAATCTATAGAAGATTTAAATGCACTTAATCCAAGTGATATTGAATCCATTAATGTTTTAAAAGATGCTGCATTAACTGCAATTTATGGTGTTAAAGGTGGTAACGGGATTATTGTTGTGAAAACAAAATCTGGAAGTAGAAATGCAAAAACTACTTTTTCTTATAATTCTTATTACGGTATTCAGCAAGTAATTAATACAATTGATGTTTTAAATGCCAGTGAGTATGCCGCTATTTTAAACGAAGCTAGTGTTGTTTCCGGTGGAGAAATAATTTTCCCTGATTTAAATGGAATAGGACTTGGAACAAATTGGCAAGATGAAGTTTTTGTTAATGCGCCTATAGTTTCTAACAATTTTACTGCTTCAGGAGGTAGTGAAACCACTTCATTTTTCCTTTCTGCAGGTTATTTAACACAAGATGGAATTGTTGGTGGAGGTGATAAATCTTATTTTAACCGTGCAAATGTTACTGCTAATTTTAATACAAACCTATCTGACAAAGTAACTTTTATTGTTAATAATAGTTATGCTAATATCGATGGTAAAAGTTTGTCTGAAAATAATATTGGGAGTGTTTTATCGAATGCTTTAAACTTCGATCCTATGGTTTCTCCATACGATTCTGAAGGTAATTTTGGAACTAGCAGTACAATTACTCAGGAAATCAAAAATCCCTTAGCCCAAATTGACAATACATATAACGAAAATAATACGAATAAGATTTTCGGAAAGATGGAATTGCAATATGATTTATTGGAGAATTTAAAAATTACAACTCGTATTGGATACAATTATGTAGATGTATATCATAAAGATTTTAATCCTTTACAATTTTATGGGGTAGGACATAACCAAACCACGGCTCACTCTGATTTATCTCCAATAGTAACTGTTGATGGAGAGGGTGAAGAAACTTCAACACATAATAGAATATCAGAATCAAAGACAAATTACTTTAACTATACTTATGAGTTATTCAGTAATTACCATTTCAACATAAATAAAGAGCATTTTTTCGAAACTGTTGCTGGTTTTTCTATAGGTAAAAATAGTGGAAGCAGTGTTACAGCTAATGCACAAGATGTACCTTATAACTCTTGGGCCTATGCGGATGTAAGTTCCGCAACAGGAGATGCCGAATCGCAAACATCAGGATCTTGGCAATATGAAAATAGAAACATCTCTTATTTCGCAAGAATTAATTACGATTATCTTGAAAAATATTTATTTTCAATTACATCTCGTGTTGATGGTTCTACCAGCTTTGGTAAAGAGAATAAATTCGCCATCTTCCCTTCCGCCTCTATTGGCTGGATAGCTTCCGAAGAAGAGTTTTTCAACTTTAGCGCTATAAATTACCTTAAATTTAGAGGAAGTTACGGTAGTGTTGGAAATGATAATATCAGCCCTCAATATGGAAGAATTTCTACTTTTCCTAAATATACATTTGATGGCAATATAATCAGTGGGTCTACATTGCAATCTATTCCTAACGATGCTGTAACATGGGAAACTCAAATTCA
>JAQIBR010000221.1 GCA_027858955.1 Bacteroidales bacterium
TGTTTTTAATTATTTCGTACCTAAAGGCACTTGATTAATGCTATCTATAATTTTTCTATAAACATTCTGTACCTAAAGGTACAAATGAATTATTTCAATTAAAAACGAACTCAGCGCATTTTTTACTGAAATAGCCGAAATAGCCTAAGTTCGGCATTCATATAAAAGAAGAAATAGCGTGAATTACTAATTAATTAATACGTATTTTTGCAAAATTTTTCACCCTTATAGCTATAGGGACAATTAGCTCAAAAAAATATTTAAATGATTACAATCGCAGATATAAGAATTCAATTCGGTAAAAGAGTATTATTTCAAGATGTAAATATGCAATTCCAAGCTGGTAATTGCTATGGAATTATTGGTGCAAATGGAGCAGGAAAGTCAACTTTATTAAAAGCAATTTCAGGTGAAATAGATACAACTTCCGGTCAAATTAGTTTAGGACCAGGTGAAAGGCTTTCTGTGTTGAGTCAGGATCACAATGCATTTGACGAATTTTCAGTTCTTGATGCAGTTTTGAAAGGTCACGCTCAACTTTGGGATATCAGAATGACAATAGAGGCACTTTATGCAAAAGAAGATTTTACCAATGCAGATGGAATTAAAGCAGCAGAATTGGAAGAAAAATTTGCAGATATGGATGGTTGGAATGCCGAAAGTGATGCTGCCAGTCTTTTAAGTGATTTAGGTATTAAAGAAGAGTTTCATTCTACTTTAATGAAAGACATGAGTGGAAAACAAAAAGTAAGGGTTCTATTGGCCCAAGCACTTTTTGGGAAACCCGACAATTTATTGCTTGATGAGCCTACCAATGATCTCGACCTTGAAACTGTGAGATGGTTAGAAAATTATTTAGCTAATTATGAAAATACCGTTTTGGTCGTTTCTCACGACAGACACTTTTTAGATACTATAAGTACTCATACTATTGATATTGATTTTGGGAAAGTGCAAATGTTTGCAGGTAATTACACCTTTTGGTATCAAAGTAGTCAGCTGGCTTTAAAACAAGCCCAAATGCAAAACAAAAAAGCTGAGGAAAAAAAGAAAGAGCTTCAAGATTTTATCAGACGTTTTAGTGCTAATGTTTCTAAATCCAAACAAGCAACTAGTCGTAAGAAAATGATTGAAAAGCTTAATATAGAAGACATTAAACCATCAACAAGAAAATACCCAGGCATTATATTTACTCCCGAGCGTGAAGCAGGAGATAAAATTCTTGAAGTTAGCGGATTAAGTGCCAGCATGGATGGAATGGTACTGTTTAAAGACGTGGATTTTTATGCCAACAAAGGCGATAAAATTATTTTCTTATCTAGAGATCCAAGAGCTATGACTGCTTTGTTTGAAATCATCAATGGCAAAAAGAAAGCGGAGAAAGGAATCTACGAATGGGGTCAAACCATTACTTCGGCTTATCTCCCAAACGATAATTCGTCCTATTTTAGAAACAAATTAACCCTTTTCGATTGGCTTTGCCAGTTCACCAACGATACTACCGATCTGTATATCAGAGGATATTTGGGAAAAATGTTATTTGCCGGAGATGAAATTCAGAAACCTGTAGATGTTTTATCAGGTGGTGAAAAAATGCGCTGTATGATTTCTAAAATGATGCTTATTAATGCCAATGCTTTGGTATTAGACACTCCCACTAATCACCTCGATTTAGAGTCGATACAAGCATTCAATAATAATTTGATAAAATATCCAGGCAATGTATTTATGGCTTCTCATGATCATGAATTTATTCAATCTGTTTGTAATCGAGTTATCGAATTAACTCCAAATGGCATTATTGATAAGTTAATGGATTATGATGATTATATTGTGGATGAGAAAATTCAGGCATTAAGAGATAAAATGTATCAGGTATAGAGAATGCTATTTGCACGTTAATCCAAAACTGCTTCAATACTTTGATCAGTCATTAAAGAATTTATCAACTAGTTGACTTCTATTCCTTTTTATATGTTTTTTAAAACTAGCACTTTGTTTATTTTTTTTGTAATTTTGAATTAAATAATTATAAAAATGAATATTCAAACATCAAAAATAGAATTAGTTAAATTGATTTTGAACATTGATAACAATGATTTCATTCGGAGAGTAACTGATTTTATAAAAAATGAAAAAGCTGACTTTTGGAACGAGTTGAGCCAAACTGAACAAATAGAGATTAAAAAAGGTATCGAGGAACTTGAAAAGGGTGAAAGAATTTCATTTGACGAAGTTTTAAAAAAGATCTCTTGATATAAGGCTAAAAACGAAATTGAAATCATCACTTTTTTTGATACCAGACAAAATCCTGATTACCTCAAAGATGAACTAAAGTAGGCCTTTTTTTTCTTCAACATCTCAACTATTTACCTACTTTATTCTTTGGCGATTCATCCCTTCGAAAACACAGAATTTTTCGTTCCTATATCATCATATATAGTATTTAACACTTCTTATTAAATTAAGCTCTCTTCCTGAAATCAAATGAGCTATCTTTGCGCCCTAAAATCATATTTTATGCATTCTTACGCCCAACTTAGTTTTTCCACAATTATTCCTGATGTTGTATCAAGATTCGCCCAAAATAACGCTTTAGGATATGTTAATGAGAAACCAATGACCTACGCCCAAATGGGCAAACAAATTGAAGCTGTTAAAGCATTTCTCGAAGCATCAGAAATTATTCCGGGCGACCGAGTTGCAATTTATAGTCAGAATATGCCAAATTGGGGAGTTGTTTATTTTGCCTTACAATGTATGGGTGTAGTTGCTGTTCCTGTTTTGCCTGATTTTAATTCTTTCGAACTACAAAATGTATTAAATCATTCGGAAGCCAAAGCGATTTTTATTTCTAAGAGCTTGGAATTTAAACTTAAAGAAGTAAAATCGGAATTTGTAGAGTTGATTGTTCGAATAGACGATTTTAATATTTTAGAAGGCGGGAAACAATCTTTTGTTTTTGATGAAAATGCAAAATGCACCAATACTTATCAGCCTGATGAAAATGAGCTTGCAATATTACTCTATACCTCAGGCACCACAGGCGAATCTAAGGGTGTAATGTTATCGCAGAAAAATGTAATCAGCAATGCCTTTCAAACTGAATGCGTTCAAAAAATATTGGATACTGATAAATTCCTGTCGGTGCTTCCTTTATCACATACTTATGAGAATACAATTGGATTAATATTACCCATTTTGAATGGAGCTCATGTAACTTACCTGACAAAGCCTCCTGTTGCCAGCGTTTTGTTACCTGCTATGCAAAGTGTAAAGCCAACCCTGATGCTTACTGTGCCTTTAATTATTGAAAAGGTTTTTAAAGCGAGTATACTTCCAACTATTCAAAAGAAAACAGCTACTCGTATTATGCATAAATACAAGCTTACTCGCAAACTGCTCTATCGAATTGCAGGTAAGAAATTATATCAAACCTTTGGCGGAAATCTAAAGTTCTTTGGCATAGGCGGAGCAAAACTCGACCCCCAGGTTGAACAATTTTTGCGCGATGCAAAATTCCCCTATTCCATTGGTTACGGACTAACAGAAACGGCTCCTCTTCTTGCAGGATCAGCTCCTTTTCAGACTAAATTTCAAGCAATAGGTCCAAATATAACAGATTGCGAATTGAAAATTAACAATCCTGATCCAAAAACAGGCGAAGGAGAAATTTGGGCCAAAGGACCAAATGTAATGCTGGGATATTATAAAAGCGAAGCCAAAACAAAAGAAGTAATAACAGAAGATGGTTGGTTTAAAACCGGCGATCTTGGTGTTTATGATAAAAAAGGTTATCTGAGTCATAAAGGCCGTTTGAAAAACTTGATAGTAGGTGCAAACGGAGAAAATATTTATCCTGAAGAAATTGAATCGCTGATCAATAATTTTCGTCACGTAGTGGAATCAATAGTTGTGGAACAAAAAGGTAAACTTGTTGCGTTAGTACATTTTGACAGAGAAGAGTTGGAATTAAAATTGAAAGGCTTAAAATCTGACATTAGCAATAAAGTAGACGATAAAATAGAAGAAATTGGAAATAAAGTTGATCAAACAATTAATGAACTGGCCGAAGAACTTCAGGAATACATCAATGCAAGAGTTAATAAATTCTCACGGATTCAGTTACTAATCGTTCATCCCGATCCTTTTCATAAGACAGCTACTAAAAAAATTAAAAGATATTTATATGCCTAAATCTTATTTTTCTGGCATTTAATACTCTTGAAAACCGCATTATCACTAATATTTATTCACTTTGGATATTAAAACCAGTATATCCAAACAATAGCTGTACCTTTGCAGCCATTAAAAATAATACATGACATTTGAAATCTTAGGGGTTATCGACCCCATCTTAAAAGCCCTCAAAGCTGAAGGCTACACAAAACCCACCCCAATACAAGAACAATCCATTCCAATTCTTTTAAAAAGAAAAGATCTTTTAGGTTGCGCACAAACAGGCACAGGTAAAACTGCTGCATTTGCGATACCAATTCTACAACATCTTTATCTTAATAAACAAACGGATAAAGGTCGTCGTAAAATTAAAGCACTAATAATTACTCCAACAAGGGAATTAGCTGTACAAATTGGTGAAAGTTTTACCACTTACGGAAAATTTACCGGGATAAAAAATACCGTTATTTTCGGCGGCGTAAAACAATTAGCTCAAACTCAGGCACTTCGACAAGGAATTGATGTGCTTGTAGCCACTCCCGGACGATTATTGGATCTGATAGATCAAGGTTATATATCTTTGAAAGATGTTGAATACTCTGTTCTCGATGAGGCCGATCATATGCTAGATATGGGTTTTATTCACGATATTAAAAAGATAATCGCAAAATTGCCTTCAAAGAGACAATCTTTGTTCTTTTCAGCAACTATGCCTCCTGAAATCGTAACTCTTTCTAGTAAGATTCTTGGAAATCCTGAAAAAGTTACAATAAATCCCGAACAAACTACTGCTGATAAAGTTGAACAATCTGTTTATTATGTAAGTAAGGGCAATAAAACCAAATTACTGACTCATTTACTTCAAACTGAGGTTTTTGGTTCAGTACTTATTTTTTCAAGAACAAAACATGGTGCAGATAGGATTGTAAAGTTATTAGCGAAAGATAAAATAACTGCTGCGGCTATTCATGGTAATAAATCGCAAAGTGCCAGACAACGAGCTCTCGACAATTTTAAAAGTGGCCAGACAAAGATCCTTGTCGCAACAGATATAGCTGCTCGCGGAATTGA
>JAQIBR010000241.1 GCA_027858955.1 Bacteroidales bacterium
TACGATTTCGAGCAAAGCTATGATGCCTGGATGAAGTTTTTTGGTAGTATTGATTTAGAAAAATCACTTCCCGAATTACCAAAAGTAAAAACGGAACAAGAAAAAATATATCTGGCGGGCAAAAACATTTTCAACGATTATTATACTATTCAGAGCAGCGAGATAAGGTTAGCAAAACATCAAATTTATGCTCCATTTAATGGTTCATTTTCGATGGTTTATTTTCAGGAGGGTTCCATAGCAAATCCAGGAACTAAGATAGCATCAATTATCCGCACCGATTTGCTTGAGCTTGAAGTTTCCTTTGAGGTTAATCAGGTAAAATGGCTAAAGATAGGACAGCCAGTGGAACTTCAATTAGAAGAAAATCCTGTTGCTCAAGGTAAGATTAGCCGTATTGCCGATTTTGTAGATGCAGAAACACAGTCGGTATTGGTCTATGTTGATGTGCCCAATACAACAGGTCAGAAACTTTTTGAAGGCATGTATATGAAGGCTCGTTTTTATGGGTTTTCTTTAAATAATGTGATGCGAATTCCACGTTCGTCCGTATTTAATTTCAACGAAATATATTTGGTTGAAAATGACAAGTTGAGAAAAACAGAAATAGAAGTTGTTAAGGTAGATCAAGAATATCTCTATTTTTCTGGTCCTGCAGAAAACAGTATAGTCGCTATTGAGTTGCCTTTAAATCCTTCGGATCAAATGCAAGTCCAAGCACAAATGATAAAATAAAAAAAAGATTTACGAGTTTGCTAAAGCACCAGGAAAGCTAAATTATTTTTATGCATATCGAATTGATTTTATCTTGCGAGCTGCATCTGACCAAAATTTAAAATTTTACACAAATGAAGAATATAGTTAGTGCATTTGTAAAATACCCATTTTATGCCAACTTAATTGTTGTAGTTCTTTTGCTGGCTGGTACCTTTAGCATGTTGAATATGAAAAAGTCCTTCTTTCCCGAAAGGAATACCACTACAATCATGGTTAATGTGGCTTATCCAGGCGCTTCTCCAAAAGAAATGGAAGAAGGGATTACTACTCGTGTTGAAGAAGCTTTGCGTGGTTTAATAGGAATTAAGGAGATCACATCAACATCATCTGAAAATTTTGCAAGCATTCGTGTAGAAACAACGGGGAAATATGATATTGACCTTACATTGGCTGAAGTAAAAAATGCAGTTGATGGAATTAGCGCTTTCCCAATTGATGCTGAAAAACCAATCGTTTTCAAACAGCGCTCAAGCACCATGGCTGCTTTTTTAGGCTTAAGTGGCGATGTTGATCTAATTACACTTAACAAATTAGCCGACGTCATAGAAATGGATTTTTATAATTCAGGCGTAATATCTCAACTCAGTGTAAGAGGATTTCCTAATTTGGAAATCTCGGTCGAAGTTTCTGAAATTAATTTATTACGATACAATTTAAGTTTTACCGAAATTTCCAGCGCAATCAGAAATAATAATCAGGATTATTCTGCAGGATTAATTCGAAACGATAAAGAAGAAATTCTTATTCGTTCACGCTCAAGTACTGTCGATCCTGATAAAATAGCCGATATAGTTATTAGAGCACAGCCTGACGGAAGTCAAATTCGCATTCGCGATGTGGCGACTGTAAAAATGCAGTTTTCTGAAACGCCTCAACAGACAGAAATGAATGGCAAATTGGCTATCTCTTTCAATATTAGCAAGCTGGCCGATGAAGACCTGGAAGAAATTACCGATTTTTTAAGAAATTATGTTGAAGACTTTAATGCTAGTCACGATAATGCAGAACTCAATATCACTTTCGATTTTCTAAGTTTATTACTCAGTCGATTAAACCTCTTGTATTCAAATGGTTTAATTGGATTAATACTGGTTCTAATTACATTAAGCTTATTTCTCAACGTCCGACTATCGCTATGGGTAGCTTGGGGAATTCCGGCTTCGTTTTTAGGCATGTTCATTATTGCCAGTATGGCTGGGATTACCATTAATATGATTTCCTTGTTCGGGATGATTCTGGTGATTGGAATTCTGGTGGATGACGGGATTGTAATAGCCGAAAATATTTTTCAGCATTTTGAAATGGGAAAATCACCCATGAAAGCTGCCGTAGAAGGCACTATGGAAGTTTTGCCGGCCATTACAACATCAGTATTAACTACAATGGTGGCCTTTATGCCTCTATTGCTGTTAACCGGTCAAATGGAAATGATGTATGAAATGGCTTTTGTAGTAGTGGTGAGTTTAGGTATTTCACTAATAGAAGGCTTTTTTGTTCTACCTGCACATCTATCCAATCCAAAAATCCTAAAAAATCATATCGATAAAGAAGGCAAGGATACAACACCTTGGATTCGGAGAAAACTAGATATTGGCGTTGCTTTTTTGCGCGATAGACTTTATGGTCATGTATTGAAATTTATGATCAACTGGAAATGGTTAGCCTTGGGTTTACCTATTTCCGCCTTTATGATTACGATAGGATTATTCCAGGGAGGGTTAATTAATTATACCTTCTTCCCAGCTATGGAATTCGATCAAATTAATATCGAAATTGCCTATAAGCCTGGCTCGGGCGAAAAGCAGACACTAAAAGCACTCCATAATTTTGAAGATGTTATGTGGCAAGTGAATGAGGAGTTGATGGAAGAATTTGCCGATACCAATACGTTTGTAAAATACACTTTCGTGAATTTAGGAAGTGCATTTTCCGGAACTGAATCGGGAGCACATGCAGGTTCGCTGATGGTTACTTTTAGGAATATGGAAGATTCGCCGATATCCACATCTCAAATCTCGGCACGTGTGCGGAAAATAATTGGCAAAATTCCAGATGCAGAGAAACTGAATATTGGTGGTAGAAACCGTTGGGGAAGTCCTGTTTCTATCAGTTTAATGGGTAAAGATTTGGTTGAACTAAATCATGCCAAAGACTTTTTAAAAGCGGAGTTAAATGGTATTGACGAATTAAAAGACATCACCGAAAATACATCAGTAGGTAAACGCGAAGTGCAAATAAAATTGAAACCAAAAGCCTATTTCTTGGGATTGTCTCAAGCCGAAATTGCCAATCAATTGCGTTTTGGATTCTTTGGTGGACAAGCACAACGCTTACAATCAGGAAAAGACGAAATCCGTGTATGGGTGCGTTATCCACAGTCCGATCGATTGAATATTGGGCAGCTGGAGAATGTAAAAATTAAGACCATGGCGGGTGAATATCCACTTATGGAATTGGTTGATTATGATATTGTACGTGGCCCGGTGAGCATTAAGCATTTTAATGCTTCACGTGAAATTCGTATTGATGCTGAACTAGTCGATTTATATGCTCCGGTGCCTGCTATATTGGAAAGAGTGAATGCAGAGATTCTTCCCAGACTCGAAGCTAATTATCCCGGAGTCAGCATTATGTATCAAGGTCAACAACGCGATGGAGGAGATGCTCAAAAAGAAATGATGAAATATTTTGGAATTGCATTTGCATTTATGATCATTATAATCATGTTCCATTTTAAGTCCTTTTCTCAAAGCTTTATTATCATTTTAATTATCCCATTGGGATGGTTGGGTTCTGTATGGGGACACGGTATCGAAGGCTTCCCGGTATCCATTTTAAGCGCCTGGGGAATGGTTGCTTTATCGGGGGTTATTATAAACGATTCGGTGGTGTATTTAGCTAAATACAATAGTTTGCTTTTGGAAGGATATAGTATCAAAGAGGCTGTTTATCGAGCCGGAATATCACGTTTTAGGCCGATTTTACTAACAACTATTACGACAGTTGCAGGCTTGTATCCATTGATTTTGGAAAATAGTTTCCAAGCACAATTCCTGATTCCAATGGCTATTTCCTTGGCCTACGGTGTGCTTTTTGGTACCAGTTTTATCCTGCTCTTTTTCCCTCCAATGATTCTGGTTTTAAATGAATCGAAACGATATTATATTGGATTTAAAAGAATGACTGGTCGATTGATGAGTGGTGAAGAAATATTTGATGGTAATTTATTACCCGATGAATTGGAAGTTGAACCTTCGGTTCGCGATAGCAAACGAATAATAGAATAAAGATGAAAAACACAAAATCAACACTACTAATATTGTTTTTAGCTCTTGGTTCAATTGGACTAAAAGCCCAAACAGGTGAGCCTTTAAGCTTAAAAAGTGCAATTGATATAATGCTCGAAAAGAATTTCGATATTCAAATTGTAGAGAAACGATTAGAAAGCTCGAAGTTGAATATTGGATTAGGAAGCGCTGGCTTTTATCCAATTATTGATGTTGGTGCAGCTCAAAATAACCGTTACGACAATGCTAAAGCTGTTGTTACTGCAAATTCTAGAGACGAATCTGTATCCAATAGTATACGGCCTTATGTACAGTTGAATTGGACGCTTTTTAATGGTTTTGCTGCTCATATTAAAAAGGACAGATATAATTTAATTGAAGATCTTTCTGAAGGAAATGTTGCCTTAGTGGTTGAAAATAAAATTCAGGCAGTGGTTCTTGCTTATTATCAATCCTTATTAAATATTGAGAAACTGAAAAGCATAGAGAAGGTGAAAAAACTTTCGAGTGATCGCTTTGAATATATGCAAACGAAACAAAACATTGGAGCAGCAGTAAGTTATGATGTTTTGCAAGCACAGAATGCTTTTCTAAGTGATTCTACCACTTTTCTTTTGCAACAATTGGAGCTGAAGAAATCACTCTTAAATTTGAACCTTTTAATGGGAGTTGATAAGACAAGCGAATTTGAATTGTCAGATAATTTTACAGTTTTGGAAGCCGATTATAATTTCGAAACAATTGAAGCACAGATGATGAGTAGTAATAAAACAATTACAAATCAGTATATCAATCAGGAAATTTTAAAAAAGAATACAGCTTTTTCCAGAACTGCGCTTTATCCAAATTTACGTCTTTCTAGTGGAAGTGATTATTCGAATTCTGCTCTTTTATACGATGGAATGACTCGCAACACATCATATTCTTACGATTTCTATGCAAATTTTTCATTAAGTTTTAATTTATTCAATGGAGGTAATACACGAAGCGCAATACAAGATGCTCATATTCAGGAAGAAATAGGACAAATTGAAATTGAACAAATGAAGCAGAGCTTATCAAATGCGATGGTTAGCATTTTTGATATGTACAGCATACGAAAACAACTTTTGAATGTAGCCGATTTATCACTCGAAAAAGCAGAATTAAATCTTGAATTATCTACTGAAAGATTCAAAAGCGGAGCTATTAATTCCTTTAATTTCAGAGATATACAGTTGGTTTATATAAACGCCGAGTTTAATCGTTTAGAAGCTGTTTATAATCTATTGGATGCCAATACTGAAATTTTACGCTTAAGTGGCAGCATTATTTCAGAATACGAATAAGCTTTTTCTGTACTTTTATTGAATGAAAAGAAATGTACACTTTATTATATTGCTGACTTTAGTGTTTTCATCAGCAATCTTTGCGCAAAATGATGTAAAAACAGATAATAAGGAAATTCGAAAAATTAACCGCGTTCTTGATAGTTGGCACGAACGTGCTGCTGTTGCTGACACCACTTATTTTGAAATGTTTGCCGATAATGCAATGTATTTAGGTACCGATGCAAAAGAAATTTGGACTGCTCAAGAGTTCGAAGATCTTTATATGAGCTATTTTAAGCGTGGTACTGCTTGGAATTTCAAGAAAAAAGATCGAAATGTTTATTTAGGTGATTTTGGGCATTATGCTTGGGTAGATGAAAGTTTGGATACCTGGATGGGGCTTTGTCGAGGAACAGCAGTAATGGAGAAAAACCAAGCAGGCGAATGGCGAATAAAACATTATAGCCTAACTGTTTTGGTTTCAAATGATTTAATTAGAGAATATGTTAAGTTGCTTAATCGCGATGAATAGTTTC
>JAQIBR010000057.1 GCA_027858955.1 Bacteroidales bacterium
TGGTTTATCATGTTTCTGATCGTTGGAGTTTCCAGTCAGGTATTTATTATTTGAAACAAGGTCAGCGTATCGAAAATTTCAGTGTTTTAGAAAATTCTTTAAATGCAAGCAATAGCTCAAATTCGTATTTCGGGAATATTATTTTTGAAAATGTAGTCGCGCTCAACGAATTGTCGCCAATGGCAGATGGAGTTCAATTAACTGATGAAATTTCTTATACTAGCTTTAATGCTGATTTACGACAAATGTTCGAATTAATTGAAATTCCTTTCCTTGTCAATTATAAGATTATCAATCGCAAAACAGTTTTCTCAGTTATAGCAGGAATTAACTCAGGTTTCATAGTGGGTAACCGAGTATATTTATCGGATTTTACATCGGAATCTATTGGCAAAACCGAAGCGATTAATTCGCTGATATATAAAAGCGTATTGGGTGTTTCTATTGAATATCCGCTAACGCAAAAACTTTATTTTAATCTTAGCCCAACATTTAAATATCAGCTAAACAATTTCAATAAGAATGCCATTGTCAGTGAACAGTTGCAATATTTCGAATTTAAAACAGGAATAAATTATCGATTTTAAATCCAAAAGCTTGTGGACTCATAAACAATATTAGTGCATTAGTGGCAAGAATAAAAGCCTCGGATGCACGAATAATAATTTTAGACTGATTATTCTTAAAAGTAACCGTGTATTAATAAAACATGCAATAGGATAAACGCCTATAGACTTTATTTCTCATCATCAATATAATATCCCTCTCTGGATAAAATATGATCGAGGTTAGCTATGCCGAATACGACTATTGCAGTTACAATTGCAGTATGTTCCTGATATTCAGGAATGCTTTTGTTGTACATATCGCGTTCGGTATGCCAAATTTCACCATAATTAAAGTCATAACCTTTAGGGTCTGAAGTACCAAGCGAAATGGCTGGGATTCCATTTAAAGCAAAATATGCATGATCAGAACCACCTGCTCTTGTTGGTTTTTTGCTCGCTTTACGCTCAGTTAAAGTAAAGGGAAAATCAGGATTGATGCTGTTTAAAGGTTCCACTATCTTTTCAATATCTTTAAACATAGCAGCGGGAACCCTCAAGTTATTGGCTACTGTTGGTCCTCCATCTCTATTGAAATAATTGGAAATTCTGCCCCATTTATCTTTGTTGTTTTCTACCCAAGCTTTAGAGCCTAAAAGTCCAAATTCTTCTCCTGCCCACAAGCAAACCAATATTGTACGTTTTGGTTTTCCTCCTGCTTTCATAATCAGTCTGGCAGCTTCCATATGTGGAGTAACTCCTGAACCATCATCCACTCCACCTGTAGCAACATCAAAAGCATCTAAATGGCCACCCATCATTACATATTCATCAGGAAATTCTGTGCCGGGAATAATTCCAATCACATTGTAATATTTAATCGGCCCCATTTTAAAATGATTGCGAATATCAAATTCTAATTCAAAACTTTGACGCTCTTTTGTCATTTGTTCAATTAAAGCATATTGATGTTCGTCTAATTTGATATCTGGAACAGTTGGAAGAGTTTCAAAAGTCATATCATTGATATTCTTCCTATCGTAAAGAACACGAATTGGATTGGCAGCTGATTGGATAATGCCTAGAATTCCGGCATCTTTCATTTGAGAATAAAACAAAGCAGGTTCTTCAATATAAGGGAGCATTTCTTTTTGTAAACTGTCTTTATTAGCACGATTAAATGATCTGATTTCTCTGTTCTGCTTTTCAATATCAATATTTACGGAAATAATAGAATCTCTTATGTGGTCTGCTTTTGCAGAGAAATCAATAGGCCAACCTGTATTTTTACCCGAGATTAAAACCCAGGCACCTTTTAATCTGCCTTTCATTCTATCGAATTGAGCTTGTGTTTTTGGTTCGATAAGAACATGACCTTTTTGAACGCCTTTTGTTCCGGAAGTATAAGACGGCGTTGCAAAATGCAAGTGCATTCCATTGTGACTGAGCATTCTGCCAAACCATGGGCCGCGATTAAAACCCACCGGAATTTCTCCCGCATAGTCCATTTTAACTTGCATTCCCCATTCCTTAAATTTATGGGCAGCCCAATCGGCAGCATTTTCATAAGCATCTGAACCAATAAGTCTTCCTCCAAAACGATTAGTTAAAATATCCAGGTGTTTCATCGTTTGATTATCAGTTTGACCAATTTCGATGATCTTTTTAACTACTTTGTTGGATTGGGCTAATGCTGAGGAATTTAAAATAAAGAGAAGTGCGACAGCTAAAATTGTTATAAATCGATTCATAGTGGTTTAATTTCTATTTTGTAATTGATTAAATTTGCGGTTTAGATTAATTGTGTTTGTTTAGAACGATAAATGTATAAATTATTTTGATATAGCTTGCAGGCAAACAACACAATTTCACTAATCGATTCAAGAGTTGGTTTTAATATAATAAGGTTCTGAATAGATAAATTGAAAACCGATTACATTTGCCAGTCAAATTTCATGCTAAATATGCATGGTTAAGTTTGATACAGGAATACTGAAAAGAAATATTGATGAGAAAAACCAAAATAAGCGAAGCTTTTAAACAGTTGCAGTCAAAAATTTGTTTAAGTCTTGAATTAGCCGATGGTAAGGGTCTGTTTAAAATAGATAATTGGACAAAAGATATTGGATATGGGCTAACGAATGTAATGATTAATGCTGATGCCATTGAGAAAGCAGCTGTAAATTATTCTGTTGTGAGTGGGAAACTTAGTGAGAATATGCAGAAAGTGCTTCAATTAAAAACTGAAGAAAAATATTTTGCTACAGGTATATCATCTATCATTCATCCTAAAAACCCACATGTTCCAATTATTCATATGAATGTGCGTTATTTTCAGCTCGATTCTGGACAAGCTTGGTTTGGAGGAGGAATCGATCTAACACCTCATTATGTGAATAAAAGCGAGGCAAAATGGTTTCATCAAGAACTTAAAGCACTATGCGATAAGTATGATCTTCAATATTATAAAAACTATAAGGAACAAGCCGATGAATATTTTTATCTGCCACATAGAGACGAAACACGAGGTATTGGCGGAATTTTCTTCGATCATCAAGACGCATCTTCATCAGATCAATTTGACCATTTTCTAAACTTCACTTCCCACTAGGCTTTAGCCTATCCCAAACTATACACTTATCTTCTAAACAAAAACAGAAATCGTAATGTAAGTGTAGAAGAAAAGAATTGGCAGAATTTACGCAGAGGTCGTTATGTTGAGTTTAATTTACTACACGATAGAGGAACAAAATTTGGATTAGAGTCGAATGGCAGAACGGAATCTATTCTCTTAAGCATGCCTCCTATGGCTTCATGGCAGTACGATTTTCAGCCGGTTAAAGGCTCCCGCGAAGAAAAAACACTCACTATGCTTAAAAAGGATATAGACTGGATAGATTTTTAGCTGTTGTTTATCCCATCCTCTAGGGGAAATAGTCGTCTTTTCAAATTGGTGTTTTTGATAGAGTTAATCTCATATGGAGAAAAATCCAATATCTTTCTAAAATAAGCAATGTTAAGTTGTGAAAAAACATAAATTCAGTCTTTTTATATCAGAATTTATTTCTAAATTTGCCAACAAGAAAAAAATCAATGCGAAATTTAATGTCAAATACTTGGTGGTGGCTTTTCAATACTCAATGAGTACTGAATAGATAGACCAATATTTAATTTTATATAAAATATTTATAGGCCTGCCGATTTCGGCGGGTCTTTTTTTTATCAAAAATTTTGAAAATGCAAAAAATAAAAGTTCAAGCATCGTTTAAGAAAATACTTGCAGATACCATTACACCCGTAAGTACATATCTTAAAATTCGGGATCAATTTACAAATTCATTGCTCCTCGAAAGCTCCGATTATCATAGCAAAGAAAATAGCTACAGTTATGTTTGCTTAAATCCTGTAGCGGGTTTTATTACTAACGATAAACAAATAACTAAAAGCATTGGCGGACAAACTCAGTATTTTCATTCTAGTGATCTTATTTCTGAATTAAAGAATTTTACAGAGTCTTTTGAAGTAAATAATTTGGAATTACCTTTTATTTACGAGGCTGTTTTCGGGTATATGACTTACGATTCTGTTCAATATTTCGAAGATATTAAATTCAGTTCTGAAGTGCCCGAATATAAAAAAATACCCAATTTGCAATATCATTTCTATCGCTTTATATTGGTTTTTGATCATTTTAAAAATGAACTTTATATTATCCAAAACGATTCGGCAGATTTTGAAAACACCTCGCTAACTCTTGAGTCTATTGAGCTTATGATTAACAATCGCAACTTTTCAAATTTTCCGTTTCAGAAAACGGGTGAAGAAGAAAGTAATCTTGCAGATGAAGAATATAAGGCCTTGGTAGCAAAAGGTAAAGAACATTGTCAACGTGGTGATGTTTTTCAAATTGTTCTTTCTCGAGAGTTTCGTCAAAAATTTCAAGGTGATGAGTTTAATGTGTATAGAGCTTTAAGAGCGACTAATCCTTCTCCTTATCTCTTTTATTTTGATTATGGAAGTTATCGAATTTTCGGATCTTCGCCTGAAGCTCAATTAACTGTTAGAGATGGAATTGCAGGCATTCACCCGATTGCAGGCACCTATCGCCGAACAGGCAATAAGCAAAAAGATGAAGAATTGGCTGCCAAACTACAAAAAGACACTAAAGAAAATGCGGAACACGTTATGCTGGTCGATTTGGCACGCAATGATCTTAGTCGGAATTCTCGGGAGGTAACAGTGGAAACATTTGGAGAGATACAATACTTCTCACACGTTATCCATATGGTAAGTAAAGTAACCGGGAAAATTGACGGGAGCAATGCAATTCAGCTTGCGGCTGATACTTTTCCGGCAGGCACTTTAAGTGGCGCCCCAAAACACCGAGCAATGCAATTAATTGATAAATACGAACCCAATGGAAGAAGTTTTTACGGTGGAGCGGTTGGTTTTATTGGCATCAACGGCGAATTTAATCACGCCATTATTATTCGCTCTTTTCTGAGTAAGAACAATCAGCTCATTTATCAGGCAGGCGCGGGTATCGTAATAGATAGCAGTGAAGAGGGAGAATTAAACGAAGTCAATAACAAGATAGCTGCTGTTCGTATGGCTATCGAAAAAGCAGAAATGATATGAAAGTCTTGGTTATAGATAATTACGATTCCTTTACTTATAATTTGGTACACATCATCAGGAAGTTGGGAATAGAGCCTGTAATTGCCAGAAACGATAAAATAAGTATTGAGGATGTGGCTAAGTTTGATAAGATATTTTTATCTCCCGGACCTGGTTTACCCGATGAAGCAGGAATACTTAAAGAAATCATTAAAACCTATGCTGCAACCAAAGAAATTTTTGGAATTTGTCTGGGTCAACAAGCCATTGCGGAAGTTTTTGGAGGAAATTTAGTCAATTTAGATAAAGTGTATCACGGAGTTGCAACGGATATATTTATCAAGAAAAATGACTGCATTTTTGAAAATATTCCTGCGGTAATAAAAGCGGGGAGATACCATAGTTGGGTTGTTGATACTGCAACATTACCGGAAGAACTTGAAATCACGGCCACGGATGAACAAGGACAAATTATGGCCGTCAAACACAAACATTATAATGTGGTGGGCGTTCAGTTTCACCCTGAAAGCATTATGACGGAAATGGGAGAAAAAATAATTGAAAACTTCCTAAAAAACTAAACCGATATGAAAGATATTCTAAATCAATTATTTGAGCACCAAAGTCTGGATCATCAACAGGCTAAAAAAGTATTAACGGAAATAGGGAACGGACAATATAATTCCAGTCAGATAACAGCTTTCCTTACTGCTTTCCAAATGCGTAATATTACGGTTGATGAGCTTAAAGGCTTTCGCGATGCTTTGCAAGAACTTTGTTTGCCTGTGGATTTGAGCGACTACGATCCAATAGATTTGTGTGGTACAGGAGGGGATCGCAAAAATACGTTCAATATCAGCACTTTAGCGTCTTTTGTTACTGCAGGGGCAGGCATTCCTGTTGCAAAACACGGGAATTACGGAGTAAGTTCAGGATCAGGATCTTCAAATGTGATGGAATATCTTGGATATAAATTCACGAATGATGTGGATAAACTTCGAAAGCAAATCGAGCACAGTGGCATCTGTTTTTTGCACGCTCCTTTATTTCATCCGGCAATGAAACATGTTGCGCCTATCAGAAAAGAATTGGGAATAAAAACCTTCTTCAATATGCTTGGGCCTATGGTAAATCCGGCTAAACCCAAAAAACAAATTGTTGGGGTTTTCTCCCTTGAGATAGCACGAATTTATAATTATTTGTATCAAAAATCCGATGTAGATTATTATATCATTCACGCTTTGGATGGCTATGATGAAATTTCTTTGACGGGTGATTTTAAATTGATTTCTTCCAAAAAAGATGAGGTTCTCAATCCAAAACATTTGGGTCTTCCACAACTAAATGCAAATGAAATTGAAGGAGGAAGTTCTGTTGAAGAAGCGTCTAAAATATTTGTCAATGTATTGAAAAACGAAGCAACGCTAGCTCAAAAACAAGTTGTTGCAGCAAATGCGGCGATTGCAATAAAATGCGCCATGCCAGTGCTTTCATTTGAAGAAAGTGTAAGTGTTGCCATCGAATCTATTGATTCAGGAAAAGCATTGAAAAGCTTCACGAAATTATTAGAAGTTTAATTCCAAATAAGAAATTAGAAAATGGACATTTTAGATAAAATTATAGCTCATAAGCGGAAGGAAGTCGCAAAGAACAAAGTCTTGACGCCAATAAAACTATTGGAAAAAGGTATTTATTTTGAAAGACCCATTTTGTCTTTGAGTCGCTATTTACAAATGGAGGATACACCAAGAATTATTGCTGAGATTAAAAGAAAATCGCCTAGCAAAGGAATGATTAATGAAAATATTGATGTTAAAGAGTTGAGTACAGGATATATACAAGCCGGTGCCGCAGCGCTTTCCGTGCTGACTGACAATGCGTTTTTTTATGGGAGCAATGAGGATTTAATGATTGCTCGGAAATACAATGGTAGCCCAATTCTTCGTAAAGATTTTATTATTGACGAATACCAAATACTTGAAGCAAAAAGTATAGGAGCCGATGCGATTTTATTAATCGCCTCCGTATTGAATCCAAGTGAAACCAGGAAACTAGCTCAGTTTGCAAATGGTTTGGGATTAGAAGTACTGCTCGAAGTGCATAATGAAGCAGAGCTTCAAAAGCATCCCAATGAATATGTTAATATTATTGGAGTGAATAACCGCAACTTAAAAACCTTTGAAGTGGATATTCAAACTTCGGTGCAGCTTTCAGATATGATTCCCGACAATTTTTTGAAAATATCGGAATCTGGGATTTCTAGTCCAACAGCAATACACCGTTTAATAAACGCTGGTTTTAATGGATTTTTGGTAGGAGAATATTTTATGCAATCACCCAAGCCACATTTAAAATGTAATGCATTAATACAATCTGTTAAAGAATTAAAGAATTAATGAAGGGATAGAAGATGATATTAAAGATTTGCGGACTAAAAAATTCGGAGAACATTCGACAAGTCGCGGATGAAAGCCCTGACTTTATGGGTTTTATCTTTTATGATAAATCGCCACGTTTTGTGGATGATGAAAAGCTTGCAACTATTTTAAAAAAAATACCTTCAGCAATTATAAAGACTGGAGTTTTTGTAAACGAAGTTCCGTTGAAAATCGAAGAAATTATTTCAACTTATGGATTGGGAGCAATACAACTTCACGGATCGGAAACACCAGAATTATGCAATGGATTTCAAGATAAAGGTTTGAAAGTGATTAAAGCTTTTGGCATTAGAGAAGCATCTGATTTTGATCAAATTGAAAAATACGATGGCAGCTGTGATTATTTTTTATTCGATACAAAAACAAAAATTCACGGTGGAAGCGGAAAATCTTTTAATTGGGATTTACTAAAATTCTATACCGGAAAAACACCTTTTCTACTCAGTGGTGGAATAGGGATAGCTGATATAGATGAAATTCAGAAAATAGTTCATCCACAATTATCGGGAATAGATGTGAATAGCGGTTTTGAAATAGAGCCAGGACTAAAAGACATCGAATTAATTAAAAAACTGATATCGGCGCTTAGTCCTAAAAGTCATTTTTTGCCACCAACATGAAGAGTTAAACTTCTGAATAAATAAAAATTTATGGATTATAAAGTTGATAAAAACGGCTTTTACGGAGAATATGGCGGCGCCTATATTCCCGAACTGCTCTATGCTAATGTTAAAGAGTTGGAATCTAATTATCAAAGGATAATCGAAACCGATCAGTTTAAAAAGGATTATGATAATCTGCTAAGTAAATATGTTGGTCGGCCAACACCGCTCTATTTTGCAAAACGTTTAAGCGAACATTATAAGTATAATATTTATCTGAAACGTGAAGATTTATGCCATACAGGTGCTCATAAAATCAATAATGCCATTGGTCAAATACTTTTGGCAAAAGAAATGGGTAAAACAAGGATAATTGCCGAAACCGGTGCCGGTCAACATGGGGTTGCTGCAGCTACAGTTTGTGCTTTGATGGGATTACAATGTATCGTTTATATGGGTGCTGTTGATATGGATCGGCAAAAGCCAAATGTACAGCGAATGGAAATGTTGGGTGCAGAAGTTCGGCCTGTACATTCGGGAAGTAAAACTTTGAAAGATGCCACGAATGAAGCAATCCGTGATTGGATTAATCACCCTCAGGAAACGTATTATTTGATTGGATCGGTGGTTGGTCCTCATCCATATCCGGATATAGTTACACAGTTTCAAAAAGTGATTGGAGAAGAAATAAACGTTCAACTCAAAAAAGATCCTGATTATGTAATTGCATGTATAGGAGGTGGAAGTAATGCTATTGGTGCGTTTCATGCATTTCTTGATAAAGAAAACGTTCAATTGATAGGCGTTGAAGCGGCAGGATTGGGAATTGAATCAGGAAAAACGGCTGCTACTCTTGCAAAAGGAAAAGATGGAATTTTACACGGAAGCAAAAGTGTTGTGATGCAA
>JAQIBR010000092.1 GCA_027858955.1 Bacteroidales bacterium
AATAACTTAAAAAAATCAAAAACGTTAACAGATGCATTAGTATTATCTGATTCCGATTTAATTTTGAATAATATTATGAATGTTCAATTAAACGATAAAGCTAAGTCGAAGTACAAAACCTTTATGCGACAAAGCTATGATCTGATGCTTTTATCCAAGAGAAAAAACCCTTTGGATGTAAGTAAAGCTTTTGGTCATTATTTTGAAACCCTGAATAGCTATATTGCTTTTTCGGCTAATCTATTAGATTATCCTAAGGTTTTAGATTTTGAATCTAATAAAAGTGCTAAACGCTATATCAAAAGGATGCATTTTATTTGGGAACATCCAAAACTATCAAGAATTGTAAGGCTTTTGTATTTTATCTTTTTCAGGATTTATAGATATATTAAAACTCTATTACTCCTTTTTATCAGTTCTTCAACTCGTCGCCGAGTTATAAATAGTCTTTCAGACCCAAGCTATATCAGAAAGCATCTGGAACAATATAAAGTTTGGTTTTCATAATCATCCAAACTTGCCACAAATGCACGAATGATATATATTAGCTCATTTCATGAAGCGCTTTTCTGAAAATGAATTCGTGAATTCGTGGCGATCTAAAATCAATTATATATGAATAAACTCCATCAAATCAGATTGCAAGATATAAGCTAATTCATCAAAATTATCTTCCCGTGTTTCAGTAAACAAAAAACCAAAAAGAGGATATTCATGATAATCTAATTCGCGCAATTCCAAGGGTTTTTCAAATCGAGTCAGAAGTTTTTGATAATCAAACAACTTGATCTCTTCTGCTTCTAGTTTTGTAGAATTATCCAATACAATTAGGCCAAATAATTTTCCTGCCTTGTCTTTTAAAATATCATCCCAATTGGGTTTGAAATTTTGGAAAAATGCGGCATAAGGATTAAATCCCCAGGCATAAGGCGTAAGATCTGCCGTAGTGCAAAAACCACCAAAGCGTAAAGGGTTTACTTCAATAGGAGCAAGTTTTTCATTTTCATCTACTCGCACCTCAACATGCAAAGGAAAATTCCGTAATTCAACAAGCTCACCCAGAGCAATTAAGAAATCAGTAAAAGGAGGCAAATATTTTTCCATTACATCTTTAGATGTTATGTAAACACGATCACTTACATCATCAGCCGAAGCGAATTCATGCTTTAATATATTCAAAATGGTTGGCACGCCATTTTCATCGTAATAAGCATCAAAAGCAAATTCAATACCCGGAATATAGCCTTCAATAATAAGCTCAGTGCTACTTAATACTTCAGAAGGGAAAAGTTGAGAAGCTTTTTCTATTTCGCTTTTCAATTTTTCTTTTATTTGCGACCATTCTTCATTGTTTTGAACGTGATAAACGGCCAAACTAAAAAAGCCAGCTGCAGGTTTTATCACAAATGGTTTCGGTAAATCTTCAATTTTTATATTATCAACATCTTCCAATTTGACAGCCAGATAAAATACATCTGGAAACAACTTTTCCGTTAATTTCCTAAAGGCAACTTTGTTTTTAAACCAATCGATATTTTTTGGCAAGTTCGTATCGCTTAAATGCTTCATTATCCATTCTATGGCATTTTCAGAATTGGTATATATGCGAGCATTTGGTGTGGTTTTATAGTCGCAAACGGCTTCTTCATCAGAAAATAAAATTGTTTCTGAATTTAGCCTTGCTTGTCGACTATAATCATTGGTCAAAACAGGAAATTTGAATTTTGTCACTGTCTCTTTTAAATAATCAGAAACATAGGGTTTATCGAGTATAATCATTGGTTAAATATTGTTTTGAAATAATGGACACCGTTTATAGTTTTTTTGTGTTTATCTCCTTTGATGTTCTTTTGCCAAAGGCATCTTATTAATCGTGGAATAACTATTACACAGAGTTACACCAAGAAGACACTGAGCGACACAAAGAAATATTTATAGTTCAAGAAAATAAGATCAATAGTTTTGAATTGGTTGCAAAAGAACGAAATTCTGAGATAATTTTGTCGATTAACAAGAAGAATATAGATTAATCCTGATAAATTTCAGTATCAGGATGAAATTTCAGCCAAGAAAAAGCAAAGTGATTGCTATGCGTCTCTATTTCTAACTGTTTTCCTTTAAGCGACCCTGCAATACATTTGCCACTAATCGTCCATTCTGATTTAGTTTCTAAATCGTAAAATCGACCGCCATCTTTTTTGAAACTTAATAAACGATGTCCGAGTTTGGAATTAAAAACGGTGGCTGTGCCAATTTCACGTCCATCTTCCAAATCGTATACATCCAAATGAGAACGTGCCCCATCTTGAAAGAATATTGTGATGTTTTTCGTTCTAAAAGTATCGTTAATGACTCCTTTTTCTTTTAAAATAGAGAACGGATATATCTTCGAAAACTCTCCATCCCGAATATCTATCAAACGTTCCATTGCAGGCAAACGCATGTCAATTTCATCTACTTTAAAATAGCGAGCATAAGGTAAGTTTCCAATGCTATCATATTTGCGATAAACATTTTTACCATAGCGCTCCATCGATTTGACGTGTCCGGTTTCTTTGGATAAAATTTGCCCGTTTGGATAATTTGTAAAAAACTCTTCAACAGAAAGAATTAAAGATGGAATTACTTTTAGCTGTTTTCCTACCAATTCTCCAACTATCGCTTTTCCCATCGACTGCTGCCACCAACTTTCCGTTTCGGTATCAAAAATAACCATTCCGCTATGTCTAAGCATTCCGGAAACTTCAAAAGTCAGCACTTTTTCTTCACCATTTACATTTAATCGTCTATCGTAAACTACAGCCGAATTACAAAGCGGACAATAAGAAGGCAAAATCGGAACTCCCGCTAAAACATCGTTGCTTAATTCGTGCGATGAAAACATATTCATCGAATAGGCTTTAGCCTTACCATCAATTTCAACAACAATAACAGGTTCGGTTTTAATAAACGATTTAAGTCCAATTTCCTTGTTTACAAAAGCCGGAGTATCAATAATAGGGAAAGTTCGTCGCGGCAATACTAGGATTATTTCTGAAAGGTCGACTATGCTTTTGGTAGTGTCAGTTTTAAAAACGTATTCAACATTACGAGGATTCTGAATTTGTGCAAATAGGTTACTTGCAAATAATAATAGAAGAACTATGCCGGCTGATTTAAAATTTGGTTTCATAATATTTAGGTTTGTGTGATGCCAAAGATATGAAATCAGTTTTATTTAAATCAAAATAATCTTTATGTATAGATTGATTGTATGCGTACAAAAAAAATTAAATTTGTCCTGAATTTACTTTCAAACAAACCAAAAATGAGACCAATGAAATTACTAAGCTTTTTGCTACTGATTTTAATCGTTTTTTCGTGTACAACAAAACAAGGCAATCAACCAAATAAACTTTATTCAAAACAAGCCGTTGAAGCTACAAATGGAATGGTTGCTACGGCTCATCCATTAGCATCTGAAGTTGGAGCACAAATTCTCCGGCAAGGCGGTAATGCTTTTGATGCCGCAGTTGCTGTGCAGTTTGCCTTAGCAGTTGTCTATCCTCGCGCAGGAAATATTGCCGGTGGTGGTTTTGCAGTTTATCGCAAAGCGGACGGTGAAAAAGGCAGTCTAGATTTTCGCGAAAAAGCACCATTAGCATCTGCTTTTGATATGTATTTAGATGAAGATGAAAACGTTATTCCTAAACTTTCGACTTTTGGAATTCTTTCAGTCGGAGTGCCGGGTTCGGTGGATGGAATGATTGAACTTCACAAGAAATTAGGTTCTTTACCTTTCGATGTTCTTATCCAACCGGCAATGGAATTGGCTGAAAATGGTTTTAAATTAACTGAAATTGAAGCAAATAAACTTAACTATTATCAAAAAGATTTTTTGAAAGCAAATGATAGTTTAACTTATTTTTATAATGGAGAAAATTGGAAAACAGGAGATTATATTTTTCTTCCAGAATTGGCACATACTTTAAAGTTAATTAGAGATAAGGGACGCAGTGGATTTTATGAAGGTAAAATTGCTCAAGCAATGATTGCTGAAATGCAACCTAAAGGTGGAATCATCACTCAAGCAGATTTTGACGCATATAAATCTATTTGGAGAAATACGGTTGAAGGTCAATACAAAGAATACAATGTAATTTCTATGCCACCGCCCTCGAGCGGAGGTATTGCTTTGCTTCAACTTTTAAAAGGAAGTGAAGCTTTTGATTTTAAGATATTTGGCCATAATTCCGCAGAAAGCATTCATATTATGACCGAGTTGGAAAGACGCGTTTATGCCGATAGGGCTACTTATCTTGGCGATCCTGATTTTTATGATGTTCCCGTAAATATGCTTTTGGACTCTTCTTATTTAGCAAGTCGATTTTCTGACATCAGTTTAGATAAAAAAACTGATTCCAAAGATATTAAAGAAGGTGAAGTCGAAATTATTGAAAGCGTAGAAACAACGCATTTTTCTATTGTTGATAAAGACCAAAATGCAATCGGTATCACCACAACTTTGAACGGAAATTTCGGCTCCAAAGTTTTTGTTGAAAAAGCAGGTTTCTTTTTAAATAACGAAATGGATGATTTTAGCGTTAAGACTGGCGTTCCAAATCAATTTGGATTAGTAGGAGCAGAAGCAAATGCCATTGCTCCCGAGAAACGGATGCTAAGTTCGATGACGCCAACTATTCTTGAAAAGGAAGGCAAACTGTTAATGGTAGTTGGAAGTCCCGGTGGAGCTACTATTATTACTGCAGTTTATCAGACTATATTAAATGTGATAGAACACGATATGGATATGCAGCAAGCTGTTAATGCTTCAAAAACTCACCATCAATGGTTGCCCGATAGAGTTTTGTATGAGAAAAACGGTTTGGATTCATTAGTTCTTCAGCAACTGGAAGTGCTAGGTCATACGCTTGAGCCAAGAACTGCCATTGGAAAAATGGATGCTGTTCTAATTTTGTCTGATGGAACAATGCAAGGCGGAGCTGATCCGCGTGGAGATGATACTGCTGTTGGATTGAAATGAGTGTACGGTTTCAAAATTTGAAACAAAATACCACTTATACCGATTAGTCAACTAAATGCCGCATACCTGCCCGTCCGGTCAGGCGGGTTTTAGCTCAGCATTATTATTTTTTATTTGCCTTCGCTGATTTTCAATTCACTTCGTTCAATTTGCGGTTTTGCTGATCTATCGGCA
>JAQIBR010000100.1 GCA_027858955.1 Bacteroidales bacterium
TGCCGATAGATCAGCAAAACCGCAAATTGAACGAAGTGAATTGAAAATCAGCGAAGGCAAATAAAAAATAATAATGCTGAGCTAAAACCCGCCTGACCGGACGGGCAGGTATGCGGCATCTAGTTGACTAATCGGTATTATTCAATAAAATAAAAACGCCCTACAACAAAGAACTGAGCCAAAACAAAACCCTTACATTTTTCAATAATTTGTTTTTATTGAAAATCTGGTTGACTTCTGTATTTTGGATTGATGGGAATTCCGCTTTTAGCAATTGCAAATATGATTGTTTCAGTAATTTTTTACAAACTTATATTAAAGCAAGCTTTTTAATACCTTTGTTTTACTTTACTATGAAACCATCAAAAAACAAATCCGCTCTCAAAGTGCAAAAAGGAATTAGTCAACCAGATTCCATTAATCCGGATATAAATCAAGATTTAAAACATTCATCCAATCGATATTCCACAGATTATTATGTTCAAGGCATTTTAAATGGAAATCGCGCAATATTGAGTCAGGCTATTACTCTGTCTGAAAGTACTTTAGATAGCGATCAAGAACTTGCTCAAAAGATTATTGAAACTTGTCTGCCCTATTCGGGGAATTCAATACGTATTGGTATAACAGGTGTTCCCGGAGTAGGGAAAAGCACTTTTATTGAAGCTCTTGGATATTTATTAGTTGATAAGTATAAAAAGAATTTAGCTGTTTTGGCCATCGACCCAAGCAGTGCGCGAAGCAAAGGCAGTATTTTGGGCGACAAAACACGTATGGAAAAGTTGGCTAATCATGCTAATGCATTTATTCGACCATCGCCTACCGGAGGTTCTTTGGGCGGAGTGGCACAAAAAACCCGTGAAAATATAATCCTTTGCGAAACAGCTGGTTATAATGTTATTTTTGTTGAAACTGTTGGTGTTGGGCAAAGCGAAACTGCCGTACATTCTATGGTCGATTTTTTCCTCTTGCTTATGTTGGCCGGTGCCGGTGATGAATTACAAGGCATAAAACGCGGCATTATGGAAATGGCCGATGCGCTGATTATCAATAAAGCTGATAGGGGTAATTATAATAAAGCACTTCTTGCTAAAACGCTATACGCCAATGCGCTACATCTATTTCCTAATCCGCCTTCGAAATGGGAACCAAAAACTACCGTTTGTTCTTCTCTGCAATTTACAGGATTGGAAGAAGTATGGGAAATGATAATGGATTACCAGCAACATACTTTGAATAATGGTTATTTTACACAAAAGAGAAAAGAGCAAAATATGCTCGCTCTAAACAGCAGCATAGAGGCAAAACTACAGAGTCGTTTTTTTGCTGATATATCGATACAAGAAATGAGCAAAGGCCTTGAAAAACAAGTTTCCGAACAAATAGTAAGTCCCTTTAAAGCTGCAGAGCAATTGATGAAATTATTTATTGAAAACTTAAAAAAAGATTAGCTGTTTTCTATATTTTCCTTTTTCTCAGGGAAAAGCAGAGATGCAATAATACTTACTCCCAAAATTATCAGTATCAGATACAAAGATTCCACCGTTCCTAATCCCAAATTTTCGTATAAGAAATCGTGAAAAAGTAGCTTAATTCCAATAAACGATAGTAAAACTCCTAAGCCATATTGCAGGAAGCGGAACAAATCCATAATATTGGAAACCAAGAAGAAAAGTGCTCTTAATCCTAATATTGCAAAAATATTGGAAAAGAAAACAATATAAGGATCGAGTGTGATACTAAAAATTGCGGGAATGCTATCCATAGCAAATACCACATCCGAAAATTCGATGACAATCAGCACTAAAAATAAAGGTGTAAGCAAATATTTCCCGTCTTGTTTAAGTATAAATCTTTGTCCAACATAATCGCCAGCAACATTGAAATATTTACTTGCAAATTTTACAAGTGGATGATTTTTAGTTTCTACATGACCTTTATCTATCTGGAAAAATATCTTCACTCCACTGTAAATCAAGAACCCGCCAAAAATATAGAGTACCCAATAAAATTTATGAATTAATGCTGCGCTGGCAAAAATGAAAAAGAAGCGCATCACTACGGCACCAATAATCCCCCAAAACAAAATCCGATGAAAATATTTTGGGCCGATACCAAAGCCTTTAAAAATCAATATCATCACAAAAATATTATCTACAGATAAGGCCTTCTCTATCAAATAAGATGTAATATATTCAAGCGAAAGGTTTTTATTGTATAAATCGCGTGCATCTTCAAAATTCAACCCTGCAATATCAATAGGATGACGATAAAAATTAATCCTCGATTGCAACTCTTCAATATTATCCAATCCGTGAACCAAATGACCAAAATAACGAAAGAAATAATAAAACGAAACTCCAAGTCCTACCCAAAAAATACTCATCCACATTGCTTCTTTCATTCCCACAACATGTGCCTTTCGATTAAATAAACCCAAATCGATTGAGAGCATTATAATTATTAAAATAATATAGGCTGAAAAGAATAATAATTCCTGATTGTTCATCTATAATAGTATAATTAATACGAAGAGTATGTTTTCGAACGCAAAGATATTAAAGTTTTATTTTTAAAAAATTTTCATATTAAATCAATGAATATTATCGAAAAGATGCACTGGTAATATTTTTTGCCACCAAATCACTAACACACCAAATCTCACCAAAATGAAATGCTAATTTGCAAACCTTTTTATACCCTTACCTATATTGATAACGTTAAAATTAATTAGGTATCCTAGCCGCTTATTGGTCAATTTCAAATGACTCAAAACCTGAGCCTCCCATACAGGATTGACAATTTCAATAGCTTTTAGCTCACATATAATTTCATTCTCAACAAGAACATCTAATCTTAAACCTTCCTCAAATACTAATCCATCATAAACAACAGGAATATCAATTTGTCACTTATATGACAAGCCTCTTTTGGTTAGCTCATGACAATCCCGCACGTGCGGGACATATACTTTTTCTAGTAATCCTGGTCCTTGATTCTTATGAACCGTGTAGGCAGCATCAACTATTAATTTTCCAATAACATTCAGTTCTTCAGGAATTGGATTCAAATTCCTTTGGTGGTATTTTGTGTTTTGGTGCATTGGTGGCAGTTTTTTATTTTTATTAGATAAAGATACAAAATCTACAAGCGCATCTCCATTGGCGTACTTTGGACTTATATCAAAATAGCCATATCAATATAAAAGCTTTTTCTATGTCAGAATGTTAAAAATTTATACTTTTGCAAGCTTTAAAATATTAGCATAAAATGACACAATATCAGGAATATAAAAATTTAGACCTCTCGGAGACAGCTAAAGATATACTGCAATTTTGGGAAAAGAATGACATCTTCGAGAAAAGTTTGAAAATCCGTGAAGGAAATAAGCCTTTCGTTTTCTACGAAGGACCGCCTTCGGCAAATGGAGTTCCCGGTATTCATCATGTTATGGCACGTGCCATTAAAGATATCGTTTGTCGATATCAAACTCTAAAAGGAAAATATGTCAGTCGTAAAGCAGGCTGGGATACTCACGGTTTACCTGTAGAAATTGGCGTAGAGAAAAGTTTAGGAATCACTAAAGAAGATATAGGAACAAAAATTTCGGTCGAAAATTATAATAAAGCTTGTCGTACCGAAGTGATGAAATACAAAGATCTTTGGGACGATTTGACTAAAAAAATGGGTTATTGGGTCGATTTGGATGATCCGTATTTAACTTTCGACAATAAATACATCGAAACAGTTTGGCATTTATTGAGCAAGCTCAACGAAAAGAGACTAATATATAAAGGATATTCTATACAGCCATTCTCGCCTGCTGCCGGAACCGGTTTAAGTACACACGAGCTAAATCAACCCGGGTGCTACCGCGATGTAAAAGACTCAACTTTAACAACTCAGTTTAAAGTGGTATGCAATGAGGACAGTAAAAATTTGTTTAAAAATGCCTATGGTGATATCTTTTTCTTAGCATGGACAACAACTCCTTGGACCTTACCATCGAATACAGCATTAGCAGTTGGTAAAAACATCGATTATGTAAGGATAAAAACCTATAATCCATATACTTTTGAAAAAATGACGGTTATTTTAGCGAAAAAGTTGATGAACAACTTTTTTCCTGAAAAAAATGCTGAGCTCAAATTTGAAGAATACATAGCCGGTCAAAAAAATATTCCTTTTGAAATTCTTGGTCAATGTAAAGGTGCTAAACTCGAAGGGATTCGTTACGAACAATTATTGCCTTATGCTCAGCCTGATGACGGTGATGCATTTAGAGTTTTAGTGGGCGATTTTGTTACAACTGAAGATGGAACTGGAATTGTCCATCTTGCTCCCAGTTTTGGTGCCGATGACTTTAGAGTTGCAGCTCAAAATGGTATCGGGGCACTGACAATGGTTGATAAAACAGGTCGTTTTGTGAAAGAAATGGGCGAATTTGCCGGTCGTTTTGTGAAATCAGCATACTATTCCGATGATGATCCCTTAAGAAATGAACCTTCGGTTGATATTGATATTATTGTTAAACTGAAAAAAGAAAACCGAGCTTTTAGAGCTGAAAAATATATTCACTCTTATCCACATTGCTGGCGTACCGATAAGCCAATACTCTATTATCCTCTCGACAGTTGGTTTGTTAAAACAACAGCCATGAAAGATCGTATGATCGCTCTAAATAAAACCATTAACTGGAAACCTGCTTCCACAGGAACAGGTCGTTTTGGTAATTGGTTGGAAAATCTTGTCGATTGGAATTTAAGCCGTTCACGTTTCTGGGGAATTCCTTTGCCTATTTGGCGCAGTGAAGATCAGAAAGAGCAAATTTTTATCGGCTCTGCCGAACTATTGAAAAGCGAAATAGAAAAAGCCATCGCAGCCGGATTTATGGATGAAAATCCTCTTTCCAATTTTGTTCCCGGCGATATGACAAAAGAAAACTACGAAACCTTCGATTTTCACCGTCCTTATGTCGATAAAATAGTGTTGGTCTCTGCAACAGGCAAAGCAATGCATCGTGAGCCTGATTTAATTGATGTATGGTTCGACAGTGGTTCTATGCCTTATGCACAATGGCATTATCCTTTTGAAAATCAGGAAATAATCGACAATTTCTTTCCTGCCGATTTTATTGCAGAAGGTGTTGATCAAACACGCGGATGGTTTTTTACTTTGCATGCCATTGCTTCCATGGTTTTTGATAAAGTTGCTTTTAAAAATGTGATTTCCAATGGATTGGTGCTCGATAAAGCCGGCAATAAAATGTCGAAACGTTTGGGCAATGCAGCTGATCCTTTTGATACACTTGAAAAATATGGTGCCGATGCCACTCGCTGGTATATGATTACCAATGCTCAGCCTTGGGACAATTTAAAATTCGACCTGAGTGGAATTGAAGAGGTTCGCAGAAAATTCTTTGGAACTTTATATAATACCTACAACTTTTTTGCTCTCTATGCCAATATAGATGGATTTGCTTATGCTGAAGATGATTTGAAAATTGAAGATCGACCTGAAATCGACCGTTGGGTATTATCGGAGCTTAATAGTTTGATTGTAGTTGTAGATCAAGCGTTTGCAGATTATGAGCCAACACGTGCCGGGCGCGCAATTTCACTTTTCGTAAGCGAGCACTTAAGTAATTGGTATGTTCGTTTAAGCCGCCGCCGTTTCTGGAAAGGCGATTATTCGAATGATAAGATTTCTGCCTATCAAACACTTTATACATGTTTAGAAACTGTTGCTCAATTAAGTTCTCCAATTGCTCCGTTTTATAGCGAGCAATTATTTTTAGATTTGAATAAGGTTAGCGGAAAACATAAATCGGAATCGATTCATTTGACTGATATGCCTATCGCTAAAACAGCAGAGATAGATAAAAAGCTGGAAGAGCGAATGGAAATGGCACAAACATTCTCTTCTATGGTGTTATCGCTCCGTAAGAAAAATAATTTACGTGTGCGTCAACCTTTAAACAAACTTATGATTCCTGTTTTGAATGGTGGTTTTCAAGAGCAAATAGAACTTATAAAAGACCTGATTTTATCAGAAGTTAACGTAAAAATACTTGAATTTATGCCCGAAGATTCGCCAATATTGGTGAAGAAAATCAAGGCTAACTTCAAGAGTCTTGGACCAAAATACGGCAAAATGATGAAACAAATTGCCAATGGTATTAAACAAATAGATAAAGAAGGAATTAAATCGCTTGAAAAAACAGGTTTTTATTCTTTGTCCTTAGATGATAAAAACATCGAAATAGGTTTGGATGATGTTGAAATTGCCACTCAGGATATACCAGGCTGGCTAATAGCTACTTTCGGATCCTATACAGTTGCATTAGATACAACCTTAACCGATGAATTAATATTTGAAGGAAAAGCTCGCGATCTGATTAATAAAATTCAGACTCTACGTAAAGAAAAAGGATTTGAAGTAACCGATAAGATTAAGGTAATCCTACAAAAACATCCTGATTTTGATGCTGTGATTGAAAATAATTTTTCATATATTTGCTCAGAAACATTAGCTGAATCTTTAAGCCTTTCTGACAAAATGCAGGATGATTCAGTCAGAATTGATATGACTGAATCGGTTACAATAATGATAGACATCAAGAAGGTTTAAAAGGATTTTTATTAAATATTTAAAATATAGAGCCATGACTAAAACATCAAAATCTGTTAAGACCAGATACTCCGATGAAGATCTTCAGGAGTTTAAGGAAATTATTCTGGCAAAATTAGAGAAAGCCAAGGCCGATTTAATAATGCTAACCGATGCTTACAAGAATAAAAATGAGAACGACACCAATGATACCTCCCCCACTTTTAAAGTTTTAGAAGAAGGAAATGCGGTTATGTCTAAAGAAGAAAACAGCAAGTTAGCTAACCGTCAGGAAAAGTTTATTGCATCGCTCGAAAATGCTATGATTCGTATCGAAAATAAGTCTTATGGCATTTGCAGAGAAACAGGCAAACTCATTTCCAAAGAACGCTTAAGAAGTGTTCCTCACGCAACATTATCTATCGAGGCCAAATTAAATCGTCCAGTAGAAAGTTAATTCTATCAATAATATATAATAGGTCATTTTTATCTAAACAATATATCGATAAAGATGACCTTATTAATTATGCCTAAAAATATTTTCGTTTGAAAAAAGCTGTTTTTGTAATTCTATTGATACTTATCTTAGATCAAGTTCTCAAAATTTGGATAAAAACCAGTTTTCTGATGGGTGAGGATCTGCCTATTTTCGGTAATTGGTTTTTACTGCATTTTACCGAAAACAACGGTATGGCTTTTGGCTATGAACTGGGATTTTCATACGGAAAACTGTTTTTAAGTATTTTTAGAATTATAGCAATCGGTGCAATTACCTGGTATTTAATTCGTTGCATTAAGCGCAAAGAAAATAGCGCATTAATAATCAGTCTTTCACTTATATTGGCAGGAGCTATGGGCAATATAATCGATAGTGCATTTTACGGATTATTATTTAGTGAAAGCACATTTTATCAAAAAGCTGTTTTTCTACCCGCCGAAGGTGGTTACAGCAGCTTTTTACATGGAAAAGTAGTTGATATGTTTTATTTTCCAATTATTAATAGTCATTGGCCCAAATGGGTTCCATATTTTGGCGGATCGGATTTCCACTTTTTCAGTCCTGTTTTTAATATCGCTGATTCGGCTATTACTGTTGGCGTTGGATTATTAATTTTATTTCAAAAGAAGCTTTTGAGCAAAATTTAATCTGACTTCAATAATTTATTCTTGTAATTTATTATAAATTGCATTTACATCTATCAGTAAAAAAGCTTAATTTCGTAATAATTCATTCTCAAAATAGATATATATGTCAAATCCAGTGATTCCTCAAAAGCAGCCTTATGTAATTGAAATGGAAGCCGGCCAGTATGCTTGGTGCTCATGTGGAAAAAGTAAAAAACAACCTTTTTGCGATGGTTCACATGAAGGAAGTAGTTTTTCACCTGTTTTCGAAAAAATAGCAGAACCTAAAAAAGTTGCCTGGTGCGGTTGTAAGCATAGCAAAACCCCGCCATTTTGCGACGGAAGTCATCAAAATTTATAATAGAGACCGGAATAAGCCTTCCATTTATTGAGTAAGCTTTTTTGTTCACGTTTTCGGAATACCTATTCCTAAGTGATTTATAGCTCAGACTATAACTTAAAACTACTTTCTCTATTATACATTTTTAAGCTATATATCTCTGATCAACAAATCAATGCACTATAGAAGCAAGCACTTCTTTAGCGATTAGCTCTTGTATTTATTAAGGCTTTTTATTAATTTTGCATTGTTTTACAAAAGTGGTTTTTTATCCTTGTCAAAGCAAGTACAATGGAAGCATATAATAATAGAAGATGGGAAACGGCATTCCTTATCCTATTTATTTTTTTTGCATTACTATTGATTGTAAACTTCTTTTTTACTTTTGAGTGAATACGCTTTTAACTTGGGCACACTAATTTGAATAACTCTATACGATTGTAGCAATGTAGGTAATAGAATACGGGATCAGTATTTAGTATTCCCTTTCCTTATTGATTTTAAAATCAAATACATCCCAGCGCTGATAATGCCCTGAAGTTGCTAGATTCATTCTTTCTGATATATTTGTTTTCATTGAAGGAAGATCAACATACAAAATACCACCTATATCAAATTGTGGTTCCATCAGGTAAGATCCATCAGGGCCAACAACGCAACTACCACCATTTAGGACAAATTCAGGTAATTTATCACCAGTCTTTTTCACCTCATCAATCAATGCTTTCGGTAAACTTGCCGAAGCAAGCATTTGTCCAACGGAAATTACAAAACAACGACCCTCAAATGCATATTGACGGCTGGCAATTTGATGCATTTCGTGGACTGTTGGCCACAAAGCAAAATGAATATCTTCAGCTTCGTCGTGCATAGCTTGGCGAGTTAATGGCATCCAATGTTCCCAACAAACCAAAGCTCCTATTCGTCCATGCGATGTTTCTACAGCATTCAATCCATTTGCATCTCCTAAGCCATAAACTAGTTTTTCGGTATATGTTGGCATCAGTTTACGATGATGGTTTCGAATTTTCCCTTTGCTATCTATCATTAAAATAGCATTATATATTGTGCCATTGCCCCTTCCCTTTCGAATAACTTCGTTAAAACCTAAAACAAGGAAAACGCCAGCTTTTTTAGCCGCTTCTGATAAAGTTTCAATTTCTTTTCCTCCAATTTCCATTGCATTTTCAAAAGTATCTGCCCAAACATCTTTTATTGGCGGATAATTCCATCGTCCGGCATTAGGGATATAATCCAACCAGGAAGGATATCCGCCGAACCAGCTTTCGCCAAAAACAACAATATCAGGTTTATTATCGGCAGCTTCTTTAATAATTTTAAGGGCTTTTTGTACACTCTTTTCTATATTAAGAAAAATGCTTGACTCTTGGACAATGGCAATTTTAGTTGAATTCATTTTAAATAGGTTCGTTTTTTATTAGAAACAAAGGTAAGAAAATAGAAAAACAAGAGCTTCTCAAATGATACGGTATTAAATTACCAAAAAAAAGAAAAAATCGATCTCAGCTAAAAATTATAAGACAGATTATCTTATATTTGCGCAGAATTTTAAAAAGAATACATGGAGAATAAAGCTGCAGGTAAAATCTCTCAAATCATCGGACCAGTTATCGATGTCACATTTGATCAAGTAGAAAATATCCCTAATATTTACGATGCACTAACTGTAACAACTGAAAAAGGTCATGTTATTGTTTTAGAGGTACAGCAAGACATCGGAGAAAATACTGTTCGGACAGTTGCTATGGATTCAAGCGATGGTCTATATCGCGGAATGGAAGTTATTTCTACTGGCCAACCTATTTCTATGCCAGTTGGTGAAGAAATTAAAGGTCGATTATTTAATGTAACTGGACAAACTATTGATGGTTTGCCTTCAATAAATACCGAAAAATCGTATCCGATTCACCGCGATCCTCCAAAATTTGAAGAACTATCTACAACAAAAGAAATTTTATTAACAGGAATCAAGGTTATTGATTTGATTGAGCCTTATTCTAAAGGTGGTAAAATTGGTTTGTTTGGCGGAGCAGGCGTAGGTAAAACTGTTATTATTCAGGAACTTATCAATAATATTGCCAAAAACTACAAAGGCCAATCGGTATTTGCTGGAGTTGGAGAACGTACTCGTGAAGGCAATGACCTTTTACGCGAAATGATAGAAGCCAATATTATCAATTACGGCCCTGAGTTCAAAAAGGATATGGAAGAAGGTGGTTGGGATCTTTCCAAAGTTGATTTGGAAAAGATGAAAGAATCCACATTAACCTTGGTTTTTGGTCAAATGAATGAGCCTCCCGGAGCTCGTGCCAGAGTTGCACTTTCAGGTTTAACTGTTGCAGAATATTTCCGTGATGGTGTTGGCCAAGACAAAGGAAACGATATTTTATTCTTTATTGATAATATTTTCCGTTTTACTCAAGCAGGATCTGAAGTATCAGCGCTGCTCGGCCGTATGCCATCAGCTGTAGGTTATCAACCTACTTTGGCTACTGAAATGGGAATTATGCAAGAAAGAATTACTTCTACAACGCACGGTTCAATTACTTCTGTTCAAGCTGTATATGTTCCTGCCGATGATTTAACCGATCCAGCTCCTGCAACTACTTTCGCTCACCTTGATGCGACAACTGTATTGAACAGGAAAATCTCAGAATTAGGTATTTATCCTGCTGTTGATCCCCTAGATTCAACATCTCGTATTCTTTCACCCGACATTGTTGGGGAATTACATTACAGAACTGCGCAAAACGTAAAAGAATTATTGCAGAGATATAAAGAACTTCAAGATATTATTGCCATCCTTGGAATGGACGAACTTTCGGAAGAAGATAAGTTAGTTGTGCATCGCGCACGTCGTGTTCAGCGATTCTTATCGCAACCCTTCTTTGTAGCCACTCAATTTACAGGTTTAGAAGGCAAATTCGTTTCTCTCGAAGATACTATAAAAGGTTTCAATATGATTATGGATGGCGAAGTAGATCAATATCCTGAAGCATCATTTAACCTTGTAGGAACTATTGAAGAAGCAATAGAAAAAGGAAAAAAATTACTTGCACAGAAATAAATAATCATGAACCTTCAAATTGTTACACCCGACAATAGCATCTTCGATGGCGAAGCTAGCTTAGTAAAGCTTCCAGGAATTGATGGTTCTTTTGAAGTACTTGAAAATCACGCTCCGCTTATTTCTGTTTTAAAAAAGGGAGAGCTGAAAGTGATAAAAAAAGACAAAACAGAAGTTTTATTTCCTATCAAAGGAGGTGTGGTGGAAGTGCTTAACAATAAAGTATTGATTCTGGTTCAGTAATTTTAAAGTATTCTTTAGAAGCCTGATTCTATAAAGAGTCAGGCTTTTTTAATAATGACAAATGCATAAAGTCTTCAAAATAATCAGTTTACTAATTATAAGCCTAAGCTTTAGCTCTTGTATTGAGTTGGTTGAAGAAATAGAAATCAATTCTGATTTATCCGGGAACTATCACCTTTATCTAGAACATAAAGGATTAGATTTTCTCTTTAACTCCGTTAATCAAAACTTGAATATAACGGAAATAAAGAAAATTCTGCAAAAACTTAAACATCAAGAAGGTATCAGCAATTTAACTTCCAATATCAAGCTAAATAAAGGTGTGTTTTCCATACGATTTGATTTTTCTGATGCAAAAAGCCTTACAAAAGCTATTTATTCAAGTTTTGGAGTGAAAAAACGGTTTTACCATAAAAATTTTTTAAAGGTAAATCAATCTAAAATAGTGCGTCCAAACCTAACGCCCTATATTATTAAGTATGTTAAAACTAATGGATTGATTAATCGGCTTCCAACTGAAAAAATGATGGATTATATAAAATATCGCTATCGAGTCATCAGTTCAAACAGCATAAAATCAACGCGACCTTTGACTAATGATGCTTCATTTAACCAATTAGAGTACAATCAATTATATCCAATAAAATCATTGCTTTTAAAAAAGCAAAGCACGAGAAGTATTATCAGGTATTAGTTTGTTTCCACCATTTCAAGCTGAGCGGGAATAGACATATGTTGTTGTACTAAACGCCATTTTCCATCCATTTTTTGCATTACACCAGTAAAACGAATGCCTTCAAAAGTCATAGCTTTATTTTCGTATACAAAATTGTAATTTAACTCTTCGAAAAACCATCCTACATTAGCATCTTTGTTTAACCAAATTGATTGATCGGTAATTGAAATAAGTGTTCCCTCAAAAGTTCCGAATTGCTTTATTATAGCAGCGCTAATATCTTCCCAACCTTCAAGGTTTTCACTCCTGTCTGTTCCAATAAGCAATACTTCTTCAGATGGCCACCAAATTTTTTCAATCATTTCGAAATTGCCACTTTCTGATGCTGCCGCTAAATTATCAAGCAATAGAGAAATTTCTAATTTCTCTTTAGCGAAATCAATAATAGCTTCGTCCTCATGCATATGTGCTGCATCATTATCACACGAATTAGCAAGGAAAATAACAGATAAAATTAATAATAAACCCTTTAGCCTTTTCATAAATACCTCCTAATTTTAGAAATTGAATCACTTCAAAGTTACTCAAATAGATGGATAAAAAGAAAGATTTAGGCGTTTAAAATGTTGAAATAAAAAAAATCCTTCCCAGATAATTATCTAGAAAGGACTTTTAGAGTGGCATCGACTGGAATTGAACCAGTGACACAAGGATTTTCAGTCCTCTGCTCTACCAACTGAGCTACGACGCCATCATTGATTGCGAGTGCAAATTTAAACCCTTTTTTTAATCCTACAATCTTTTTTCAATAATTTT
>JAQIBR010000184.1 GCA_027858955.1 Bacteroidales bacterium
AAATTAGTTACGCTTGCTCACGTATCCAATATTTTAGGAACTATAAATCCGATTAAAGAAATTACCAAAGCAGTTCATAATGCAGGTGCTCTTATTTGTGTTGATGCTGTTGCTTATGCACCACACCGACAGATAGATGTAAGAGATTTGAATGTTGATTTTTATGTATTCAGCACATACAAATCTTTTGGTCCGCATCACGCGATACTTTATGGTAAATACAATTTATTGAAAAGTCTGGAGAGCTTCAACCATTATTTTATCGGGAAAGATGAAGTACCTTATAAATTACAGCCGGGTAATTTTAATTTTGAACTTACATACAGTTTAGGGGCCATTCCTGAATATTTCGAAGCTCTACATGATTATCATTTTCCTTACGAAATCAATGTTAATTCAAAAGAGAAGCATAAAAAGAGTTTTGAATTAATTGCTGAGCATGAAGAAACATTGTCATCAGAATTACTTGATTATCTGTCCGAAAAGACTGATATAACTATTTTTGGAGAAAGATGTGCAGATAAAAACAAACGTGTCCCTACCATTTCCTTTGTGCATAAAACCTTAAAAAGCTCTGTAATAGTTAGGCAGATAGATAAATTCAATATCGGCATTCGTTTTGGCGATTTCTATGCAAAAAAAATAATCGAAGATTTTGGTTTGGTGGAGAAAGATGGAGTTGTTAGAGTAAGTCTTGTGCATTATAATACTCTTGATGAAGTGCGGAAATTGATAGATGCTTTTGAAACAATTTTTTAAAAATTTCGAGAAAGTAAATGAATCATTTAAAGCTAATAATGACGGAAGGATGAGTTTCTAACTGTACGAAATTATCGTACAATTGGAATCGCAAAATATTTAGAAAAGTTTAATGAAAATAATTCATCTGTTTCTAATTTGATTTTTTGGTGCATTTTGGTGATTTAGTGATTCTGTGGCAAGAAAAATTAGGCCACTAAAACACGAAAACACCAAATTCCACTAAGTTTTTTTATACTAAAACTCATATAATAATTTTAGTCAGTTTCTATGAATATGCACTCAATTTTCAACAGCCTGATTCTTATACTGTTGATTGCTTTCTCGGCTTGTCAAAATGCAGTAGAAAATAGTGGCGCAATAGATTTATCAGGTTCCTGGCAATTTCAAAAGCAAGGCGATTCTATTTGGTTTCCTGCAATTGTCCCAGGAACAATACAAACAGATTTATTCGCAAACAATCAAATTCCCGAACTTTTTTATTCTGATAATGAGCAGAAAAACAAATGGATAGAAAATGAGAATTGGATATATAAAAAGACTTTTGTAGTTGATAAATCTCAGATTAAGCAAAATGCTGATCTAGTATTCGAAGGTTTGGATACTTATGCTCTAATATATATAAATGGAAAGCATATACTATCTGCCGACAATATGTTTCGAAAATATAAAATCAAAATTGATTCATTATTGACTACAGGAGAAAACGAATTAAAGATTATGTTTGAAAGTCCCGTTCAAAAAGCAATTCCATTTTTTGATTCTTTGCACTATCGCCTTCCGGCTGATAATGATAGAAACGATAAACAGACAAGTGTATTTACACGAAAAGCTCCTTATCATTACGGTTGGGATTGGGGGCCGCGCTATGTTACAATGGGCATTTGGCGACCTGTTTATATTAAGTTTTGGAATGATATTAAGCTAATTGAAAATCGGTTATACCAGAAAGAATTATCTGAAGAAAATGCAGTAGTTGCATGGGAAGCGAAAATATATTCCGAAACAGAAACTCAATTGGAATGTGTTATAAGTTTAGGTAATCAAGAATTATTAAAACAAAAATTTAATCTCAAAAAAGGATTAAATCAATTGTCTGATACTTTTACAATTCATCAACCAAAACTTTGGTGGCCTAACGGCTATGGCGACTCGAAGCTTTATTCGTTTGACATTAGACAGAGTATTAATAAGTTGCAATTTAATGAGAGAAAAAAGATTGGCTTCAGGACAATTAAACTAATAACTGAAGCTGATAGTTTAGGTGAAAGTTTCTATTTTAAAGTGAATGATGTAGCTGTTTATGCCAAAGGCGCAAATTATATTCCGCAAGATAATTTTTTACCAAATGTTGATTCATCGCGATATGCGCAATTAATTAAAAGCGCAAAAGATGCCAATATGAATATGCTGCGCGTTTGGGGTGGTGGCATTTATGAAAATGATATTTTTTACGATTTATGCGATGAGAATGGAATATTAGTTTGGCAGGATTTTATGTTTGCCTGCTCTTTGTATCCCGGCGATTCAATTTTTTTGCAAAATGTAGAGCAAGAAGCTCGAGAGAATATAAAAAGATTACGCGATCATCCAAGTCTCGCACTTTGGTGTGGAAATAATGAAATAAACGAGCTTTGGTTTAATTGGGGATATCAGAAAAAATTTGGATATTCAGAATCAGACTCACTTAAAATTTGGAGCGATTATCAAAATTTATTTAATAAGCTTTTGCCAAGTTTAGTGAAAGAACTGAATCCTGAAAGTTCTTATTGGGAATCTTCGCCAAAAATAGGTTGGGGGCATGCGGAAAGTATGAATGAAGGAGATTCTCATTATTGGGGGGTTTGGTGGGGTAATGAATATTTTGAAGCATATGAAGAAAAAGTTCCGCGCTTTTCAAGTGAGTTTGGATTTCAGTCGCTGCCGCAAATGAGTACGCTTTTGGCCTTTGCCGATTCAAATCAAATGTTTCTGGAATCAAATGCTATACAAGCGCATCAAAAAAGCAGTATTGGGAATAAAACTATAGTTGAATATATGGAACGTGATTTTCCTGTCCCTGCCAAATTTGAAGATTTTGTTTTTGTCAGTCAGCTTGTGCAGGCATATGGTTTAAGTAAAGCACTGGAAGCTCAAAGAAGAGCAAAACCAAGAAGTATGGGTTCGCTTTACTGGCAATTGAACGATTGTTGGCCTGGAATTTCCTGGTCTAGTATTGATTATTTTGGCAATTGGAAAGCCTTGCATTATGAAGCACAACGCGATTTTAAAACTTTTTTGATTTCTTTTGAAGAGCAAAGCGATGTATTGTCTGTTTTTGTTGTTTCGGACAGTTTACAAAGTATTGATAATCAATTAGAAATAAAAATAATGAATTTCTATGGTGAAACTTTATTTGATAAGACAATTGATATAAAAACCAAAGCAAACAGTTCGGAAGATATGCTAAAAATTCCTAATTCTCAATTAGAAGATTTAGACGAGAAGAAAAAAATACTGTTAGTTGCTCGTCTGTTTCATAAAGCTAAATTGCTATCTGAAAACATATATTATTTCGCAAAACCAAAAAATTTGATTTTACCTAATGATGTGCAGCTAGAATATAAAATTGAAGTCAATCAAATAGCATTTTGGAATAATAGTGGCAGCTTAATAAAAAATCTTTTTATTGAAGCGGAAACTCCTGTTCATTTTTCCAAAAACTTCTTTGATTTGTTGCCCAAAGATACTGTTCGTTTGCAATTTGATTCCAAAGATAAATTGCTTTTAAAGTTAAGTTTTAACTCTTTGAATTCTATTGAGCATTAGAGACTACAGCTCCTTCCTATAGCCCATCTAAGGTTTGGATAAATTTTGTTTTTTTGGTGCAATTTAGTGCCTTGGTGGCATATTTTTTTCGCCACTCCCGAAGGGATGCCTTTGGCAAAAAGCTCTCCCGAAGGGACTCCTATGGAGAAAAACACAAAAAAGGCATCAATAATTTAAATCTAGACAGTCTATTAAAAAGAAATTTTCGACAGTTTTTAATTCTTGTAAATAAAAATAATTCCCTTCCTTTTAAACCTTTTCATTTCATCTAGGTCAAAGAATCAGAAAATAACGAAACAATAAAAAATATAGTATTATGAAAACAAAAAAAATTACAACTGGCATTTTAGCAATCGCTTTAATAGTAGGAATGAGTTTAACAGCAAACGCACAACGCGGACAAAGAGTTAATAAAAACAAACAAGGTATGAGAGCTCAAGCAAAAGGTCAAGGTTTTAATCAAGATCGCCAAATGGGAGCTGACTGTGCTTATATGCAATTAAGCGAAGAGCAACAAACTGAAGTGGCTAAATTGCACCTTGCTCTTACTGAAAAAAATCTTCCTGTTCGTAACCAATTAGGTGAAATGCATGCAAAAATGCAAAGCCTGAAAACTGGTGACAATCAAGATTTTAAAACCATTTCAAATTTAATTGATGATATGAGCAAAGTTCAGGCACAAATCAGAAAAAATGCTGCAAAACATCATTTGTCAGTTCGTGATTTATTAACTAATGATCAGCAAGTAATGTTTGATGCACGTCAGGGAAAAGGTGGTAAAGGAAATCGTGCTAATAAAGGAAACGCAAAGCGTGGAAACAAAAGCAATTGCGTAGGTATGATTCGCTAATAGCAAAAGATATTTAAAAATAAACTCATAATTATTTAACAAGGATGAACCGGAGAACGAAAGTTTTTCGGTTTTTTTTTGCTTATCTTTGAGATGGTTTATTTCTAAAAGCGGGATCATGCTGCAGTATATTCAAATTTTTTCAAGCTTAAATAAGGGTATAGCTTCTTTTGCAGATGATTTTTTGTCCTTATTATTTCCGCGTACTTGCGAGATTTGTGACAATAGTTTGTATAAATCCGAAGAGCTAATCTGTACTTATTGTCTAGGAAGATTGCCTTATACTCATTGGCATAAAGACATTGATAATCCTTTGCATGCGGTTTTTTGGGGCAAGATTTCGCTGCTGGGACTTACTGCTATGTTTTATTTTCATAAAGACAATATTGTGCAGAAGCTTATGCATAAATTTAAATACAAAGGTGTTCGCGAGTTGGGAATTTATGTTGGGAAGCGATATGGGATGCAGTTGAAAGATGTTTTTCCTTTTAAAGATGTGGATTTAATAATTCCTGTGCCTCTTCATCCTAAAAAACAAAAGATGAGGGGTTATAATCAGAGTGAGCAGTTTGCAATTGGATTAGCTCAGTCAATGAATATTACAGTAGTATCTAATAATTTGTTTCGTAAAACTGAATCAGAAACCCAAACAAAGAAAACAAAGATTGAGCGATGGGAAAATGTAAAAGATATTTTTAATGTTGCTGAGAAGGAAGAATTGGAAGGAAAACACATTTTGTTAGTTGATGATGTCATAACTACGGGATCAACTTTGGAAGCTTGCGCAAGTATTTTACTTGCAATTCCGAGAGTTCAAATAAGTGTTGCGGCTATTGCTGCAGCTCATCGATAAGATGATTGCTTTATTTTGGCAAGTCTCCGTGCTTCAGGGTTTAACTATCGGGTTAACCCGATAGTTGGTTATTCCTATCCCTTTTATTACCATAACATTCTAATTCTTACGCCAACTCAATTCGTCGGAAGGATTATTTTTAGTAAGCAGTAAGCTTTTTGTTTTTTGCCGATGATTTACGTGAATCAGATTAGTTTGGTTTGGATAACTCTGAAACAGCAAACGATTACTAATGGTGATCTTATTGAAATCAAGAATGTTTTTAGCTTCAAGATAAATCCAGATCAGTTCTTGCTCAACATCTTTGCCAAGAAATTCGAACTTTGCTTCTTTTTCATTGACATCAATGCTTAATATTTGAAAAATATAAGTTTTTATAAGAGAATCTGCCGACGCAATTTCATTGGTTTCGCCTAAATAAGGTTTTTTATTGCTCCAATCTTTTATTGTTTGCTCCAAATCATCTGTAAATATTCTCAAACTGATTTCTAAAGTTTTCGTTTCGCTTTTGTAATCCATTTCACAGATACTTACATAAAAAGGATGAGCACCCAAAAGTTGAAATCCTACAAAAAACACTAATAGGAATGATAAACGTTTTGCTTTGGAATTTTTTCTTACTTTCACGCCGAATTTTTTTCAAAGATAAACCAAATGACTGAATTTGAACTCTACCTGAAACTTGGATTTCGGCACATCATCGATATTCAAGGATACGACCATATGCTTTTCCTTCTTGCTTTAAGTGCTTCGTACAGAATAGAAGAATTGAGAAGTGTTGTTATTTTGATCACCTCATTCACTATCGGACACTCCGTAAGTCTTGCATTATCAACATTAAATTACATTTTAGTTTCAGCTAAAATTATCGAGTTCTTAATTCCTCTGACCATTTTGATAACTGCAGCTCAGAATTTCTTTCCTAGCACAAATCGGCAAATAAAACTTCATTATATATTTTCTCTGCTTTTTGGCCTGATACATGGAATGGGCTTTTCAAATTATTTGAAAGTCTTACTTGGACTGGAAACATCTATCGTTAAACCTTTATTTGCGTTTAATATAGGATTGGAATTAGGACAGCTCCTGATCGTGATTGTGTATTTTATAATATTGTATCTTTACACTCGATTAATTTGTCAAAACCATCGTTATTGGAAAATGTCTTTGTCGGCAATAGCTGGACTTGTGGCTATTTCCCTTATGGTACAAACACGATTTTGGTAATAAATCAAAACCAAACCTAAACCTAATTATGAAAAAAGGATTTCTTCTTATTGTCTTATCTGTGCTTTCAAGCACATTTATTTTTGCTCAAAAAAACCAAAGTAAATTTCATCAACTAAAAGAAGAGTTTGCCACTCCTAATTCATATCGTACGGCAAGTGGAGCTCCAGGTCACGAATATTGGCAGCAAAAAGCCGATTATGTAATTGATATTCATTTAGATGACGTAAACCAAAAAATTAGGGGTGAAGAAACAGTGACTTATTTCAATCAATCGCCTGATGAATTGACATATTTATGGGTACAACTCGACCAAAATATGCGTGCAAAAGACTCTGACAGATACAAAATTACAACATCAGAAATGCGTGATCAAATGAGTCTTACTGCATTATCGAGATTAGAACCTGAATTTGATGGTGGTTTTAAACTTGAAAAAGTAAGTGATAACAAAGGCATGCCTTTAAAATACACTGTAAATGGAACGATGATGCGTATAGATTTACCACGAAATTTAAAACCGAATGATTCTTTTAGCTTTAAGGTAAAATGGTGGTATAATATTAATGATCATATAAATATGGGAGGTCGTTCAGGTTATGAGTATTTCGAAAAAGACGACAATTACTTATATATTATCGCTCAGTTTTTTCCTCGAATGGCAGTTTATAATGAAGTTGAAGGATGGCAACATAAACAATTTTTAGGACGTGGTGAATTCGTCGTTCCTTTTGGCGATTATAAAGTCAGTATCACTGTTCCTTCTGATCATATTGTTGGGGCAACCGGTGTTTTACAAAATCAAAACGAAGTTTTAAATGCAAAACAAAGATCTCGTCTTAAAGAAGCTTCCGAAAGTGATGTTCCGGTGGTTATTGTGAATCAAGATGAGGCTGTTGAAGCTGAAAAGAATAAAGCTAAAACAGAAAAAACCTGGATTTTCCATGCTGAAAATGTTCGCGATTTTGCCTTTGCAACTTCTCGTAAATTTATCTGGGATGCTCAAGTGGTTAAGTTTGGCGACAGAAAAGTTATGGCGATGTCCTTTTATCCTAAAGAAGGGAATCCGCTCTGGGGGAAATACTCCACTAAAGTAGTAGCACACACAATTAAAACCTATTCAAAACATACTTTTGATTACCCATATCCAACGGCTATTTCTGTTCATACAGATAGGCAGGGAATGGAATACCCGATGATTTGCTTCAATGGTGGTCGCCCAGAAAAAGATGGCACTTATAGCGAAAGAACCAAATATGGAATGATTGGAGTTATTATCCACGAAGTTGGACATAATTTCTTTCCTATGATTGTAAATTCTGATGAACGCCAATGGACTTGGATGGATGAAGGACTAAATACATTTCTTCAATATTTAACCGAACAAGCCTGGGAACGCAATTATCCATCAAGAAATGGCATAGCATACAAAATTGTTGATTATATGAAAGGTGATAAAAAGAATATCAGTCCAATTATGACCAATTCGGAATCTATTCTGCAATTTCATTCCAATGCTTATTCCAAACCTTCTACGGCTTTAAATATTCTTCGCGAAACTGTTATGGGGCGTGAATTATTCGATTTTGCTTTTAAAACGTATGCTCAACGCTGGATGTTTAAGCATCCAACTCCCGAAGATTTCTTTAGAACAATGGAAGATGCTTCCGCTGTTGATTTGGATTGGTTTTGGCGCGGATGGTTTTATTCAACCGATCATGTTGATATTGCGCTAAATAAAGTGACTTGGTTTAAAATGAATACGAAAGATCCTGAGGCTGAATTTTCTCGCGATGCAGCAGAAAAATATGAAAGCAGAGATAGCTATATTGCCAATATCAGAAATAAGGAGCAATTGGCTGAGGTACATACAGAAAAAGATAATAGCTCATTTGATTTCTATAATAGTTATAATCCCTTTGCTGTTGGATTAGCCGAAAAAGCAGATTATGAGTCTTACCTTGCTTCTCTAAGTGATGATGAACGAGCGATACTTAATTCAGGAAAAAATTATTATCAAATAGATTTTTCAAATTTAGGAGGTTTAATTATGCCAATTATTCTTGAGTTTACATATTCTGATGGATCAAAAGAGATTAAAAGGATTCCGGCTGAGATATGGAAAAGAAATCAAGAGAATATTTCTAAAGTTTTTGTCAGCGAAAAAGAAATTCAGCAAATAGTTTTGGATCCAAATTTGGAAACTGCTGATGTGGATCGGAATAATAACTATTGGCCCGAGCGCAAAGAACCAACTCGTTTTGAGTTATTTAAAGCAAAGCAACGTGGCTCGACACCAAATCCTATGCAAAAAGTAAAAGAGAATTAGTCGAATTTTCTTATTTCAAAGACTCGAACCATTCCAATGCGTCTAAAACAATAGGCACGGCAGCTCCAACATGCGTACCAGTTGGAGATGGTATCAGTTCAACTGTAGATGTGCTGTTGGCGCTTAATACCTCAAAAGCATTTTGACTGATAGCATAAGGTACAATTTCATCTTCCATACTGTGGTAGAGTCGAATAGGACTTTTAGGATTCCAGTTTAGTAAAGAATTATTGCGAAAAGCTAAACGCAAGCTATGACTGCTATTGGTATTGAAATCGTTCACGAAAGTTTGATTCAATAAAGCTGTCATATCGGTTGTAAGGCTAGCGTTAATTGTTGCTAAATCTTTTGTTCCATCAAATAAAGTTGGAATTTGAGTTAGATAAGGTTCTTTAAAAACATCGGACAAATTGACGACATCATAATATTCAGAATATGAATATAATAGAAAACCAATCAAAGCAGGCGAACTATAAGTGCCAATTGATATTAGACCGTCAGCGGTTGCTTCTACATCGTACGGCCCAGCCATTGGCGCAGATGCTTTCAGATTAAATTGTGATGAATAACTCGCTTCCAGTTTCTTATGTGTTGACATTGTTACATATCCTCCTTCGGAATAGCCGCAAATATATAAATCGTTTGTAAATGAAATTGCATTTTCATTGCAATAATTCTTGGCAGCTAACAACATATCAATACTCGCAGATGCTCCTAATTCAGATTGAAGATAGGGATGAACTAATTCTGAAACACCTAATCCTAAATAATCTGGTAAACAACTAATAAAACCTAAAGAAGCACCAAGAGCTCCAACCATTCCTTCGATCGAACTTGAACCCATAGCAGATGGAGCATTAGATCGCTTGATCAAAGTTCCATGGTGGTAACTCAATAAAGGAAATGAGCCTGTGGTTTTAGGTAAAAATAATGCACCACTAGCAGTTGTTGGTTCTCCATCGCCATCAATCGTAGAATAAGTGAGTTTGATCATTTCGATGTCATACTCAGGAACTAAAGTAGTATTTGTGCCAGATGTTAATAAACCTATATTTATTGCGCTAGTAGTTAGTTCACTAATTTTTGTGGCCAAGATTAAATCGCCCCTTTGCAACTGAGGTATAATTGGTTCTTCGGTTTCTTCTTTTTTACAGCTGAAAAGAACACTACCTATAGTTATAAATAAGACGAAATAATAAATTTTGTTTATTTTCATTTTGATTAGATTTTTAAAAATATAGTACCAAATTACAAAAAACCGATATAGAAATTCAAATTTAAGAGAAAATTGTGAGTTTTATTTGAGAGAATTATTGATTACTCCCGCTCCCAAACAAATATTTTCCTGCTCATCGTAAACTACACCAAATTGTCCGGCGGCTATTCCTGCAATAGCAGTATCTGATTGTATGAAGTATTGATCTTCTTTTAGGATAAGTTTTCCTTTGGTAAATTCAGGCGTATGTCGAGTTTTAAATTTAATGTCTTGAAAAACACTATAATCACGATCAGCTTTCTCGTTTATGAATTTGAAATCGGCTAACCAAACCTTGTCATCGTATTGTGAAATTGGATCATATCCGTTAGAAACGAAAAGGATATTATTCTCCATATCTTTTTTTACTACAAACCAAGGTCCTAAACTCAAACCCAATCCCTTTCTTTGACCAATTGTGTGAAACCACAAGCCGCGATGTTGTCCTAAAAGTTTTCCTGTTTCCAACTCAATAATATCGCCTTTGCTTTCGCCAACATATTGGCGGATAAAATCGTTGTAATTTATTTTACCCAAAAAGCAAATGCCTTGACTATCAGGCCTTCCGGCTGAAGGAAGTTTAATCTCATGAGCAATTTTTCTCACTTCTGGCTTTGGAATATATTGAAGTGGAAACATTGCCTTTTGCAATTGTTCATTGCTGATTCGTCCTAAAAAATAAGTTTGATCTTTATGTTTGTCAACAGCTGTATGCAAATAGTATTCACCGTTAATCATTTCAGTTCCTGCGTAATGGCCAGTTGAAATCCTGTCAAATTCATTGCCGTATTTATCGTTAAAAGCTCCAAATTTGATAAGAAGATTACACATAACATCAGGATTTGGAGTAAGTCCTTTCTTTACGGTTTCAAGAGTATATTTTATAACGGTATCATAATATTCTTTTTGAAGATCGACAATCTCCATTTTGCAGCCGTATTTTTTAGCAATATATTCGGTAATTTCAATGTCTTCTTCCTTCGGGCAAACATATCCAGGCTCATCTTCTAAACCAATTTTAATATAAAATATAGTTGGATCGTAACCCATTTCTTTTAACAAATGAACCGTAACCGAACTATCAACACCACCTGAAACTAAAGCTGCAATTTTCATATAAAAGTCTAATTTTCTGCAAAAATAGTGGTTTTTCGTCATTCACCGATAAATGAATGTCATTCGCCGAAAACTTCTTGACTTATGAGATAAATGGCAATAGTTTCGCAGAGAATATAAATTTAAAAAATAGATATTATGAGAGATCATCAACGAAAACATGAATCTAATAGTCGATTAATTGCCGGAATTATTATTTTAACTGCTGGTTTGTTATTTTTGTTTAACAACTTAAATATTCTACCATCAAATGTGGAGTATTATATTTTTAGTTGGAAGACTTTACTTATTGCCATAGGAACATTAAATCTTTTATTCTCGCATAATCGTACTGCAGGATTTATTTTAATTACAGTCGGACTTGTTTTTTGGATTCCTGATATCATTAATATTCCTATTAATACAAGTAGATTTATTTGGCCAATGGCAATCATAGCAGTGGGGTTATTTATTATGTTTAAACGTCCGGATGGCGGATTTGGTCATAGGTTTTGGGAAGATAAATTTAAAAATCGTAATGGAGAGAATGAAACTGAAGAAGGACAATCAAACTTTATGGCAGAAGATTATATTGATAATGTTGCAATTTTTGGTGGTGGAGAACGAGTAGTTACCAGCAAGAATTTCAAAGGCGGAAAGTTAACAGCAATTTTTGGCGGATCCGAAATCCGTTTGCATCATGCAAAACTGGCTCCGGGAAATCAAGTGCTCGACGTTTTCTTTATGTTTGGCGGATCCGGTATCGTTGTTCCTGTGGATTGGACAGTAAATGTTGATGTTGTCTCCATCTTTGGAGGATTTTCAGATAAAAGATTTGTACGCAAACCTGAAGAAAATACTGAAGAATCACAATCAGTTTTAACAATAAAAGGTTTTGTTTTATTTGGTGGTGGTGAAATAAAAACTTACTAAGTTTGTCCTTAATAGATGCTTTTGTAATTTTATCATTCTATGAAACATCCGCTTTTTAGCAGCAAAACAATATTTGGAATGTATATTTTGGCCTGGGTTATGCTTATCAGCATTCAAACTCTGGCCTTTTTTCAATTGTTTAATGTTTCATGGTTTCATGCTTTAGTTGATAGTTTATTGTTCGGAAGTATTTATTTCTTGATAGGAATAGGCTTATGGTATTTTGTTAGTTATACAAAATTTGAAAAAAGTCAATTTTTTGCTTTTGTTTTAGAACAGCTTACTTCCGCTATTGTTTTGGTCAGTCTTTGGGTTTTTATTGGAACCTATGCATTAAGTTTTATTTTCTCTAAATCAGCAGATTATGTAGATTTACTTTGGGGTTCTATTGCCTGGAGATATGGAAATGGTTTTTTATTTTACATTATATTAGTAATTGTGTATTATTTACACGCTAATTATATACAAAATCAAGAACAAAAAGAAAATGAAACACTGCTTCTGTCAACACTTCAAAATACAGAAATTGATTTGTTGCGCTCCAAGCTAAATCCTCACTTTTTATTCAATAGTCTTAACAGTTTGAATGCCCTTATTCAAACAGATACTGAAAAAGCTAGTAAAATGCTTATCCAGCTTTCCGATTTTTTGCGATTTTCTTTAGAAAAAGACAAACAGGAAAAGGTTGAACTTAAAGATGAGCTTGCTAATCTTGAGCGATATATGGCTATTGAACAAGTCAGATTTGGAGAACGACTGAAATTTATAAAGAACATAAACCCCAATGTATTAAAGATGACATTGCCTGCTATGTTACTTCAGCCACTTCTTGAAAATTCTATTAAATATGGATTAGGAAGTAAGCTTGATGATGTAGATGTTAAATTAAGTGGCACAAAAATGAATAATAATCTAGTGTTAGATATTGAAAATGTTTACGATAAATCAGTTAGTGTTAGAAAAGGTTCAGGTAATGGCATAGATAATGTTCGCAAAAGGCTTGAGATCATTTATAAGAATGCTGCTAGTTTTAGAATAATAAAGACAGGTAATACATTTAAAATCAGTATTATGATACCGCAAATTGAAAATGATGGATAAGCTTAGAGTCTTTATTATTGAGGATGAATTGCCGGCGCAAAAATTACTTGAGAAATGGATTTTGACGATTCCTGAACTATTATTAATCGGCATTTATTCAGATGGATTTTCTGCATTAAAAGCCATCCAATCAGAAAAGCCTGATCTTGTTTTTTTGGATATTGAAATGCCAAAATTAAATGGCATCGAAATCCTTGAGCTTTTAGATGATCCACCTCAAATTATTTTTACAACAGCTTATCACGAATATGCAGTTAAAGCTTTTGAATTATCTGCTATTGATTACCTCTTAAAACCTTATTCGCTGGAACGATTTAAATTGGCTGTTGATAAAGTTTTGACATCTGATAAATCATCAATTCTCAATTTGAGAAAGGCTCTGCCTGAAATTAAAACTGTACAGCAAAAACAGATGCCAATCGATCGTATTGTTGTAAAAGATGGAACTGAAATCTTTGTAATTCCAATTTCTGAAATACAATATATCGAGGCTCAAGACGATTATGTCATGATCCATACTGATAAGCGAAAACACTTAAAATTAGCTAGTTTGTACTCTTTAGAGAAAAGTCTTCCCGAGCAAGATTTTGTAAGGGTACATCGATCATATATTGTAAACGTAAGCGCTATTTCAAAAATTGAAAATTACAATAAGGATTCGCATCAGATTATTCTCTCAAATGGAAAAAATGTGAAAATTAGTAGGTCAGGTTTAGCTTTATTACGAAATATATTGTATCTTTGATATTGTCAATTTGACATTTATTTCTTACTTAGAGAAATTAATAAATTGCTTTTTTACTGGCTTAAACAGTTTCGCGTACATAATGATATGATAATCAGTAAAATGTAATTTACAGGTTAATTTAAGTTGCTTTGGCAAGGTTTTAGAGCATGATTAATAGAACAAGAATTAAAAAAAAGGATTAGCAATGAACGATAAACAAATCTTCCTCAAAGTAGTATACTTTGTAAGCTTTATGCTTATTTTAACTTCCTGCAAAAAGGAATTACCACAAAATGAAACTGATCCCGATGAAATTTTAACAATGAGCGAATTGCAAGTTGATGAATTTTTTGAGTTTAAGACCACTAAAACTCTCGATTTAAAAATAGTCAGTTCGGATTATTTAGGATTACCAGCCACTAAAATTGAAGTTTTTAATGGAAATCCAAACGAAAATGGACAGATATTTAAATCCGGAATCACTAATCACGAGCAGGTATTTGAAACCCAATTAGATGTGTCGGCTATTGTCAATCAATTATATGTTAGACGCACATCTTTTGACGGTAATATTGAAACTGTTACTTTAGACATTACAAGTGATTTGGTTGAATATACTTTTGTTCAATTAAAATCGTTGAATGCTTTTAAAGCTACTACAGCCGGCCCTGATTGTGAGATATGTGATAATGAGGTCACTGAGACAGACGGAAAACTGGCTGTGGATGATGGAGAAACTTATTGTATTACTGGGATTTTTGAAGGAGAAGTTGATTTGGATGGAGGGACTTTGATAGTCTGTGGCACCTTAATCCTGGAAAAAATCAAAGGCGAAGGCACCATAATCATTAATGAAGATGGTGTTTTTGAAGCAGATGATGACCTGGATTTGGATGAAAATGATATGAAGATCGTGAATTACAGCCAATCTTTTATAGTTAATAAAGAGACAAAAGTGAAAGGGGAGTTAGAAAATTATGGAACAATATCCATGGAAAAACTTAAGGTAGAGGATGACGGAATATTTAAAAATTATGAAACGGGGACGATAAACATATCTGATGATGCTGAGAATAAAGGTTCTTTTATTAATTATGGCTTTATAAATGTAGGAAAGAAATTCGAACATAAAGAAAACGTATTTGAAAATTATTGTAAAGTAATTATTGGTGAAGAACTAAAAATAAAAAGCGAATTACGCAATGCCTCATATGTCAAAGCAACTGAGAAGATAGAAATATCGAGTTCTGGTTCTGTTTTATTGTCGAATCAAGCTTTAATTGAAACTGATGAGATAAAGATAGAATCTACAGTTACTGTCGTAGATGATGCCTATAGTAAGATCTTTATTACAGGGGAAACCGAGATTAAAAATGATGCTGTTTTTAGTGGTAAATTAAACTTCTATGACGAAAATGGAATTGAAGAAAATAAAGGAACAGCTGGCGCAGAAGTTACTTTTGATAATGGCAGTATTCCTGCAACCTATTGTAATCCTGGTTCAAATTTAGAAGGTGGGGTGGTAGTTACAGATACTGATTCTGATGGAGTTATTGATGATTTTGATGATTATCCATCAGATCCCACATTAGCGTTTAACAATTTTTATCCTTCCACTAATGCCTGGGGTTCTTTAGCCTTTGAAGATTTATGGCCTTATGTGGGAGATTTCGATTTTAATGATATGATTATAGATTATCATTTTAATCCAATAACAAACGCTTCGAATAATGTAGCGCGAATAGATGTTTCGATTGCGGTACGAGCAATTGGGGCAGAATTTAAAAATGGCTTTGGTATACAGTTGCCAATTGTACCTTCTGCAATTCAAAGTGTAATTGGAGATTTCAGTTTTACACAAGGAACAGTTAGTAGAGAAGCGAATAATACCGAAAGTGGTCAAGATAAAGCAGTTATTATTTTCTTTGATAATGCCTTTGATGTATTAATGCATCCCGGAGGGTCTGCTGGAGTTAATACAACTCCTGGCGCTCTATTTGTTGCACCCACTGAAATTAATTTTGTGATTAAGTTATCTAATCCAATTGCTCCGGCGGTATTAGGTGCGCCACCTTATAATGCATTTATCTTTGCTAATGGTTATAGAGGAAGGGAAATCCACTTAAAAAATAATGTTCCAACAAGTTTGGCCGACACTCAAAATCTTGGAATTGGAGCAGACGTAAGTAATGTTGAGAATGGAATTTATTACCAAACTGAAAATGGCTTGCCTTGGGCGATTAATATTGTAGATTCGTTTGATTATCCGACTGAAAAAGCAGAAATCATTACTGCTTATCTTCATTTTGCTGATTGGGCAATGAATGCAGGTACAACCTATGCAGATTGGTATTCTAGTCAAGCAGGATACAGAGATCTAAATTTGATATATTAATTAGTTTAAATATATGGAGAAAGGAGGCTCACTGTTTTCAGGGGCCTCTTTTTTGATTTTAATATGGTATAAATATTTTATGTAGGTTTGCGAAAATTTTCCGGAATACGATTGAAAATTTAAACTTGACTTAGAAAATAGATAGATATAGTTTTATTGAGCATGAATAGTATCAAGATAAAGTTTTTGTTGCAAAGATGGATAGTTTTCATGATGATGCTGATAACTATTTGCACAATCTGTCCAATAAATAAATTTATAATCGGATGAAAAAATTCACTTTATTTTTAATTGGTTTTGCGTTTGCTTTATCTGTAAATGCGCAACAATGGACTAAAAACCTTCCATCAGAAAAAACATCATCAACATATTCTTTTTACGATTACCAAAATGCTTTTTATACATATTGGGAGCCTTTTAATATAAAAAGAGGTTATTATATCGATGAAAATGGGAGGGAGATAAAAGCCTCCGGTTGGAAACAATTTAAACGTTGGGAATATTTTTGGGAAACACGTATTGATTCTCAGACTGGTGATTTTCTTTCTAGAGATATAAACTCTATTTTTAAACAAGAAAAAGGTGCTGCTGTTTTTAAAAATAGTGGTGAATTATGGTTAAGTCAAGGCCCTAAGTCTTCCAATGGGGGTTATGAAGGAATTGGGAGAATAAATACAATAGCATATCATCCTGCAGACTCCAATATGTTTTGGGCAGGAACTGCTTCGGGGGGTTTATGGGTTACAACAGATGGTGGACAGAATTGGTCGGTGTTAAATGATGATATGCAAGCTATAGGAGTTAGCGATATTGTTATACCATCAGACTTTGAAACATCACAAACTATTTACCTTGCCACTGGAGATAGAGATGCTTATGATACTCGCAGCATAGGCTTATTAAAGTCAATTGATGCCGGTGCTAATTGGGAGAGCTTAGAGCTTGATTTTAATACAGACCAAGGGGAAATAATTAATAGAGTTCTTATTAACCCTATTGATAATTCCACTATGATAGTAGCCGGTAGTTTTGGAGTTAAAAAAAGTTACAACTCAAAACTTAAATCATATCAAGAAGTTATGGCTTGGGCAAACATTTCGTCGGAGATATTTATCGATATGGAATTTAAACCGGGTGATTTTAGTACTTTGTATGGCTCTACAAAAAGGGGTGGTGTTTTTGTATCTTCGGATAGTGGCGATAACTGGTTACAAACACTAGACGAAGCAGATGGATATCGTATTGAATTAGCAGTTAGCCCAGCTGAACCAACTTGGGTATATGCTATTGTTGTAAATGATATTGATGGTTTATTTGGAATATATAAATCCTTGGATTCCGGCACTTCTTTTACTCAGATTTTTGATGGTTCCGTTAGCGGAAATAATCTTTTAGGTTGGGAAAATGGCAATGATAATGACGAAGGAGGTCAGGGATGGTATGATTTAGCAATAGCAGCTTCTCCTACAGATGCAAATACGGTTTTAATTGGCGGTATAAATACATGGCTTTCAAATGATGGCGGCGTGAGCTGGGAAATGGTAAACCATTGGTATGGAGGATATGCAACTCCAGCAGTTCATGCCGACAAACACTATTTAGGTTATCAGTTAACAACAGGAAATTTATTCGAAGGAAACGATGGCGGTATATACAAAACAAATGATTATGAAAATTGGACAGATTTATCTAATGGCATTGTAAATTCGCAAATATATAGGCTTGGAATTTCTGCTACTCAACCCGAAGAAACGATTTCTGGTCTTCAGGACAATGGTACAAAGCTTTTTAATATTGAAGGTGATTGGATGGATGTTAAAAGTGGAGATGGAATGGAATGTATCATCGACTTCACAAATGTTAATATTCAGTATGGATCATATGTTAATGGACAAATTTCAAAAACTACTGATCGCTGGATTACGGATTCAGATATTTCGGCAAGGATTCCAGGCGATCTTGAAGGCGCTTGGGTTACACCCTATATCATAAATCCAATTGACCCATTAAAATTATATGTAGGCTATGCTGAGCTGTGGAAAACCGAAAATGGAGGTGGTACTTTTAGTCAGATAAGTGATTTTCAAGGCTCGGAACTAATATCATTAGCAATTTCACCTTCAGATACTTCTACACTTTATGCAGCGACTCATACTAAAATTCACCATACTTTTGATGGCGGTTTAAATTGGACGGATATTACAGGGAATTTGCCAGTGGGTTCTGTTAGTATAAACTACATTGCTGTTAAAAATGATGATCCAAATACTGTTTGGGTTACAATAAGTGGTTATTCAGGTTATGGCGTTTTTGAAAGCACAAATGCTGGTCAAAACTGGACTAATATTGCAGAAGGCTTACCTGATGTTCCTTGTAATACTATTGTTCAAAATAAATTGAATCTTAATCAGGTTGAACTTTATGTAGGAACAGATATTGGAGTATATCTTAAATTAGGTAACGATAATTGGGTATATTATAGTACTGGATTACCTAATGTTGTTGTGAGTGAATTAGAGATATATTACGATTCGGTAAATCCAAAAGACAGCAAAATAAAAGCAGCAACCTATGGAAGGGGATTATGGGTAGCAAATATTTATGATAGCGGCATTCAAACAGGAATAGAATCGCCTACTAAAATTGCAGAATCTATATATCCAAATCCTTCCAATGGTGAGTTTGAATTAGTTTTTTCTAATTATAATGGCGAAGAAATTGATGTGGAAATTAGGAGTTTAAGTGGAAAACTAGTTTATAAAAACAGTTTTAGTAATCCAAGCAATTCTATAAATGTTAAATACCTTGCAGATGGCGTTTATGTGCTTCAAATTAAAAGGAGAGAGCGTTGGTTTGGTCAAAATATTGTAATTCAAAAGTGAAACAGCGAAAATAATTTGACTGAATTCATCTTTTTAAGAACCTTTTTGTTTAAATCTTTTTTGATTCCGGTCTTGACAACTAATCGATTCCATGTAATTTTGACACGCAATATATTCAGGATATTACCTTGAACCGCCTTCTCAATCTGCATTGCTTGATTTTGAGGCAGGTTTCATAATTTTTTTAATTATTTCAAGAAGTAATATCTCACGGATATTGTATTTTTGCAAGCTGTTTTTAAACAATATAAGAAGACGATTTTTTGAATGAATGAAGATTTTGATGAGAATGTGAATGCTGAAGATGATCTGTTGAATGAACGATCGCAGGGGAAAATGCAATCGGCCATGCATATTTCCGGTATGTATGAAGATTGGTTTTTGGATTATGCATCCTATGTAATTTTAGAACGTGCAGTTCCAAGTGTTTTCGATGGATTAAAACCTGTCCATCGTCGCATTTTACATTCCATGCGCGAATTAGATGATGGCCGTTACAATAAAGTGGCCAACATTATTGGTAATACTATGAAATATCACCCTCATGGTGATGCATCCATTGGCGATGCTTTGGTTAATATCGGACAAAAAGACTTGCTAATCGATATGCAGGGAAATTGGGGAAATTTCCACACAGGCGACAGAGCCGCAGCTCCTAGATATATAGAAGCAAGACTTACAAAGTTTGCTTTGCATACTGTTTTTAATCCCAAAACTACGGAATGGAAACTTTCTTACGATGGAAGAAATAAAGAGCCCAACGATTTACCTGTTAAATTCCCGCTTTTATTGCAACTGGGCGTTGAAGGTATAGCTGTTGGTTTAGCTTCAAAAATTTTACCACATAATTTTATAGAATTAATAGATGCATCAATTCGCATTTTGCAGGAAAAACCTTTTGAGCTTTATCCTGATTTTCAAACAGGTGGATACATCGATGTCAGCAAATATAACGAAGGATTAAGAGGCGGGAAGGTTCGTATCCGGGCAAAAATTAATCAGATCGACAATAAAACACTAGTTATTACCGAAATACCTTTTTCGAAAACTACAAATATTGTTATAGATACCATCATCAGTGCCAATGATAAAGGAAAAATAAAACTCAAAAAAATTGATGATAATACATCACATGAAGTTGAAATCGTCCTGCATCTTGCACCTGGTGTTTCACCAGACCAGACAATTGATGCACTTTATGCATTTACCGATTGTGAAGTTTCAATTTCGCCAAATTCCTGTGTTATCGTCGGAGACAAACCTGCTTTTTTAGGGGTTAGCGAAATTTTAAAAAGGTCTACTCTTCAAACTGTAGAATTGCTAAAAAAGGAACTGCTGATTAAAAGAGGAGAACTTCTAGAGCAATTACATAATCTGTCTCTCGAAAAAATATTTATCGAAAATCGTATTTATCATGATATTGAAGTCTGTGAATCGTTTGATGAAGTTATTGAAGCAATTGATAAAGGACTGAAACCTTTTACTAAAGATTTTATTCGTGAAGTCGCACAGGAGGATATTGAACGTCTGACGGAGATAAGAATCAAAAGAATTTCAAAATATAATTCGTTTAAGGCCGATGAACAAATCAAAGCCTTGAACAAAGATCTTAAACAGGTCGATTTTCACTTGGCTCACCTAATCAATTTTGCGATTAAATATTTCAAAGATTTAAAAACGCGTTTTGGAAAAGGCAGAGGTCGTAAAACAGAAATAAGAAGCTTTGAAAATATCGATGCTGCCACAGTCGCGGTGGCAAGTCAAAAACTCTATGTGAATAGAAAAGATGGTTTTGCAGGCATTTCACTTAAAAAAGACGAATACGTTTGCATGTGTTCCGATATCGACGACATCATTGTTTTCCGTGAAGACGGTAAGTTTTTGGTAACTAAAGTAAACGGGAAAGTGTTTGTTGGTAAAAACATTATTCATATTGATGTCTTTAAAAAAGGCGATGACAGAACCGTTTATAATGTTGTGTATCGTGAAGGATTAAAAGGCATTAGTTATGTAAAACGATTTGCTGTTACAGGAATTACGCGTGATAAAGAATACGAGTTTTCAAGTCAGCACAAAGGAGCAAAAATCATCTATTTTTCTGCTAATCCAAATGGCGAAGCAGAATTACTGAGAATTGCTATACGACCATCTCCAAGACTTAAAAAAGCAGTCTTTGATTTCGATTTTAGCGAACTCGCAATTAAAGGTCGAGGCTCAAAAGGAAATATCTTAAGCAGAAAACCAATTGCCAAAATAATAAAAAAAGAAGATGGAGTTTCTACTCTGGGAGCTATTGATATTTGGTATGATGATAATGTCAAACGCCTAAATACTGACAAACGTGGTAAATACTTGGGTGCCTTTTCCGGTGAGCAAAAGATTTTTACTTTAATGGGTTCAGGTGAATACAAATTCTATAATTTCGAATTAACCAATCACTTTGATGATGATATATTACTGATAGAAAAATTTGATCAGCAAAAAATTATAAGTGCTTTATATATTGAGGCGAGCTCCAAATTGCCTTATCTAAAACGCTTTATCCCCGAAATATCTGAAAAGAAAATCAATTTTATTGGTGATTCACCAAAAGCTAAGTTGCTCGATTTTAGCATTGACTTTAAACCATTATTGAATATAGAACTTAAATCTGACAGTGGTAAGAATAATAAACGGCAAATTGATGTGGATCAATTTATCGGTATTAAAAGCTATAAAGCAAAAGGGAAGAGGCTCACAAATGATAAATTAGTAAGCTTAACTTGGCTAAAATCTAATTCTGATGCTTATCCAGATATAAAGACAGAAAAAATAGAGCAAGATGTTGATAAAGAGCAGTCTATAATAGTAGAAGAAACATTAGTGGCGCAAAAATCTGAAAATATTGATCTTGATATTGAGGTGGATGATAAACATATTATAGTTGATGAAGAACCTCAAGAAAACTCAAGCGAGCAGAAAAAAGAGCAGGAAGAGAAAGATAAAGGATTAGCAGACGACGGACAAATTATTTTAGATTTGTAAATCGATTTCAAAAAATTTAACCAGATTAACAATGGCAGAGCAAAAAAATATTCAAATAACACCTGATGTTTATTGGGTAGGTGTTTTAGATAAAGACATTGTTACATTCGATGTGGTTATGGAAACGGAGCACGGCACAAGCTATAACTCCTATTTCATCGATGCAGAGAAAAAGACAATTATAGAAACCGTCAAAGAACGATTTTGGGATACTTACATCGAAAAAATTAAAAGTGTTGTTGATCCGGCTGAGATTGAATACATCATTGTAAATCATACAGAGCCTGACCATTCGGGAAATTTACGCAACTTACTGAATCTGGCGCCAAAGGCAACCGTAATTGGATCTACCAATGCCATTCGATATTTAAAAGATTTGATGGGAGCCGATTTCCCACATAAAATTGTTAAAGACGGTCAAACCCTCGATTTAGGCAATAAAACCTTAAGGTTTATCGGTGCTCCAAATTTGCATTGGCCTGATAGTATTTACACTTATTTAGAGGAAGATCATTTGCTCTTTTCTTGCGATTCTTTTGGTTCGCATTTTGCTGACGACAGAATGTGGGATGATGAGGTTGGCGATTTTGACAAAGATTTTAAATATTATTTCGATGTAATATTGAAGCCTTTCAGTAAGTTTATGTTAAAGGCTATTGAAAAGATAAAGCCACTACGCATTAAAGCAATTTTGCCTGGCCATGGTCCATTATTACGTAAAAATTGGCAAAAATACGTTCAGCTTTCCGAAGTTTATTCCAATGAGTTTTTAGCTCAACCCGAGCGTAAATATGTGTTTATTCCTTATGTTTCGGCCTATCATAAAACAGGATTAATTGCAGAAGCTATTGCCGAAGGTATTCAAGAATCGGGCGAAGTTGATGCAATTTTGTTGGATGTTGAGAAATCGCCCATTGGCGAATTAGATATGCAGATGGAAAAGGCAAGTGGCATTATTGTGGGTTCTCCTACTATCAATCAAAATATTTTATTACCAATTTATAAGCTTTTTGCAATTATTAATCCTTTGCGCGATAAAGGCAAACTTTCCGGAGCGTTTGGCTCTTATGGTTGGAGTGGAGAAGGTTCTAAATTGATAGAAAATAATTTACGCAACTTAAAACTCGATTTCTTTACAGTAGGAATGTTTTTCAAATTTACTCCAAACCAAGAAGAATTAGAAAAATGCCGTTCTTATGGACGCGATTTTGCCGCTAAAATTGCTGATGCGGATTAGATTTTATACTGTACTAGTTTGAAGATAAATCTGATATATCAAAGAACTAATTTAGTGCAATATATTTTTAGGTAAAAAATTTAGTGGAATTTTGTGATTTGGAGTTTTTGTGGCTTTAATATTTTTGCCACCAAAGCGCTAAAACACCAAAACTCACCAAAACAAAAAAAATAGATGAAGTAAAGTCAAATATATATAGCCAGCTTCATATATGTCTCCATTTGTATAAAGAATTAATTAAATGTATTCAGTTCAAAATATAAGTATACTTTTTTCCGGTAACCTGCTTTTCGATCAGGTTTCTTTTCTTATTAATTCTAGCGATAAAATAGGATTGGTAGGATCAAATGGAACAGGAAAGTCAACGATACTTAAGTTGTTGGCTAATGAGATGGGTTTAGATGGAGGTGAGATAGTAATTCCAAATGGAAAAACTGT
>JAQIBR010000194.1 GCA_027858955.1 Bacteroidales bacterium
AAATTAGTTAAGTGGGTGTTTATCAAAACGTTTTCTTTGCGGCTTTGCGACTTTGCGAGATTAACTTAGATTTTCCTATTATATATTATGTTAACATATTTCGAACATTAATTTTTCGAATACTATTTTCCCTACCTTTGCTCAAAATGGTAAAGGTTTCACTTTCGTGCAATCTTTTAAAAGGGAATCAGGTGAGAATCCTGAACAGTTCCCGCTGCTGTAATGCCCGATCCGCCTCTGGCGGGTGATGGTTTTAGCACCTACATACCACTGTTCGTCAACGTTCGACTGAGCTTTAGTCGAAGCCCGACGGATGGGAAGGAAGCTTAAAACCGGGACAAGTCAGAAGACCTGCCATTAGAGTACAATATTTAATGCTTTCGGTGAAAAGGCAATAAGTAGTTTGATGAAAATCATTTTACCTTTTGTAATGCCGTTTTTTAGCAATAGATGTTGTTGATTATTTAATTTTTTAAATATCAATAATGCTAAAAAGTAAGTTGGTCAGTTTATTATTCTTTTTGTTCGCGATAGCGGCAATTGCTCAGGATTCTTTTGATACTTCGATACTACTGAACGAAATCAGTATCAATACTTATCGATTTGATCAATTTTCTGACGGGAGTAAACAACAAAAAATCGACTCCTCCTCAAAAGCCAATCACTTTGCAAGCAATGTTGCGGAAGCTTTAAATAGCCTAACTAGCTTACACCTTAAATCTTACGGCATTAGTGGCAATACAAGCATCAGTCTAAGAGGTACATCATCCGCTCATACTGCTATTCTATGGAACGGGATTAATTTGCAAGATCCTTTAAACGGAGGAACAAATCTTGAACTTATCCCTTTACAAGCGATAGATGAGATTGTTGTTCAATACGGCGGATCTGGTGCACTTTATGGGAGCGGTGCAATTGGCGGAGCTATTCTTATGCAAAGCAAAGCTCAATTTCAAGCAGGATTAAAAACTGCTGTAGGAGCTGGTATCGGGAGTTATGGGAATTATTTTGGACAAGCATCAATTCAAAAAGGTGGAGAAAAAGTCGCTGTTTCGCTCAAACTCTTTTACCGACAAGCCGAAAATGATTTTCCATTTGTAAATACGCAACAATTCGGGCATCCCGAAATGACACAAAGCAATGCTGCCGTAGAATATTTTGGAATAAGTCAGGACAGTCGGTTTTTGCTTGCTGAAAATCAACAAATAAACACCCATTTATGGATTCAAAAATCCACTCGTGAATTACCACCTAATATGACGATGCTTGTTAGCAAACAGGTACAAACCGATGAAGCAATTCGTTTTTCTACTGATTATACGCTTTCCAAACCCAAATACGATATAATGGCTCGTGCGGGTTTATTGAGTTCCAAACTAAACTTCAACGATTCTCTTAGTGGAATTTATGCTGAACATTTATCCAGGAGCGCAATTCTGGAAACAGAGGTAAATTACAAAACCAGAACAAATCATTTGTTAAATTTCGGCATCCACGAAAGAATAGACTGGGGAGAATCTGATAATTATGCCAAAATCAGTCATCGTAATAATTTGGCTTTTTTGCTAAGCTATAAACTTTGGAATTCTGCAAAAACACTACATATTTCAGGAAGTATTCGTCAGGAATTAATCGATAAGAATTTTAGTCAGCCCACTCCTGCCCTTGGTTTGACTTATGAGATAGGAGAACATTTTCAACTTTCGGGCAAGGTATCGCGCAACTATCGTCAACCAACATTCAACGATTTATTTTGGCAAGGCGGATTTGCTAAAGGAAATCCAGATTTATTGGATGAATCTGCTTGGTCACAAGATATTGGAGTACAATTCCATAAATTTATCAATCGGAACAATATTAGCTTGAGTTTATCAACTTTCAATACTTATATCAAAAACCTGATTTTATGGATTCCGATAGAAGGAATCTGGACACCGCTTAATCAAAAGGAAGTTTGGTCTAGAGGAATAGAAACTGATTTAAGGTTAGACAGGACTATTCACAAATTAAAAATAAAACTTGAGCTGCATTATTCATTCAATCCTTCTACTCTGGAAAAAACGGCCGAGAATGAGTCAGAATCTATACTAAAAAAGCAACTTATTTACACGCCCAAAAATCAGGCAAAAGCATTGTTTTCATTAGTGCATCCAATTGGAAGTTTAACTATAGAACAGCTATTTGTTGGCAAACGCTATACTATCGCAGACAACACATCTTGGTTAGATGCTTATCCTTTGACAAATCTCATTTTAAGTAGCTCTATAAAAAAAGAAAAACAAAATCTTGGCTTAAGCTTCCGCTTAAATAATCTTTTCAATCAAGACTATCAGAGTATGGAAAACTATGCTTTGCCCGGAAGAAATTATCAAATTAGTATTCACTATAATATCAATTAAAATGATTCAATTTTTTAAAAAAACAACTCTAATTCTCTTGCTATTAGTTAGCATTCTAATCTCATCATGCACCAAAACCAAAGAAACACCTGATTACGGAAAATATGGAGTCGGTGTTTTAATCAGCAATGAAGGAACTTTTGGCAATGGAAACGGAACCATAAGCTATTATAATTCTGATAATGATTCTATTATAAACGAGATTTTCCAATTGGAAAACAATCGAAGTTTAGGTGATGTCGTTCAATCTGTAAGTAGAATTGGCGATTATAGCTTTATTCAGGTAAATAATTCACATAAAATTGAAGTTGTAAATGGGAAAAGCTTTGCAGAAGTTGGTGTTATTCAAAATTTAACTCAAGTGCGTTATTCTATTGGAGATGAAAACACTGCGTTTGCATCCGCCTGGGGAAAATGGGGCGTTGATGGAAAAGTTTATTTTATCGATGTAAACACTTTATCTGTGACCGATTCTGTTTCAACAGGATTAGGTTCGGAAGCGATGGTTTTACTAGACGATAAACTTTTTGTAGCCAATAGCGGAGGCTGGGGATTTGATAATACTATAAGTATTATTGATATTGATAGCAAAGCTGTACTGAAAACATTAGTAGTTGGAGCAAATCCAAAATCTATGATAATTGATAAAAACGAAAGCTTATGGATATTATGCTCAGGAAGTGCTCTTTACGATGATAATTGGAATCCGATCGGACATAGTCCTTCCAAATTATTTCAAATAAATACGATCGATTATTCCGTTATAAATGAAATTTCTCTTTTTGAGGAGCAGCATCCTACAAAGCTTTCTATCAATCCTGAAGGAGATATGCTCTATATTGGTGCAGGTTTTGGGTTTAATGGAATTTACACGTTAAACATAAATGATGCTTCCTTTGCCGGAACTCAGCTTTTAAACAAATCATTCTATGGTTTTGATATAAATCCAGAAGATGGAGTAATTTTTGGCTATGAATCTTTGAATTTTACCGAAAGAGGAAAACTTTTTCGCTATAGTGAAACAGGGGTGGAATTAGGTAATTATATCGTCGGCATTGGGCCAAACGGGTCTTCGCTTAAAAGAAATTAATTAGTAAAGAAGAGTGTAAAACAAAAAAAGATGCCACCAAAACACCAAGACACTAAAATTCACAAAATGAATAATATACACTTTATTTTTTTGGAGATATTTGGTGCTTTGGAGCTTTGGTGGCAAAATATAACTTTTCGATTTGTTTCAAAAATAATCTCTAAGAACACGAATTTGAAAATTTATTTATTTGTATCGCTACTTTTCATTCTGGCCTCTTCCTGCTCTTTTCATCAAGAAGAAAGAAAAAGTGCAACTATATCTAAGAGTGTAAAATATGCTAAAGGCTTTACTTTGGAATCGAACGAACGTTTTAAAAAACTGACCGTTCTCAATCCTTGGGACAATTTTAAGCCTTATGCTACCTATTATGTTTTGAAGGATAGCATAAAGCCCGAAGTTGAAAATAATGAACTGACTTTCTATTTCTATGAAACTCCAAAAACCATTGCACTGCACACAGCAGCTCAAGCAGCTTCATTAAAATCTTTGGATTTGGATAAATATGTAAATGGAATAACTGATCCTAGGTTTTTCTACGAAAAACAGTATTCCGAAAAATTAGATTCCAACCAACTTATTCAAACTAGTAACACGGTTCAAATAAATAAAGAACGCATCCTTCTGCTCCAGCCTGATATTGTAATTACAAGCGGATGGAATAACATTAATTCTGATTATCAGCTGCTTATAAAAATGGGCTTTAATCCTCTATTTATGATTGAATGGATGGAAACAGAGCCATTAGGCAAAGCAGAATGGATAAAAGCTATCGCTCTGCTTTTTGATAAAGAAAAAGAAGCCGACTCACTCTTTAATTTGGTTGAAACCAATTATTTAGCCATCAAAAATAAATATAGCGGCAATCTTGAAAAACCAAAAGTATTACACGGCGAAGAGTATAATGGTGTTTGGTACGTGGCAGGCGGACAAAGTTATATTGCAAATATTTATGCTGATGCCGGAGCAGAATATATTTGGAAAGAAAACGATAAATCTGGAAGTCTGGTTTTAGATGTTGAAGTTGTTTTGGAAAAAGGAGTGGATGCTGATTTTTGGTTTACCACTTTCGGACAAAATAGTACAGATATAAATCATATCAAACAAGAGAAGTACAGTGTTTTAAAGTCGATAAAAAATGAAAATATCTATTCAAATACAAATAGAACACGCATTTTGGGAGGCAATGATTTTTGGGAAACAGGAAATTTTCGACCAGATTTAATTTTAAAAGATATTGTTCAAATTCTTAATCAAGAGAATTCAACTAATGACAGCCTGTTTTTTTACAGAAAATTAAATCTAAAATGAAAAGGATATATACCTAGGAACAAATCCTGAAAGGATTTAATATTAATAACCCTGTACGAAGTGCAGGGTAAAATAATTACGGGATTTAAAACAACCCTGATAAGGGTTGAACTCTCTAATATTCAACCCCTTCAGGGTTGTTCTATGATTTCTGTCATACCACCGGTGATACCGGTGGTTATTCATATTTAAGTCTTTCAGACTTATTAGTAAGCTTGATATTTCTATTTGATTTTTAAGTCTGTTTACGAAGGAGTCTTTATAAACGATCTTCATATTTTTCTATCGCTTGATCTAATCTGTCTTCAAATTCATTTTGGGAATAAAAATTAGCTTCACCAGATTTAATCTCATCCAGCTCCTTTTGTAAATAAGCTTGAGTTGAAATAAAATCTTTATCATCCGAAATTATTTCAATTTCTTCTTTGGTGAACTTACCAAGAAGCCATAGAAATTTTTCATAGACTTTTTCGTTTATTTTTAAATGAATGGTGTGCATCTTAAATTGTTTTTACAAATATACAAAAAAGACCAGCAAAATATCCCACATTTTTAAAGTGAGTATTCAGAAGCCATTAAGGAATTATTATTTTCTACCCAATAATCCTAAACTGAAAAGTCTTATCCATTTGCCTACGAGCTAAATAAAGGAATAAATAATAAGGAGCAAGCAACGATAAAGCCAGTAATCCTGCAACACCCTCGCTATCTAATATTTGAGTAAAAACGATTAATCCAATAAGCAAAACCAAAAACGGAAATACATAGCCAAACATTACAGCCCAAGTTCCCAATGATTGATCCATAGTAACAACAACATTATCACCCACATTATAATTATCGTGTAATCCGCGTTTTACTTCCACATTTTTCTCCTCCATATCAGAAGCAGTGCATGCACCTTTTACCGAGCAGGAAGCGCAAGAAGCTTGCGAAACTATCATTACTGTTATCACATCTTTTGCAATATGACTAATAATGCCATCGTGAGTAATATTATCTTGCGGCAAATCGCTCATTTTAATCTTAATTTTTGAACGGCAAAAGTACACAATTTTAGTTCCCGTGCTCAAAATCAAGGAGTAAATTCTATCGTAATTCAACCAGAAAAAATCAATCGTAATTATTCATCTATTTCTTTGACAAATCGAAAACATTTGTACTTTTGCACGGGGTAAGTCTTGTACGACCAGCTCCCTCAGAACTCCCCCAGGACAGGAATGTAGCAAGGGTATGAGGTTGTAGCGGTGCGATGCAAGTAGCTTACCCCTTTTTTATGCTATTAAGGTAAAAAACCAAATATAAGGTTTTCTTAAAATATTGGTGATTTTTCCAGATATCAAGGAGAAAAACAAAAATACGTAACCATATCTGTTAAATCAAACCTACTATAACTAATTACAACATGCTGATAATCAGCAGATATAAATTGCATTTTGTTTTGCTCTGAATTGATTAATTTTAAAAGAGCCACGAAGTGGCTAAATATGAATAACCGTGGGTGCAACCCACGGTTATCTAATGAGCTGAAACACAGCCCTGAAGGGGTTGAACTATGACATAAATGACTATAAAAAAGAAAAAGAAAACTTTTTGATAAACAGGGAATTAATACTGATAAAAAAATTACATATTGCTGAAATTCAGCCCCTTCAGGGCTGTTTTTCATTCTTGATAAGTACCGTGGGTGGAAAACCCACGGTTATTCAAATTAAGCTCTTTCAGAGCTTTAATTAATCGGTCATCCAAAAATAGATTTTTTTCAAAAAGTTTTTATTGATGCCTTTGAATTTATTTAAATTAATGACAATCATATAGTTATCTATTTTGTAGTTCGATTCCAAAATCGCGGATACTTAGTAGCGAGTATGCATAAATATGAATTAACCTTATTTCGGCTTCGCTCAATACAGGCATTTCGACTTCGCTCAATACAGGTATTACATTATTTATAGTGCAATAATCTTGATTCTGAAATTTTAACATTTAGTTCCACGCTAATCTTCCATCTTCCTTATATTTGCTGAAAATTGTAACTATTTAGCTTGTTTAAATTATTGTAATTTAGCGCTTACCGCAGTGAGTCGCAAAGTATTACGCAAAGAGCCGCTGCCAAAGGCATCCCTTTGGGAAAAGACTATATTGCTGTTTATTAATTCTTTGCGGTTCTCAGCGTAATTTCTAAGCGGTTCTCAGCGGTAAAAACAATGAGTTGCCTATAAGTGTAATAAACATTCTAAATAGATACCAAAAATTAATAAATATGCTTTTTGAAGCCAAAAATATAGTCAAGCGTTATGCCGGACATACCGCACTTGATGGAGTAAGCATTTCTATTCCTGAACAAAGCATTTTTGGATTGCTCGGGCCTAACGGTGCAGGCAAGACTACGCTTATCAGAATCATTAATCAAATAATCGGGCCAGACGAAGGTGAGTTGTTTTTTGATGGACGTAATATTCAAACATCTGATATTTACCAAATTGGATATCTCCCCGAAGAAAGAGGTTTGTACAAAAAGATGAAAGTAGGAGAACAGGCCATATACTTAGCTCAACTTAAAGGACTTAGTCGTGCAGATGCTATTCGCGAATTAAAAGTTTGGTTCGAGAAATTTGATATTGGCAGTTGGTGGAACAAAAAAGTGGAAGAGCTTTCGAAAGGAATGCAGCAAAAAATTCAGTTTATCATTACTATCATTCATAAACCTAAACTGCTTATATTCGATGAGCCTTTTAGTGGTTTCGACCCTATTAATGTTCAACTACTTAAGAAGGAAATTTTAAACTTTAAAAATCAAGGTGCCAGCATTATCTTTTCTACTCATAACATGGCCTCAGTTGAAGAAATTTGCGACCATATCAGTTTAATTGATCAAGCTAAAACAATATTAGAAGGTGAAGTAAGCAGCATTAAAAATAAATTCAAAGCCAATATTTATGAAGTGGAATGGCTCGGACAATTGGATCAAATGAAAGTCAAACTTCCGTCTTATCTAAGCATTTTAGACAATGGCAATTCCAATGGCTCAAATAAAACAAAGTTTCAAATTGGAGAAGGAAGTAAACCTAACGATTTAATGAAATTTTTAATGGATGATTTTGATGTATTGGGATTAAAGGAAATTCTTCCCAGCATGGACGAAATTTTTATACAAAGTGTTAACGCAACTTCGAAATAGACTTAAGATGAGCAAAATCAGCCTTATAATACAACGCGAATATCTTACCAGAGTTAAAAAACGTTCTTTTATCATACTTACGTTTTTGGGACCACTTTTAATGGCATCTATATGGATAGTACCAATTTATCTTTCAAGCTTATCAAATGAAGTTAAAGTAATTAGTGTTTTAGATGAAACTGGCGTTTTCTTCGACAAATTTGAAGGTGACGAGAATATGCAATTTGTTCAAGCAATTCCGCAACTTAAAACGGCCAAAGAAAATCTAAACAAACTAGGCAATTATGCCTTACTCTATATACCCAAACCTGATCTACATGTTCCGAATACTGCTATTTTATATAGCAAGAAACAATCCAGTTTGGATGTAAAAAGTTATATCAAGGGAATAATGAAAAAAGAAATTGAAGCTCAGAAACTAGCTTTACATGGCATCGACCCCGAAACTCTTCTTTCAATCAAAACCAATGTATTTATTAGCTCAATAAAAGTGGATAGTAGTGGAAATGAAGAAAAGACTTCCACAGAAATCAGTATGGCAGTTGGTATGTTTTCCTCTATTTTAATCTATTTCTTCATTTTTCTATTTGGAGCTCAAGTTATGCGTGGGGTTATAGAAGAAAAAACCAGTCGAATTATTGAAGTTGTAATATCAAGCGTGAAACCATTTCAATTGATGATGGGGAAAATTCTCGGAATTGCTTTGGTCGGATTTACCCAATTTATGCTTTGGGTTGTGTTAACCGCCACTTTAGTTTTTGGATTCCAATTTGCCTATCAGGATGAATTAAAAGCTTTTCAGAAAAGTCAAATAGTGGAAAACGGCCAGGGATTATTTCCCAACGAACCCGTTGAAACAGAAATAGCTGAAACACAAGCACAAGACGAAAATATCGGCTTTTTTATTGATGCATTATTAGCAATAGACTATGCTGTTATTTTAGGTTCATTCTTATTTTATTTTCTTGGCGGATATTTACTATATGCTGCTTTATTTGCTGCAGTAGGTTCAGCCGTTGATAGCGAAGCAGACACACATCAGTTTATGATGCCGATCACCATTCCACTGATACTCAGTATTATAATGGCGCAATTGATTATAACAGATCCAAATGGTCCAATTGCCTTTTGGATGTCGATGTTTCCACTCACATCGCCTATAATTATGATGATACGAATTCCTTTTGGAGTTCCTTATTGGGAAATCTTGACTTCGGGTATACTACTTATATTCGGATTTATATTTACTACTTGGGTAGCAGCAAAAATATACCGCACGGGTATTCTTATGTATGGTAAAAAAGTCAATTATAAAGAACTCTGGAAGTGGCTGTTTTATAAAGCATAAATTAGGCAAATTATTTCTGAATATTGGCTAATTCTTTAATTGATGCGCCAACGTTTTAGGATATTTATCGAATTAAAATAATAAAAATGCCACAAAATCACCAATACACAAAATTACACTAAATAATAATTTATGAACTTAAGGTTGTAGTCCTATCAATAATTTTTGTATTATTCTAATTATATGGCGTTTGTATTTGATTAATGAATATCTAGAATATCTAATAAATCTTAATTTTGTAAAAATTGGCAAGAGTATGATAGGTATACAAATAAGCAATACAATTTGGTGATATTTGGTGCTTTAGTGTTTTGGTGGCAAAAAAAATCTTCAGTGCATCTTTTAATGAAATAGCTCATAGCTATCGTATCCAAATCTTTTGGTAAAATGTTACCATAGATTGAAATATTATCCTAATTTTGCGCATTGTAAATTTTTTAAAAAACAAACATCCAAACACATGCAGAACAAAGGTGCTATAAGGTTTTTTGCCATCGCATTTGCGCTTGTTTGCGTTTTTCAACTCAGTTATACTTATTTTGCCAAAAGTGTTGAAAAAGACGCATACGAATACGCCAATTCGGCTCAAATTCAAGAGCTTGCAAAAGCAATTGCCAACGGAGACAACCTTAAAGAAGGTTATATCTATGATTCTATTTCGAAATTGAATGAAAAATTCTATTTAGATTCAATTCAAAACGAAATAGTTTATAACATAGGAATTAGACAATATACATTTAAAGAAGTTAAAGAAAGAGAAATCAATCTTGGTCTCGACCTTAAAGGCGGTATGAACGTTACTCTTGAAATTTCAGTTCCTGACATCATCAAAGCTCTTTCGGGTTATAGTAAAAACCCAACTTTTAGTGAAGCGGTTCTATTAGCAGTCGAAAGGCAAAAAAGTACTGACGTTGCTTTCATAAATTTATTTGAGGATGCCATTAATGAGATTGATCCTAATTTCAGCCTTGCTGGTGTTTTCAGTACAATCGAATTAAAAGACAAAGTAAGCTATAACTCAACTAACAAAGAAATTATTGATGTTTTAAATGCAGAAATTGATGGTGCTATCGACCGAACTTTCAACATTTTAAATACTCGTATCAACCGTTTTGGTGTTTCGCAACCTAATATTCAACAGTTGCAAACCAAAGGTCGTATTTTAGTTGAGCTTCCGGGTATAAAGGATCGTGATCGTGTTCGTAAACTTTTACAGGGAACAGCCAAACTTGAGTTTTGGGAAACTTTTAACTTTCCTGAAGTAATTGATTATTTCACCGAAGCAAATGCTAAACTAGTTGAAATTAATAAGGTAAATAAAACTCTTACTTCAACTGAAGAAGAATTAACCGAAGCAAAAGGTGCAGTAGAAGCTACTACCGACACAACTGCTGCAAGCCTATTAGAGCAAGTACAAAAAGACCCAGCGGTTGATCAAAACTTAGCTTATGAAGAATATATCGAAGCCAATCCACTTTGGGCTGTATTACAGCCTTCTTTGGTTCAAGATGAATCCGGGCAATCTTTTCCTGCAGAAAGTGCTCGTGTAGGATATGCAGCAATTAAAGATACTGCTCGCGTAAACGCCTTATTAAAACAAGTTAGAACTGTCTTCCCCAACAATTTACGCTTATATTGGACAATCAATCCAGTTGAAAAAGGATCTGACGTTCACGGATTGGTTGCAATTAAAGTCACCTCTCGAGATGGTCAACCTGCTTTAGGAGGTGATGTTATTGTTGATGCTTCTCAAGATTACAGTCCAACAGGACAAGTTGAAGTTTCAATGTCGATGAATAGCGAAGGTGCTCAAGCTTGGAAACGCTTAACTGGAGACAATATTGGTCGTCAAATTGCTATTGTTTTAGATAACTATGTATATTCTTTCCCTAATGTTAATGTTGAAATTTCCGGTGGCCGCTCATCCATTTCTGGTGGCGGCATGACAGTTGAAGAAGCCTTAGATATTGCCAATATTCTTAAAGCTGGAAAATTGCCTGCTCCTGCACATATTGTACAAGAAGAAGTTGTTGGGCCGAGTCTTGGTCAAGAAGCTATTACAGCAGGTTTATGGTCGTTTATAATAGCTTTTGTACTAGTACTGGCATATATGTTACTATATTACAACCGAGCTGGTTGGGTAGCCGATTTTGCATTATTAACTAACATTTTATTCATCTTTGGAGTTCTTGCTTCATTAGGTGCCGTTTTAACACTGCCAGGTATTGCTGGTATTGTATTAACACTTGGTATGGCAGTTGATGCGAACGTAATCATTTTTGAACGTATTAAAGAAGAAATTCGACTAGGAAAAGGCATTAGATTAGCCATAACCGATGGTTATAAGAATGCTTATTCTGCTATTATAGATGGTAACGTTACAACTTTACTTACAGCCATTGTACTTAATATATTCGGTAGCGGTCCTATTCAAGGTTTTGCAACTACTTTAATCATTGGTATTTTTGCTTCCTTATTTACATCTATCTTAATTACAAGGCTTATTTTAACCAAATTATTGGATGAAAATAAAGCAGTGAAATTTAGCAATAAGAAAACTGAAGGTTTCATGGCCAATGCTAAATTCGACTTTATCGCCAAACGTAAGATTGCTTATGTAATTTCAGGTGTAGTTTTGGTTCTAGGAATTGGATCTTTAGCAACTAAAGGTTTAAGCTTTGGAGTTGATTTCTCAGGTGGACGTTCTTACATTATTCGTTTCGACGAAAATGTTAATACAACGGAGATTCGTGAAGTTTTAGCTGAGGAACTGGGAACTGCTCCAGAAGTTAAAACTTTTGGTCCCGACCGTCAGGTTAGAGTTACTACTCAATATATGATTGACGATGATGGTGAAAACGTTGATGCAATAATTCAGCATCAAATGTTTAATGCACTTAAACCTTTTTATACTCACGATATTTCATACGAAGAATTTGCAGGTGATACTGGTGATATAGAACAATTAGTTGGTATTTTAAGTTTACAAAAAGTAGGTCCGACTATTGTCGATGAAATTATCCGTGGAGCTTTCTTTGCGATTATTTTCTCATTGATAATCATACTGGGTTATATTACTCTTCGTTTTAAGAAATGGCAATATGGTGTTGGTGGAGTTGTGGCTCTTTTCCACGATTCAATTATCACTCTGGGTATATTCTCCATTTTCTATGGTTTCTTACCATTTAGCATGGAAATAGATCAAGCATTTATTGCTGCTATTCTTACTATTATCGGTTACTCAATTAATGATACGGTAATTATATTTGACCGTATTCGAGAAAATACCGGTTTATACAAAAAAGAAAGTCTGAAAAACAATATCAATAAGGCTTTGAATAGTACACTCCCTCGTACAATTAATACTTCTGGAACAACATTAGTTGTATTATTAACCATCTTTATTTTTGGTGGTGAAATTATCCGAGGCTTTACTTTTGCTCTATTAGTTGGAGTATTGGTTGGTACTTATTCATCATTGTTTACAGCTAGTCCGATTGCTTACGATTTATTAGGTGGTGATAAAAAAGATGTCATTCCTGAAAAAGCCGGTAAAAAAAAATAAGCTAATTCATTCACTATAAAAGAAAGTCCCGTCAGATGTGTCGGGACTTTTTTTATTTTTGCATCAAACAAAAGAACAATGATGCCTTCAATGCTTCTCTTCTTTAACATCAGTGGTGGTGAACTTGCAATAATTGCCCTATTAATTTTTATTGTTCTAGGACCTGATAAGATGCCTGATATTGCTCGAAAATTTGGCAAAGCAATGCGTTTTGTAAGAAAAGCAACAGAAGATATCAAACGTGAAATTAATATCGACGATGATTTAATTCAGAAAACACGATACAATTCACATACAAAAAAAACAGCTACAATAGCAAAAGACGAAAATGTAGAACCATCAAAGGATACTTCCAAAACAGCCGATATCGAATCAAAAGACAATAAATCAGAAAAATAATGGTTTAAAAAATAAACTAATTGCTATGCTTACACATCGGCCCATTTTTTTAAGCTTATTTCTTCTTTTTTTGACCATTTCTTTAGTCGCACAAAATAGAAATATTAAAATTGCAGATCAAGCTTTCGCCGATGAACGTTATACAGAAGCAGTTCAAAAATACCTCAAAGGATATAAGAAACTTAAAGATAATAGGCATGAAAAAGAGCGAGTAAACATTCAATTGGCGAAATCATATTTATTAATGAATAATCTGAGACGAGCAAAATCTTATTATTCACGCTTAATCCGATCAAAAGCACACAAAAATAAACCTGAACTTCAATTAGAATATGCACGCATTTTATTAGGACTTGCAGAATACGAAGATGCTAAAATACAATTTGAAGAATATCAATTACTAGTGCCTGAAGATATTCAAGGGATTATTGGATTAAAATCTATCGAAAAGATTAAAGAGTGGACCAAAAACCCGATAAACTATTCTATTGAAAATATCCGCAAAATAAATACTCGTTTCAGTGAGTTCTCACCTGCTTACTTCGATCAAAATTATCAAAGCATAGTTTATACAACTACACGCGAAGAAGCTTTGGGAAAAGCCAAAGACGGTTGGACAGGTATGGATTTCAGCGATTTGTATTTTAGTCGGATAGATAGCAAAGGAGATTGGACCAAGCCTGAAACAATTGACGATACCGAAACTGTAAATTCTTTAGCTAACGAAGGACAAGCAACTCTAAACGATCGCTTTAACAGCATGTATTTTACACGGTGTTTTTTATCAGAAAGTAGTGCAAGCGGATGCGCAATACTGGAAGTAAATAAATCGGGGCGACAATGGGCCGAACCAAAAATCGTTTATTTGGGCGGCGATAGTAGTAGTTCTGTCGGGCATCCTACACTTTCCAACGATGAGCGTACAATTATATTCTCTGCTGATTTTCCAAATGGATCAGGCGGACAAGACCTATATATAGCTCATCGCAAAAAAATAGGTGATAAATTTATGAAGGCTCGAAATCTTGGCGCAATAATAAATACTTCCGGCGAAGAACTTTTTCCTTTTTTACGCAACGATACTATGCTCTATTTTGCTTCCAATGGGCATATTGGAATGGGTGGATTAGATTTGTATCGAGTTACTCTTAAAAATGACACTGCAGCATCTGAGATTGTGAATATGGGGATGCCTATCAATTCATCTTACGATGATTTTGGAATAGTTTTCCATCCTAAGCTATTTGAAAGCGGATTCTTTTCTTCAAACCGTAAAGGTGGTCGAGGAAAAGAAGATATATACTCCTTTAGTTTACCTCCAATTGAATATTTAATTCAAGGAATCGTTATTGATGATTATAGCCTGCAACCTATCAAAGACTTAGATGTTATTTTGAGTGATAATTTCAAAAACGAAAATAGAAGCAAAACTAATTCCAAAGGTCAGTTTAGTTTTCCTACTTCTTTGATTCAAAAAGGAAAAGATTATGAGCTAATTTTTGAAAAGGAAAATTATTTTACACAAAAGTTAATAGAATCAACTAAAGGATTGGAGCATAGCAAAACTTTTGAAGAACTCGTTCGATTGAAACGTATTCCTGAAAAACCAATACTTCTGCCCGAAATTCTTTTCGATTTGGCAAAATGGGATTTAAAACCTATTTACGAAGATTCTCTTCGTGGTTTAATAAGAACTTTGGATGCAAATTCAAGTTTAGTTATAGAACTTGGCGCTCATACCGATGCTCAAGGCAATGCCGAACTCAATGATATTTTAAGTCAAAAAAGAGCGGAATCTGTAGTTGATTATTTGATTTTACGTGGTATTGATCCCGGCCGATTAGTTGCTAAAGGATATGGCGAACGTGCTCCCAGAACGATTGAAAAAATTATCTATAAGAATGAATTTGTTTTTGATGAGGGCATAAGTCTTTCTGAAGAATATATTAATCAACTTCCTGAAAATATAAAAGTTATAGCTCAAGAGCTTAACAGACGAATCGAATTCAGGGTATTAAGAAGAAATTACCAAACTATCGATTATCGCCTGCAAGACACAAGCAAAAGCATTGCATTGGTTGAAGCTGGAATGGAAAATGCTATTCAAGTCGATTTAATTGAAAATGATATTTGGGAAATGCCAGCAATAATTAACAACTTTCCTGACAAACTAATCTATACTCCACTAACCAAATTAAATACATTTAGTGTTGAGTTTGCTTTAAAACTTTTGCAAGAAGGTATTATTTCGAAAGATGATTTTGAAGGCGATGCAGAAAACCTGATTCAAATTGGAACAATTGCTCATAAAACACTAATCAACGTTCGTGAACTATCCATTGGAAATAAGAAAATTGAAAATGTGCAAGTTTGGGTTTGGCACGATTCAGTCTATCCATTTATCATCAATAAAGAAACATTAAATCGTTTCGGAAATCCCGAATTCGATACAAAAACAAATAAAACGCTGATCTTCAAATAATAATGAACAATTCATCAAAATACAATAAACGTGGCGTTTCTGCATCGAAAGAAGATGTTCATAATGCGATTAAAAATATCGATAAAGGACTGTTTCCTATGGCGTTCTGCAAAATAATCCCGGATATTTTAGGTGGAGACGGTGATTATTGCACGCTAATGCATGCTGACGGTGCCGGAACAAAATCGTCTTTAGCATATATGTATTGGAAAGAAACAGGCGATTTATCTGTTTGGAAAGGAATAGCTCAAGATGCAATTATAATGAATCTTGATGATCTTATTTGTGTAGGTGCAACTGAAAATATTTTACTTTCTTCAACTATAGGCCGAAATAAAAATAGAATTCCCGGCGAAATAATAAAAGAAATTATTCAAGGAACTGAAGAGATTTTAGCGCATTTGCGCGATTTGGGCATCTCAATTTATTCTACAGGTGGAGAAACTGCCGATGTAGGCGATTTAGTTCAAACCATTATTGTAGATTCTACCGTAACGGCTCGTATGAAACGTGAAGATGTAATCGACAATGCAAATATTAAGGCAGGTGATGTAATTGTTGGCTTATCAAGCTTCGGACAAGCAACTTACGAGACCGAATACAATGGCGGAATGGGAAGTAACGGACTTACTTCTGCCCGCCATGATGTTTTTGCTCATTATTTGGCAGAAAAATATCCTGAAAGTTACGACAAGCTTGTACCTGATGAATTAGTATATTCCGGAAATATGAAATTAACAGACCTTACTGATATTGAAGGAGTAGATGCCGGAAAACTTGTTCTTTCCGCTACCCGCACTTATGCTCCAATAATAAAATCCATTTTAGATAAATATCGCAATCAAATTCACGGAATGGTACATTGCAGCGGAGGAGCACAAACTAAAGTGCTTCATTTTATTGATAATCTGCATATTATAAAAGATAATTTATTTGATATTCCTCCTCTTTTCAAACTTATTCAGGAACAATCAGGCACCGATTGGAAAGAAATGTATAAAGTTTTCAATATGGGTCATCGCATGGAAATTTATGTTCCCGAAAATATTGCGGAGCATTTAATTCAAATTTCTCGTTCTTTTAATGTGGATGCACAAATTATTGGTCGAGTAGAAAGTTCATCAAGCAAAAAACTAACAATCGAAAGCACTTTGGGCAAATTTATTTACGACCAAGTCTAAACATTTACTTAGTGTAACTTTGTGCTTTCTCTGAGGTTCTTTGTGGAATAGCTATTACACAGAGTTGTGCTGAGAATCACAGAGTTACACAAAGAAAAAAATAAAAAAAATGCAAAATATTATAGATCGCTTCGTAAAATACATCAAAATAGATACACAATCAGACCCAAATAATGAAGCTTTCCCAAGCACAGAAAAACAATGGGATTTAGCCCATATTTTGGTAAATGATTTGAAAGATATTGGATTAGAAGATATTAGTCTGGATGAAAATTGTTATATCATGGCTTCGCTCCCATCGAATGTTGATTTTGAAGTTCCTGTGATTGGATTTATTGCTCACCTAGATACGAGTCCTGATTTTTCAGGGACTAATGTAAAACCTCAAATTCATTCACACTATAATGGAGAAGACATTGTATTAGATCAAGAAAAGAATATAGTATTATCACCTAGCTATTTCGAAGATTTATTACTCTATAAAGGTCAAACCCTGATTACTACCGATGGAACAACTTTATTGGGTGCAGATGATAAAGCAGGAATTGTTGAGATTGTTTCGGCAATGGAATATTTGGTACAACATCCTGAAATTAAGCATGGTAAAATCAAAATTGGATTTACTCCGGATGAAGAAGTTGGTAAAGGTGCACATAAGTTTGACGTAGAAAAATTTGGTACAGAGTGGGCATATACTATGGACGGCAGTAAGGTTGGCGAATTAGAGTACGAAAACTTTAATGCCGCAAAAGCTATAGTTACTATCAATGGGACTTCTGTCCACCCTGGCTATGCTAAAGGAAAAATGATTAATTCAATTTTAATTGCTAATGAATTTATTTCCTCATTGCCTAAAAATGAAATTCCTCAGGAAACTTATGGTTTTGAAGGCTTTTTCCATTTGCACGATATAAAAGGAGATGTGGAAAAAACTGAGCTTGAATATATTATCAGAGATCATAATAAAGCTTTATTTGAAGATCGAAAAGTTTTGTTTCAAAAAGCAATAGATGATTTGAATATAAAACTAGGCAGCGAACTGATTAAAGCGAGGATAAAAGATCAATACTTCAATATGCGCGAGCAAATTGAACCTGTAATTCATATTGTTGATATTGCAGCAGAAGCGATGAAACAAGCTGGCATAAAACCATTAATTCATGCAATTAGAGGTGGAACTGACGGAGCTCAATTATCATATAAAGGATTGCCTTGCCCTAATATCTTTACAGGTGGCCATAATTTCCACGGACCTTATGAATTTATTGCGGCAGAGTCGATGCAAAAAGCAATAGATGTTATTGTAAATATTGCACAAATAACAGCCAAGAAAGTGGACTAAATATAAATACGTATAATTTATTTTCACAAATTAGATGTTAATTCACTTCAAATCAAAATGTTCACAATTAAAGCCCACTTGAGACTATTGGCATATGATTTATAACCGCAAGGTTCGCAAAGATAGCGCAAAGCTCGCTATTTTATTAATGTTGGATTTCTCGCTCTTTGCGTTCATTGCGAATTCCTTAGCGCTCATTGCGGTTAAATATAATGCCGATGCCTTCTCTAGGTAATTTGAAGTTTGAATTTGCATACTTATCAAGCCAAAAGTTCATAACATTTCCCTATTTTTGTAAAAAATTTCAAGCAAATGGAAGAAAAAATCAATGTTCAGGTATCATCAGAAATTGGTGATCTGGAAGCCGCAATTTTACATACCCCCGGCCACGAGGTTGAAAATATGACTCCGCAAAATGCCGAACGCGCTTTATACTCTGATATTCTGAACCTTACTATTGCTTCTCAAGAATATAGTGAGCTCCACCAAGTGCTAAACAAACTCACTAAAACTTTTCAGGTAAAAGACCTTTTGCTAGATATATTAGAAAACAAGAAAGTTAAAGAAAGTATGATTCACCGAATTGTTCTAAATGAACAAATAGAATCATACGAGCCTTATCTTTCTGACTTAGATAACGCTGAGTTAGCTCGTCAATTGATTGAAGGCGGCGAGATGATAAAAAATAACTTAACCCGCTTTCTTGATCCTGATCGCTTTAGCTTAAAACCTTTGCATAATTTCTTTTTTACTCGCGATGCCTCGATGACTGTAAATAATAAAGTGCTTATTGGCAAAATGGCGAGTAAAGTTCGCGATCGTGAATCATTGATAATGGAAAGTATATTCGATTCTCATCCACTTTTCAATACCACAACAGTTAATCCTTTAAGTTTTACCGGAAAAACAGATAATATTACTATTGAAGGAGGTGATGTACTTGTCGCCCGTAAAGATATTCTACTGATTGGTTTAGGACCAAGAACAACATCTCAAGGAATCGATTTTGTTATTGAATGTTTAAAAAACACAAAAGAGCGCCGACATATAATTGTTCAAGAACTTCCCCATTCGCCCGAATCATTTATTCATTTGGATATGGTATTTACTTTTCTTGATAAAGATAAATGTATGGTGTATGAACCTGTTATCCTGCAAACTAATCGCTTTCAGACTATTCATATTACAATAGATGGCGGAAAAGTTGAAAGCATTAAAGATATGGATAATATTATCGTTGCGCTCAAAACTTTAGGAATGGATTTGGAACCTTTATACTGTGGCGGATCTATCGACAAATTCTCGGTAGAGCGAGAACAATGGCATAGTGGTACTAATTTCTTTGCTGTTGCTCCCGGAAAAGTTATTGGTTATGGACGAAACGAATATACAATTAACGAAATGAATAAACGCGGCTTTGATGTATTAAAAGCTCAGGACGTGATTCAAAATAAAATCAAGCTCAGCGACTATCAAAAGTATGTTATTACGATAGACGGCTCGGAATTAGCTCGTGGTGGCGGTGGAGCGCGTTGTATGACTATGCCTGTTGCACGAAAAGCTGTTGATTGGTAAAATGAAACAAAAAGGAAAACTATATCTTATTCCCAATTCTCTGGGCTCGGACGATTTAAACGCAATCCTTCCACAAGGTAATTTTAACATTATCAAGAGTTTACAGACTTTTATAGTTGAAGATTTACGTACTGCCCGACGTTTTTTAAGCAAAGCCGGCCATAGTGGTAATATTGATCATCTCGACTTTCTCATATTAAACGAGCATACTAATACCAACGAAATAAGCAATTATTTGGATGGCATTAATCAAGGCAAAGATATTGGCTTACTTTCCGATGCAGGCGTTCCCTGCGTTGCTGATCCTGGAGCCGATATAGTTACAATAGCTCAAAATCGAGGAATCCAAATTGTTCCATTGGTAGGACCATCTTCAATTTTAATGGGTTTAATGGCATCAGGTTTTAATGGGCAGAATTTTGCTTTTGTCGGCTATCTGCCAAAAGAACAAAATCTAAGAAACAAACGCATTAAAGAACTCGAGAGCAGAGTTTATAAAGAAGATCAAACACAACTCTTTATAGAAACTCCATATCGCAACAATCAGATGTTTGAAAGCTTATTAGGACAATGTAATCCTGATACTAAAGTTTGTGTTGCTTGTGATATTAGCTTAGATTCAGAATATATTGTTACTCAAAGCATTGCCAATTGGAAAAAATTAAAAACAAAACCTGATTTGAAGAAACGGAATACGCTTTTTTTGATTTATAAATAACTCAGCAATACCAAAACCCCTAGAAGCCCTCACTCGGCCTAATCATAGATTAGGCTTAACCTATAAGTTTGTCTCAGACAAACAAATCAGCCGAAAATAGATTTACAGTCGTGAGACTTTATATTTTTTTTCAAGCTTAATTAGGCTTGTCCGACTACCGGTGGAAGATTAAGCTTGTCTAGAGCATCATTATTCTAGAAAATATGATACAAAAACTCTGAATTTTTCGTATCTTTGATATCTATGGACACCAACAAAATAATAGAACAATACAAATTAACGATTTTAAATAATCCAAGTATAATTCAAGGTTTGTTGAGTATTACAATTGAAAGAGACCACATTTTTATGAACTTATTGGAAAGTGCTCCCTTTAATATCGGACAGAATAAACTTTATGAAGGAGTTGCAGGTAATTTGGTTGCTTACGCATGTAAAGTTTCATTTCAAAAAGGCTTTGACGGGTTTGTAGCATTTACTGCTAAAACTCAACTTATTGAACATTACGAGAAGACTCTAGGAGCATTTCACTTTAAAAATCAAAGAATGATAATTGACACACTAGCATCAAAAAGATTAGTAGAAAAATATTTTAAAACTCAATAAAATGGCACACATTAAAGAACCGGAAGGAATTGATTTTTTAATTCAAAGTCCACCTTTAACTGAAAAGGAACGAAAAGAAATTAGTGAACTCATCAAAAAAATGAAATCCAAGACTCCACTAAGTACGAGAATTAACAAGAAAAGAAAAACCAAGAGGGAAATCGCCGAATAAAAACTTCACCCGGCCAAATCTTCCCCACGCTCGACCTAATCTCCAATTAGGTCGGATTAACAAATTTGTCTCAGACAAACAAAGATTACTATGGAGAACATACGGTAAGTAGACCTTTGTTAGATCAAGATTAATTACAGAATAAACTGAAAACAGATTTCCAAAATTGCTAAATGAGGAGAAAATATTTACCTTTGTAAAAAGATTCTAAATATGAGCACTATTGAATTAAGACAGGTTATCATGGAATACCTAACTCATATTGATGATGCATCATTCTTGAATGCCATTAAGACTATTATTGAATCTAAAGTCTCAGAAGGGACTTATATGCTTTCTGACTACCAGAAGAAAAGAATTGAAGAAGGAAGAGATCAAATCATGAAAGGAAAGACTATTTCTAATGAATCTCTAAAACTTGAAATTGACCAATGGTTAAGTACAAAGTAGAATGGTCAATTGAAGCGAGATTAGATTTACTTGATATTCTTGACTTCTATTATCAAAGAAACGGGAATGTAAATTATAGCCGAAAACTTAACTCGAAAATTAATAAAAGCATAAATCTTATTACCAAAAATCCTTCTCTAGGACTGCAGACAGATATAAACTCTGTCAGAGCTCTTGTTAATGGAGACTATCAAATAATTTATGAAATAATTGAAACCACTATACTGATAGTAATGGTTTGGGATTGCAGACGAAACCCAAAAGATAAAATAATCACATCACGAACAAAGAAATAAAAAACATTACACTTAAGTAATGCTGATGAATTCGATGAATATTTTGTAACTTTTTACCGAATTTAAAGACAATATCTATGAATACCATTCAACTAAAACAAGAATTAATTCAAAGAATATCCAGAATTGAAGACATCGACTTTCTTAAAGCCATTAAAACAATTTTGGACTACAAGAAAAAGGAGACCATTATTGAATTGACAGCTGATCAAGAGAAAGAACTGCTTTTTGCAAGTAAAGAAGGAAAAAAGGGAAATGTGATATCACAATCAAAAATGGATCAAAAAGTAGATGAATTGCTAAGCGAGAAATAATCTGGACAAAAATTTCCGAAATTCAATTACAAGAAATCCTCTAATTCTTCAACAAAAGAAACAAAAGCGGAGAGTACTCCAGAAAACTTTATAAGAAGTTTAAGACAGAACTTAAAACTGTCGCAAAAAATCCTGAATTAGGAATTATACCAATTGTAGTTCAAAATGCCGCATAGCAAATTTTGAATTTACAATAGCTTGTCCTGAACTTGTTGAAGGAGTTAATGCCGATAGATCAACAAAACCGCAAATTGAACGAAGTGAATTGAAAATCAGCGAAGGCAAATAAAAAATAGTAGTGCTGAGCTAAAACCCGCCTGACCGGACGGGCAGGTATGCGGCATTTAGTTGACTAATCGGTATTAATCTCATCAGATGCAAATTGCAGTCGGGGCGCGACTCAGAGTCGCACTCCGACTTTTCTTTATTCCTTACATTAAAACCTGTAATTTTAATATTGTATAGCAAATTATTATTTAGTGTAAAATACATTGCTTATATTTGAAGTTGTATAAACAACTGCTTTATAATACACTATTACAATAGAATAATTTAATACGTTAAATTATTTGGTTATGAGTCCATAAAAAATAATAGAAGTGTTTAAATCTAAATATCCCCGTAATGAAAATTAACCATATTTTGGATAAAATTGATGAGAATCAATTATTTGTACCTGCATTTCAAAGAGAGTATGTATGGAAAAGGAAGGATGCGAAAAACCTTATATCTTCTTTGATTAAAGATTACCCTACTGGAACAATGTTAACTTGGGAAACAAATAATCCTCCAGAACTAAAAGGATCCTATAAATATGATCCACGTCAGGGTTCTGTTAGATTAATATTGGATGGTCAACAAAGAATCACCACCCTTTATATGTTGATGAAAGGTGAAATTCCAAAATATTATAAGGAGAAAGAAATTATACATGATGTAAGAAATCTATATGTTAATGTGGAAACCCTTGATTTAGAGTATTATAAAAAGACTATTATGGAAAATAATCCCATATGGGTTAATATCACAAGTATTTTTAAAGGGCAAGTGAGATACATAGATATTATTGAAGAACTCGCAATCAAAGGTGAAGTAGATAGAATAGCAAAAGAAAGAGAACATAAAATTTACGATAATTTTCTTTCTATAGTAAAAATTCGCGATAGAGAATTTCAGGAACAAATTATACCAACAAAAGCTAGTATTAAGGAAGCTATTGATATATTTTATATTGTCAATGCTAGTGGCGTTAACTTAACGGATGCTGAATTAGCTTTGGCTCAAATTACTGGTTACTGGCCTGAAGCAAGAGAATTATTCAAGAACAAACTATCTGAATTAGCGGAAAATGGGTTCGTTTTCAGATTAGACTTCATTATCTATGTTCTTCTAGGTGTTTTGCATAGTAATGGCTCTCGAATGGAAAAATTACATTCTTCAGATAATCTTGAAAACTTAAAAGAAGCTTGGGAAAAGTTATCTAATGATACTCTTGATTATGCGTTAAATGTGATGAAAAGTCAAGCATTTATTGATCATACTAAAGAAATCAATTCAGTATTTGCCTTAATACCAATTATCGTTTATGCTTTCAATAAAGGAAAGGAAAAAATGTCTCAATCTGAAATTAAAAAGGCAGTTAAATGGTTTTTTTATTCTCAGATACGAAACAGATACGTAAGTCAGCTCCCCCAAAAACTCGACAAGGATTTAGGAATTATTCAAAAAGAAGAAAATCCTTTTGATAAGCTATTGAGAATTATTGAAATGGAAAGACCTCTAGAAATATCTAAGGATGAATTTATTGGAGTTGGTGTTCAACATCCTTTGTGGGGTTTAATGAAATGGTATTTTAAAAGCAAGAATGCTATATGCTTGAGTACAGGATTGAGTATCAGAAAAAATATGGGTAAAAAATATGATCTTGAATGGGATCATATTTTTCCATATTCTGTACTTAGAGATAATGGTTATAATATGAATAATAGAATGAAATACGCATTAGCTCAGGAAGTTACTAATCGTGCTATTCTAACTCAAGTGGGTAATAGAACTAAATCTGCTAAAAACGCCGATGGATATCTTAAAGAAGTAAAAGAAAAATTCCCTAACAGTCTTAAACTTCAATGTATTCCGGAAGATGAAGAACTATGGAAGCTTGACAACTTTGAGTTATTCTTACAAAAAAGAAGGCAAATATTGGCAGAAGAACTAAATGTCTTTCTTAATAGAATCACATCGACAGAAATTGAAGAAGTGGATGTTGATATTCAAGAGATGATACTTAGTGGAGAGTCTAATCTAGTTGAATTTAAAACCACTTTAAGATATGACATGTTGAAACACATTGTCAATAAGAAACTTGAAGAGGTAATCCTTAAGACCATTGCTGCTTTTAGTAACGGACAGGGGGGAACTTTGATAATGGGCGTTACAGACGATATGAATATTATCGGACTTGAAAATGATTATAATACGTTTAAAGATGGTAATAAAGATGGGTTTGAACTGCATCTTAGAAACCTTGTAAACAAAGCATATGGTGTTGAATTTGCTTCCACTAATTTGCAAATAACATTTCCTATCATAGATGAAATGGAGATATGTATGGTTGAAATAAAACCTGGTAACAAACCTCTCTTTACAAACATGTCAGATAAATACGGCGTAAAATCAGAAAGATTTTATTTAAGAAGTGGTAATTCCTCACCCGAGTTACCCGTGAGTGAAATTGCTCGATATGTTAGGTCTAGATTTAATGATTTTTTTGAATAATTATATTGGGTTATAGTTTCCGAACTTGGACTATTCCCAGATTAAGTCGGGCAAACAAAACCTACGGTCAGGAGGCCGATGTTAGATCAAGCTTAGCACGGAAAAATAAAAATGAAAATATGAATAAAGACCAAAATATCATAATTTACAATACTTTAGACGGTAAAGTTTCTTTAGCTTTATTTGCCAAAGATGAATACTCTTCTTTTACCAAAGATTATTTTAAAAAAAAATAATGTTTCACTCAATAAATTCCTAGCATAGCATGGACAAACAGCGCATTACCCAACTAAAATCCCTATTCGACGAAATAGGCCATTTTATTAACAACGACGATAATAGCGAACAAGTAGAAGTGTGGTTTGCCCGCGAATT
>JAQIBR010000254.1 GCA_027858955.1 Bacteroidales bacterium
CGCAAATAGTTTGGCGATTACTTGCGTAGTTTACACCTGAGCCTTTTTTTTAGCTCCCAAATGTCTTTTTACGCCATCGCTAGATGCGGGGCTATGCACTTATTATACGAATGCAGGACTGTCAAATCAATTTTTTCATCTATATTATCTATACAAAATGCTATTGCTTTTCCAAAAGAACTTTGGAAAAGGTTTTTATGTAGTAAGTCTTTATTATGTGATGATGGTATTTTGATATTTGATTTCTTCTCAAATTCTACTTTTTCCATTAGTTCTTTAACACGTTCATCGTATTGATGAAAACCTTCACTGTGAATAGCCTCATAAAGGCATGGCACTTGTTTTTTTATGAGGTAGGTGAAAATGTCATTCCTTAGACTTTCTTGATTCTCAGGGACGAGATCGGTGATATGAAGTTTTCCTTCTGTTATATATCGTTGAATTATTGTATCGAGTTCTGAGCGAAATTCATCTATTTCATCTGAGTGAATTATATATCCAGCCATTACCCCTGTTTCGCCTATATATTTTTCTTTTTTGTCGGCATAGCCTTTTGCTCCAGACTCATCACAGATGAAATATACTTTTGGCATTTAATCTCCTTTTTCCGCACCTAACGTTCGAATTCAGTGAAAAACAGGGGTGCGACGGGCTTGTTTGAAACACCGAATGTCGGATTTAGCAATGGTATTTCGATAAACCTAACCCCTGATTTTCCACTACAATGACTTGTTATATTTTTTTCTGTTTCTCTCTCCATTCACGCATTTCTTGCTCTTCTCTCACCCTTGAGGAGTCGTCAAACATATCTGTTTGAATTCTTTTTTTCCCAGCAGACGTTCCGACTACACTTGTAAATGAATCAGAAATCTTCTTTAGATTGTCAGCAATATCCTTAGTTGGTTCCGATCCAATTGTAGTTATTCCCTGAAATTCGGACATGTCAAATGTGTATTTATATGTGTATATTTCACCAAGATCGTCTTCGCAAATAATTTTGGCATTAACAATGCTTTTAAAAAAAATGTCATTCCCACCCAATTCATTTTCTGTAGCACTCATTAAAAATGACTTTTTAGATTGGCCAGCACCGAGATACCGTAAGCCAATTTTAAAAAAATTGATTTTTTCAATTTTTGAGATAATCACTCTTGAGGTTTCAATCGCCTCATTTTCTTCAGCTTCAAAAAAGAATCTGATATTATTGGCTGTACCATTGCCGTTGCTTACAACATGGATTTCAATAAAATTGATAGAATACTTATTGGTCTCTAAATATAATTCAATTTTTGGTTTTATTGATTCCTTGCTAAGGTGTTTTATTTGTTTGGCCTGAATAAGCCTCAACCGAACTGTTTCAATGGCTAAAATAATTGTTAATATAGCTATTGCAATCGTTGCATATGCATTCCATTCTGTGGCTTCTGCAACTCTTAGCTCTATCTTCTCTTGTACCACTGCGACTTCTATTTTGCTTTTTTCCCTTTGATCTAAATCTTTATTTTTGGAATTATCATTATTGTTCTCAATCGTTTTGTTCTGGGTTTGTATGCTTGTTTTCTCTTCCTTGCTGGCATTTTCCGATTTAGCTTTTTTAGTGTGATTTTCTTGAGTAACTGGTGGGGAAATAGTTGGTTGCTTACCCGAAGCGTGCTCTTCAGCAAACAAAGAAGCAGGGAGAAAAAGAGTAATCAATATTAATAGAGTTAATTTTTTCATATTTTGCCGATATTTAAATATAACGTTCAAGGTCACTTGCGCCGCCAAAGAGTTAGCCGCGTTAGCGCCGCAGCCGTTCTCGGCGTCAAGTGAACCGCCTGGTTCGGCAATTATTGTTTAATTTTTGCTATTAACCCATCAAACATTTTATCAAATACTTTTTCGTGGGTTGGCAACTTAAGGTTGTCTTGCCGATATTGATCAAGGTGCATCGAAAAGGAATATTTCATTGTGCTTCTTTCTGAATTGTTTTTGACCATTTCTTTAAGAATGTTGGGAATTGAATCCAAACCCGTCCAAACTACACTCAGCAAGGAATCAAGGTCATCTATTGTTAAAACTACAATGTGCTCGGGTGGAATAAGTTTTTGGTCGATATGATTTTCTTCTAAAAAAGGGACAACAAGATCTCCTAAAAACTCCTCCCACATATCTTGCCCATTCCCTAAAAATAGATCTCTGTATGTCACAACAACTAGAAAAAAACTATCCCGGCAAGGGATTGCCAAATCGTCGTATTTTTTTGTGATTTCATTTGCCAGCGAAAAACCCTGGTAAGCGGCTTTTACTACACTGTCTCTTAATTCCCTTCCCAGTTGCTTATTGCCTGGATAAACTTGAACAGTTGGACGCATTTCTATCGCCTTAGCTTCAAGCATTACGGTGCAATCATCGAAGGGTAACAAGAAATCAGTGACTTTTTCTTTGACAAATTCTTTATACAGTTCTGCCTCTGAATAATAGGTTGAGGATAAAGATGAGATGTTTTGGTCAATGTATTTTTCAAACAATGAAGCAAATTGTTCAGCTAGTGGGCTGCCGCCGGTATTTTTTGTTGTGTCATAGAAAATTGACGTAATTGTTCGTTCAAAAACTCTTCGTGAATAAACTAAATAATTCCCTTGATCGTCACGCAATAACGGGAATCTTGTCAGCGGAGTAACTTCTGTAAGCTGGAAATATGGGTTTTCTATACGCTGTCTTCTTTCATTTAAATAAATTTTTAAGCCATCCAGCGTCAAAGAAATTGAATTAAGAAATGTTAATATTTCATCTGTCGTGAAATTCGTAACAGATGAAAGAACCGATGGCTTAAAAACAATATTGTTTTGATTTTTCCCTATCCAAGTCCATAGAAGCAAACACAGTTCCAAAAATTTTCTTGTGTCCAGACCATGATTGTCTGCAAAGTTTTTCTGAATTGGATGTTCTGGTGGAATCTCGCAAAACAATAAATATTGTCTCGATAATTCCCATGAATTTAGTCGAGTTTGATACCAAAACTGTTGAAATGCTGTGGTTCTGACGAATTTCTGCAGGCCCCCTATCCCATTGTCTTTTAAAAAGACATTTTCGGAAGGTAAGTCATTCATCAAATTGATCAATTTTGTAACTACTGTCTTAGTGGCTTCCCTTGTTGGATATTGTTTTCCGCCGTATTCGACACTCCATTTAATTAATAGAACCAGATTCCATGGCAACCATCCTTCCCATTCAGTAATATGCTTGTTCTCGATTTCATGAAGTTTGATTGAGCAGAGTTGAATCAAAGACATGGTTTCTATCTTTGACAATCGATTCCTGACTCGTTTAAATTTTTCGTGAAATGACATTTGGTATTTTTATGCCGACAGTTGCAAATAACCGGTGCAAATGTAGCGCAGCGGAATTTGCATCCGAGTTAATTTGCCTTGTTAGGTGTTCTTTGTGTTAACTTCAGAAACAAGACTTTTGCAAAGATTCACAAGCTTATTTAATGAAGCAGTACGAATCTTACTATTGACCGCACCATGTGCCACTGAATTTCTTATATCTGCAATATAGTCTAAAAACTCTCCCTCTTTTTGTGTAATAAAACCAATCATAACGGCATCTCGAACAACAGATCGCGAGGAACGAACAGGTTTCTTTGATTTTCCTGTATAGTTATACATCCGCAAAGTGCCTTCAACAATTGACCATGCTGAAAGAAGAATAGCGTGATCAAATTCATTTTTGTAGTTATGAGACAGTTCCACTAGTTTTGAAAGTTTCTTAAACGCTGCCTCAAGGTCTGATAATTCAGGGATAGTAGGTTGGATAGATTCAACCGAAGAAACTCTAGGGTTCGTCATTACCAGAATGAAACGCCATCCACGCTCTTTTTCAATTGTGTCCACTATTTTTGATATTTCGCGTAATCTTTCTGCCGTATCCCGAGAAGAAACCTCAACTACGTGCGATTCCTCCTGGGATATAGCAATTAAATCAGGTGTATAGTCAAATTGTTTTATAAAGTCTGGTATGGCTTCACCTGTGGGTTCTACAGAAACAGTGAAGCCCTTGTTCTTGTATTCACGGGCAAGTTCCCGAATCTTTTTCATTTCTCGTTGTGTATTAGCTTTTATCATGACAGCACACTCATATCTGGTGGTGTATTTACCACTATGTGAATAAAGGCATCCCGATTGGAGAATGCTAATAGCAGTTCCGCGGAAGCACCTCGTATTTGGAATGATCCATCTATTCTTGTTTTTGATGAAATAGCTTGTACAACCTGCGCATCATCGACGTATACAATCCCAATTAAAGCGTCCTGAATAGGCTTTATAATGTTATCTACGTCAGGTGTATTTCCCTCGTAATAGTACGTAATTTTTATTGCGACTTCATCGTTAGTAGGAATATCTCCCGCCTGAACTTTTGCAGAAGCCGCAGCGGCAACTGCCGCTTTCCACCGCCTACGAGAAGAACTTTTGGCCTGTAGTGATATAGGTGGACCTTTAATTGTAAATTCAAATGGAATCATAATTAGTTATTTTTCATCACCTAACGCAAAGCTAAGACGCGCGCCTAGCCGAGGTTGAGTAAGTTCGGGTTGTAATGAGTTGGCCGAAGCCGTTAAAACTGGCGTGCTCGCGCGTCGTGCTTGAGCGAATTGTTATGCCTTTTTAAAACAAGGTAAGCATTGGTTTTTCCAGCTATTTTCAGGCATGAGCCACCTTGGCTTTCCGCATGATTTGCATTTAACTCGTACTTTTGACAGTACCCATTTAAGATCATTGTTGTTGAAGGTGAATTTTTTGTTCTGGTCAGATGGGTCTGGGTTTTCTGTTTTTATTCTTTTGGCAAGACACTCCTTGCATAGAAAATTTCCCTTGTGCTCAAATAGTTTGATTTCTTTATAAGTGCCAAGTGAATTCTGGATATTTACATTACAGTCATCACACGGTTTAGATGATTCCTTTATCGCGTCCCGCTTCATATTTGCTTTGCACTCAGGAATAGATATTCTGGTGTAAAACTCCACATTAATGATGCTATGACCACATTTGAAGCAATCTAGGTTCTGTGGGTTGCCGGTAGGGTAAGTGATGTCGGCATAACGTATTCCTTTTCGATCTGTTTTGATTTCACCCGCCCCTTCTATTTCGATAACATTGTCAAAACCACATGAAGGGCAAATTTCATTGCGGATATTAGTTCTACATTCTTTGCATGTGCAGGGAGTTCCAAAGTCACAATTAGGCATTTTTGCTCTCTCTTTTTTCCGGGCTACGTAGAGGCATAACGTTGAGATAAGCTGACCGCCTGTCAGCGGTGCCACATCTTTCCAGCAGGAAAGATGTGAATGATAGCCCGATAAATCTCGCGTGCTCGCGGGTCAGCTTGATTGTATTGTGTACGCCCGGCATGGGCGTGAACTCATGGGGTTAAAGTCCCCTGTAAGTGTTCCATGTAACGTTGTGAAACGTAACATAAATTACTAGCCGATGGCAAGGGCGTTACCGTGAGGTAGGGTCTGAAGGAAGCCTAAGTGCAAAGATATGAGGCGACGAACAGAAATATCATATAAGGCCGAGTCTCTGGGTAAGTCAGC
>JAQIBR010000266.1 GCA_027858955.1 Bacteroidales bacterium
GTATAGATTTCAGAAATAGAAACTTGCTTTTTTTGTATACGCCAAACATCAGTTTCTAAGAACGACATCGTAGAAAAACACCAGCAACTACCAGCATTACCTTGAGATTCGACTTGTTGAGCCCAATTTTGCGTGTATAAACTAACTTTATTGGGCAATTTAATAGCCGATTGATCCATAACAAAACGCTTGTAAGGCTCTTCATTTGTTTGTGTTTCATCCACAGCCTTCACATCTTTCAAAATGGTTTCATAATAAAAGCCTTTTCCTTTTTCCTGAATTTCAATTTTCCCTTTGTCTTTGTTCTGCGCATTAACCAACATGGTCAAGCACAAACTAAATGCAATAAATACAATTCTTTTCATCTGTTAATAATTTAATTTTTAATTGTCAGATGGAATATGCCATGAAATAATCATTTCGGTTTTTTTGAAATTTATTAATCCTGGCAATTTCATCATTTTATTTTTTTAAATTACGTTGCTAAATTCTTTGAACTACAAATATATTTACTTTACAGTCTAACACTGTTATTTTTTGGGGAAATTATCATGATAAACACAATATCATTTTTAATACTGAGCAATAATGCATTTCGAACTGATGGTTTTTAAATACTCTTCAAATGGTTGATGAAGCGATTCTTTCATAATATTAGAATCATCCTTATGGCAGGTCAAGCAAGCACCAACATTTAGAATTTGCTTTTGTTCTTTAAGCGTAAACGGTCTGAAATCGCTCCTGGTTGAATAGGGCATACTCCTTTTATCACTTAAAAAGCCTATCCAGGCATCTTCGGGCAAATTATCTTCTTTTCTGTTTGCAAAGCGAGGTGTAAAATTCCATGTACCAGTATTTCCTTCAATAACTAAATCGAGAGTTCCTCTTCCATAGCCTAAACTAACAGAATTTAGATGACAAGATGTGCAATTTTGTCCTAGTCTTTGAGTAGTATGGGCCGCAGTTGGAGCATATAATCGTAAAAAAATATCATGACCATCTTGCTGATAAAAAGATTCTTTATCGATAGTCATAATCATGCCTGGCACAGCAGTTTCTATCTTTCTCATTGTATCATTTTCCCGAATTCCTAAGGCTGGAAAATCTGACAAATATATTCCGACAAACTCTTTCCATTCGCCGATAATTTTTTTTCTGTCGAGCAAATCAAATCCTTTAGAATTTTCATCAAAAGAATTATGGCAACCTACACATTGTGGTGCCCAACTTGAGTGACATGAAGAGCAACTTAAATCGGAATGCCCGTATTCTATGGCGCATGTGGCGGAAGGCTTTTTCAATTCGTGGATTAACCCATCCTTTTTTCCGGTCAAATATGCAGAATCTTCATCTACTACCCGTACATTGATCAATGGATAATTGCCATTATTGCTTAAAGCTATCTTTGCGTCTTCCGAATATTGATTTCGTAGAGTAAATGCTACTTTCGATTCTGCCGGCAAGGAAGCAAAGTCAGATATTTGTGAAAAGCTTTCAGAATGACAATCTTCACAAGCAATTTTTACTGCTTCTTCTTTATGAAAATACTTATTCCCGTCGCCCATAACTTCTGAATAGGTATGGCAATCGACACACAAAAGTCCCGCAGTATGATGAACATCAGCAGGTTTCTTTTCAAATACTCGCAGATCATCTAATAATCGATATAAACTATCATCCGGCATTTCTTCAGCCTTTAAACGCGTTTCATGCCATCCTTCATAATTAGTGGAAATACGTCCCGAACGACTATGACAACCAAAACAATGATCGTTAGAAAGTTGAAGTGATAAGGACGGATGATTAAATGACTCAAACTTATCCGGCAAACTATCTTTTTTGTATTCAGCTAAAGAATTATGGCTCTTTTCATTATAATTTAAGTGGCAAGCCAAGCACCCTCCACCTCGTGATTTTTGATTAATCGGACCTATTTCTCTTTTATCATTTCCTAAATGACAGGAAGCGCAAAGATCGCGCATGTGCTTATCGGCCGGACTATGTTCCAGATCTTTTATGTGAAATAGAGAATCAGGGGAATCAATTTCATCAAACACAAACTTATCCACAGCAATCAGACCACTAAGACTACTCATTAAAGAATTTGTAATGTGATAGTGCTCATTTGGATGACATTGTGTACTGGAACAACTTAAGGAAGCATTGGAAAGGTTGCCTGGGATGTTTAACATATTTTTATGTGCTGTCTTTTTATTTAGTGAAAACGGATTCCCTAAATGACAACTTGCGCATCCAATAGCTTCGGGATTGTGTGCAGGAGAAAACCCTGCAAAATTATTATGACAAACTATACAACCTTCTTTTCTGTCTAAAATAGTCGGCAAATTAATTTCTTCGATATTTATATTCGAATCGGGCCAAGGAAAATGAATTTTAATTTCATTAGAGATCTGATGTTGCTCTGTGCCCCATTGTTTCCATTGCCACTCTTCTCCTCGTAAAAAATATGCAATAAAGCTAACAACCAAATAAAAGAAGAATGCTGCGAGGGCAATATTCTTTATAATACGGTAAGCTTTAACCGGAATATATTTCAATAGGAAAAGGAAAACAACGCTAGCAATAATAATCCAAATAAACAAAGTTGGATTGCTCATCCAATGTAATATTTCTTGAAAACCGACAAAATACCATGGACCCTTTACTATAGGACTAATATTATCGTGCAAAGGTGCATTTAACACAAGGCTAAAAAGGCTCAGTACGATCAAAGAATAAATATAAGGAAGTGGTCGTGGCCAAATTGTGCGAACATGCTCAAATAAAATGATAAATAAAAGGATGGTAAAGGTTGCAATATGATGGATATAAAGTATTAATAGGCTTTGTTCGTCTGGGCCCATAAGTGAGTAGGCAATTGTTTCGCCAAAAAAGGGGAGTGCAGATATAAGGCTGTTTAATATTTGCCAAGCTTGCAGGCTATCAGCATCGCCTTTTAAAATAAACCCGCCAATCATTGCAAAAAACAAAACTAAAACGCCAAGACTTAAGCGTAACCAAACAGCAGATTGTATTTTTTTATGTGAACGCTTTTTTAAATGATCCCAAATATGAACAAGCGAAAACACAAAAAAGAATTGTGCACTCCAATAATGCAGATTCCGAAAAAAAACTGCTCCGGGATTATCCAATAAAAAATTGGAAATGGATAAATAAGGCGCTTCTATTTCATAAGGAATTATTAAAACCAAACCACTGAGTGCACAAATTAAAAAGCTGGCTGTTGCATAAGCTCCAAAAGTAAAGCGACCTATTTTACCTGGAAAACTTAAATTCATTTTATCCTAATTTAACAATGTATTCCTGTGTTTCGGTATCGATTATATACCCCAAACTCTTTAAGTTAGTTGAAGCGGGGCCATTAAGCACTTTGCCTTCTAATGAAAAAAGGGAGCCATGACAACCACAGGCCAAATAATCATTTTTAAGCGTATTGATCTTACATCCTAAATGCGTGCATTTTGATGAATAAAAGCGGACTTCATTATTTTGATTTACATAAATAATGTCATTAAGAAAAACTACATCTTTCCCCAATTCTAATGGCAATCTTACCTCTTTTATGGTATTATTGCTTTTTTGCCGAAATATAGTTTTGAAAGCAAGATAAACAAAAGGAATAGATAAAAAAACGGCAATTTGATTAAAAAAAACCTTACGCGTGATTTTGCTGTAATTTATCTTCATTATAGAAAACTCCTTTGAAAAACACTTTTTATCCGTAATGACTAATTTGCTCTAATTTGTCGTAATCAAGAATTTTAATGTTTTTCCCTTCCACATTTATTAACTTTTCGCTTTTAAATTCTTTAAATATTTTTATCACGCTCTCTGATGAAAGACCAGTAAGATCAGCTAAATCGTTTCTGGAAATATTCAATTTAAATTCGCGGGTTTTAAACACATTTTCTGATAAACATAGGATTATGTCGGCCACTCTTCCGTGAGATTGTTTTCGTGTTATGCAATAAACACGGCCATATATTTGGGCTGTATTTGCATTTAATCGGTTGATTATTTGATTCGAAAATTCAATATTTTTTCTCAATAGTTGTTTAAATACATCGATACTAATTAATGTAACCTTAGAATCTACATAGGCAGAAACAGAATAGATAAAAGTGTCATTGCCATCAAAAACAGAAGATAGAGAAAGGAAATTATTTTCTGCTACTATTTTGAGAATCAGATCGTTTTGATTGCCTTCCAGATACACTTTGGCTAAACCCGAATTTAAATATACAATATGTGAAGCGAAGGCTCCTTGTTTTGTAATTGTTTCGCCTTTTTTGAAAAGAACCTCCTTTTTGCTTTTTTCGAGTAGCTCAGCTTCCTCTTTAGTAAGTGATGTAAAACAATCAAATATTTTAGCTGGGACTATGCAACTTGGGGTGCTAATTGGAGTTTTGTACATTATACTAGGTTTGTGCGACAAAATTAGGATAATTTTTCCGGTATTAGCATCCAGTTTGATTTATTTTATGATATAAATCAGTTTTTAATGTAAAAAATGCCGCGTTTTAAAACAAATTATTACCAAAGCTTGCGTATTGTTAATATGATAACACTATGTATTTTTGTCGAAAACAATTCAATAAATATACTGTTATGAAAAATTTTAGGAAATACTTTTTATTAATTGCTCTAGTTCCAGCATTGTTGCTGTCTTCTTGTAAGAAAGATGCTCCAGATGCACCGGACGTAGACCCAAGTTTAAGTTTTAAAGCTTTAAAAACTTATATGGTAAACAACAATATGGATTTACCAAATGTTTTAGATTCGTGGATTACCTCAGCTGATGCAGTAAACACATTAATGACTGACGGTGATGATACGAACGATTATTATATTATCGATATTCGTGCCGCTGCTGATTATGATGCTGGCCATATCGAGGGTGCTGTAAACGCTACTTTAGGTACAATTATTAATCAAGCAAGTTCTGCTGGTGGAAAACCTATTTTGGTTGTTTGTTATACTGGTCAAGGTGCTGGACACGGTACTGTTGCTCTTCGTTTAAGTGGATACCCAACTGCAAAAGTACTTAAGTGGGGTATGTCAGGATGGAACTCTAACTATTCTGGATCTTGGGATTCAAACGTAGGAGATAATGCTACTTCTAACTGGACTGCTGCTCCTGGTAATATTGCTGGAAATAATAATGCTGGCGATCCTGAATACACAACTACTGCTACTGATGGTGCTGCTATTTTAACTGAGCGTGTTAATGCAATGTTAACAGGTGGTTTTAAAGGTGTTGATGGTTCTGCTGTTGCAGGAACTCCAGCTAATTACTTTATCAATAACTACTGGGCTTTATCTGATGTTGAACATTACGGACATATTGCAGGCGCTTATCGTATTAGCCCTCTAACCTTAGCTGGTGGCGAATACCAAAATCTTGATCATAATAAACAAGTGGTTACTTATTGCTGGACTGGTCAAACTTCTTCAATGATTACAGCCTATTTAACTGTATTGGGTTATGATGCTGTAAGTTTAAAGTTTGGTGCAAACAACCTTATTCATTCTGCACTTGAATCTCACAAATGGACTGCTGCTGCTCATCGCGATTTTCCTGTTGTTGTAAGTGGAGCTCCTGCTCAAGGAATCCTTACAGACTATTTAGTTGCTAATGATATGGATCTTGATGATGTATTAGATGGATGGATTACTTCCGCTGCCGCAGCTTACGCTGTTCAAACAGATGCTGATGCAACTAACGACTATTATATTATAGATATTCGTTCTGCTGGAGATTTCGCTACTGGACATATTGCCGGTGCGGTTAATTCTACTTTAGGCGATGTTATTACAACAGCTGCTAACGCAGGCGGAAAACCTGTTATTATTGCTTGTTATACTGGTCAAACTGCTGGTCACGCTGTTATGGCATTACGTTTAAGTGGATTTGCTGATGCAAAAGTATTAAAGTGGGGAATGAGCTCTTGGGATATTTCTTTAGCTGGTGCTTGGAACTCAAATATTGGTAATGTTGGTACTTCAAGTGCAAACTGGACTGCTGCTCCAGGTGCATTAGTTGCTAATTCTACTTACGATGCTCCTTCTATTTCTTCTGCTTCAACAACAGGCGAAGGCATCCTTGCAGAGCGTGTTACTTATATGTTAACTAATGGGCTTAAAGGCGTCAGTAATAATGACGTATTAACTACTCCAAGTAACTACTTCATTAATAATTATTGGGCTACTACAGATATTGAGCATTATGGTCATATTACAGGTGCTCGTCAAGTTATTCCTTTAAGTATTGAAGGTGGTGAAATATTGAATTTAGATGCTTCAAAAACTGTTGTTACTTATTGCTGGACAAGCCAAACATCTTCAATGATTACGGCTTATTTATCTGTAATTGGATACGATGCTAAGAGCTTAAAGTTTGGTGCTAATGGTATGATTTACGATGCATTAGCTTCTCATAAATGGTCTGCTGCTGAAGCAAAAGGTTATCCACTTGTAGCTAGTAAATAAATAGCAAAATCAATAAACCATATTTTATAATTTTAAAACAAATACAATGAAAAAACTACTAGCTATATTACTTTTAATCGCTATTTCAACTCCATTTCAATTGGCAGCACAAGGTTGTGTTGAGCCTACTTCTGATGATGGTGTTCAGGTAGTTGGTTATATCCAAGCTCAATATGAAACTCAATTTTTAGACGATGGTTTAAGTCCAATGCATGGCTTGAAAGCGAATAATGGTTTTTATTTCGATCGCGCTAGAATTGGTGTTGTAGGAAATATTCCTTACGACTTTTCTTATTATGTAATGACTGAGTTTAGCCCAACTAAAGGTGGTCCTTATTTGCTTGATGCTTTTATTACTTATAAGCGTTTTGCTCCTTGGATTAACGTTTCAGCTGGTCAATTTAAGTCTCCTTTCGGACTTGAACTTTCTACTCCTTGTCAATCTTTAAATACTGTAAATCGTTCTTTGGTAGTTAGTGAATTAGCTTCTCCTTTCCGCGATTTAGGTGTATTTATATATGGTGGTACTGGCGACAAAGAAATTTTCGGACTAAAAAACGCTAATGTTTTAGCTTGGAAATTTTCTTATACCAATGGTACAGGAATGAATATGATGGATACAAATCTTGGTAAAGATTATACTGCTCGTTTAATCTTTTCACCAATAGCTGGTGTTAGTATTGGTGGTAGTTATAAATATGGTACAATTAAACCAACTGATCCAACTATGGATGAAGATGTACGTTCACGTTACGGATTTGATATTTCTGTTGAAAAAGCTAATTTCTTAGTTCAAGCTGAATATATCAATGGTAGTGATCAAGGATCATCACTTGTTGGTGGTGGTTGTGGAGAAACTCCAACATTAGTTATTGGCGACTTTATTAAGAATGGTTTCTTTGTTCAAGCGCTTTATATGACTCCTTGGAATATCCAACCAGTTGTAAAATTTGAATCTTACGATCCTGATGCTGATGTTGATTTCAACAAGCAAAATGATTTTACTTTTGGTTTTAACTATTTCTTCAATGAGTGGACACGCTTACAAGCTAATTATGTATATAGAACTGAAGAAAGTTCTGACACTGTTTTGGCAGATTATAACGAAGTTGGAAATGATTTCTTCGTATTACAACTACAAGTTAAATTTTAATTAAGACAATACCAAGGGGCTTCCTTTTCTAGAAGCCCCTTTTTTTTAAACCATTAAATACTGAAAATTATGAACGCTATTAAAAAAGTTCAAATACTAATCATTGCATTTCTATTTATCCTTCCTTCTGCATTTGCTCAAGTAGATTTTATTTCAGTTAAGGACTATATGACTAAAATGAAATCGGATAAAAATATGGTTACTCTTCATACGGGAGCTGCAAAAGATTATCAAAGAGTACATATTAGACGATCTATATTCGTATCCTATAAAGAAACTGAAAAAACTGGCGATGTTAAAGGCCTTATGCAAGATGCAAGCGAATTAGCTACTCTTCTTGGAAAAAAAGGTGTAAGTAATACCAATACTATTGTTGTATATGATGGTGGATCTCAAAAATATTCAAATAGAGTATATTGGTTACTGAAGTATTTAGGTGCTAGCGATGTTAAAGTATTACATAAAGATTTGAACACCTGGAGAAAATCTAGAGTACCACTTACAGCAGTTCCAGTAAAAGGTAAAGCTACCACATTTGCTGCTAGTGTAAATACAAATGTTTTAGCTAATACTGCTGACGTAAAAAAAGCAATAGATAACGCAAATTATGTTATTGTAGATGCTAGAGCAAAATCAGAATTTGATGGTTCAGATGGACAAAGCAAAGGACACATCAAATCAGCCATAAATATTGATTATAAAGAACTACTTACTGCTTCTGGCGCTTTCAAAACTAAAGAAGAAATTAAAGCCATTGCAGATGCAGCTGGTATTACAGCTGGTAAAGAAGTGATTTTGTACTGCCAAACATCAATTCGTGGAGCCGTTTCTTACTTTGCATTTAAAAATGTATTGGGTTTAGAAAATGTTAAGCTTTATGATGGTGCTATAGAAGAATGGCAAGTTGCAAATACACTTACTAAATAATAAACCACAGCGCTTATTTTATAATAGGCTTCAAAAAGACTAATAATAAGATGATTAGTACTAGAAGGCAATTTATTAAAATTTCCACAGTAGGCTTGGGAGGGGCGGCAGTAGCTGCTTCCTCCCTTAAGTTAGCTCATGGAACGGGTTTGTTTGGGTCTGATGACGATGAGCAAATTAATGATTTAAAAAACAAAAGATTCCCAACTTATTGTGAAGTGTGCTTCTGGAAATGTGCAGGATGGACACATACAAATGACAAAGGGGAAATACAAAAAATATTAGGTAACGAAAAAGATCCTCATTGCTATGGCCGACTGTGTCCAAGAGGTACTGGCGGACTTGGAATGTATCAAGATGAAGATCGCCTAAAAACACCACTTATCCGCGAAGAAAAAGGCGGAAAGCAAGTTTTTAGAGAAGCTACCTGGGAAGAAGCTCTAGATTTAATTGCAAAGAAGTTTAAAAAAATTAAGGCTGATAATGGCGCTGAAAGTATAGCACTTTTAAAGCATGGTACTCCTGGTAAACATTTTGAACATTTGTTTGAAGCTTTTGGATCAGAAACCGTTGGTGAGCCTGCTTATGCACAATGCCGTGGACCTAGAGAAGCTGGTTTTGCAGCAACTTTTGGAAGTTGGATTGGTTCTCCCGAACCTACAGATATCCGTGATACGAAATGCCTTGTGCTAATAGGTTCTCATATTGGTGAGAATATGCACAACAGCCAAGTTCAAGAAATGGCTCAAGCTATTGATAACGGTGCAAGTATTATTACAGTAGATCCTCGTTTATCTACAGCTGCGTCAAAATCGAAGTTTTGGTTACCTATTAAACCAGCTACCGATATTGCTTTGTTACTTTCGTGGATGAATGTTTTGATTTATGATAACTTATTAGATCTTGATTATATCAAAGACAATACATATGGTTTTGAACAACTTAAAGAGCATGTAAGAAATTTCACACCAGAATGGGCATATAATATTACCAATATTAAACCTGGCATGATTAGAAAAACGGCCCGAGAAATGGCTAATGCTGCTCCAGCTGTTATTATTCATCCTGGGCGCCACGTTGCTTGGTATGGTGATGATACTCAAAGAGAAAGAGCGATGGCTATTCTTAACGGATTGCTTGGATCTTGGGGTAAAAGAGGTGGTTTTTATTTGAAAGAAGGCTTTAAAGTTCCTAAATATCCACATCCTAAATATCCACATCCAAAATGGACTTGGAGAGATCTTGCAAAAGATTATCCTTTGGCTGGAATGGGGCTTACTCAAGAAGTAATTCGCGCTAGTATTCCTGAAGAATCAGGTGAGCACAAAGTGAAAGCTTGGCTTGTGGTAGGAACAAACATTAAAAAATCGATACCTCACCAAGAATTAGTCAATAAAGCAATTGAAGCACTCGACTTTTTAGTTGTTGTAGATACAATGCCAATGGATATTGTAGGCTACGCTGATGTAGTTTTGCCAGAATGTACTTATTTAGAAAGATACGATGGAATTCGCTCTGCAACTAATCGCGAGCCTTCTATTGCACTAAGAATGCCTGCAGTTCCGCCAAAATACAACTCAAAACCGGGTTGGTGGATTGCTAAGCAAATTGGCGAAAGAATGGGTTTAGGTGAGTATTTTAACTATGAAGATTTTTCTGAAGTGATTGATTGGCAATTGCAGCAAATAGGATCTTCACTTGAAGAAATGCAAGCAATTGGTGTTAAGAATCTCCCAAGAAAATCAGGCTCTTTATATTTTGCCGAAGGTGAAAAAGTAAATCTGCCCACAAATTCAGGTAAAATTGAGTTGTATTCAACTGAATTGGCAGCAAAAGGATTTGATCCAATGCCATTATATACACCACACGCTGAACCTGAAGAAGGATTCTATCGTTTAATTTATGGTAGAGCTCCAATGCACACTTTTAGTAGGACTGCTAATAATCCTCACTTAACTGATCTTAAAGATAAAAACACTCTTTGGATGAATCCTAAAGTTGCAAAACTATGGGGCTTTGAAACTGGAGAAGAAGTATATCTTAAAAATCAAGATGGTGTAGTTACTTCTTTCCCCATCAGTATAAGAGTAACCGAAAGAATTAGATGGGATGCTGTTTATATGATTCATGGATTTGGACATACTAATAAAAAACTAACTCGTGCTTATGGAAAAGGCGCTTGTGATACAGAAATGATTACAAATGTAAAAGTAGACCCAATAATGGGCGGAACAGGTATGCGTGAAAACTTTGTAACGTTTATAAAAGATAGCGGAAAGGAGACTAAAGCATGAGATATGGAATGGCGATAGACACCTTAAAATGTGTTGGCTGCGGCGATTGTGTTGTAGCTTGTCAAACAGAAAATAATGTCCCTTTCGGTTATTGCCGCGATTGGATTACTGAAACTATAGATGGAACCTATCCTAAAGTAGAGTTGGAGTTCCGTTCAGAACGATGCAATCACTGCGAAAATTCGCCTTGTGTGCGTTGCTGTCCTACAGGTGCAAGCCATATTGTTGAAGGTGGTATTGTGGTTGTCACAGCAGATAAATGTATAGGTTGTAGTGCTTGTATAGAGTCCTGCCCATACGACGCTCGTTATACTCATCCATTAGGACATGTTGATAAATGTACTTTTTGTCATCATGTTCGCGACTATAAACAAACTACTGCTTGCTCTGCGGTTTGCCCTACAAGCTGTATTTATTTTGGCGATCTCGACAATCCAAAAAGTGAAGTGTCGATGGTTCTAAAAAATAGAAAATTTAAAGACTTAGCGCCAGAAGCAGGAACGAAACCTCAGATATTTTACCTTATCTAATTAGAAAGAAAATGAAACATTCTGGACATAGCATATTTGGCAATTATAAGAATCGTTATTATGAATGTTCCATGTGCCCTAAACATTAAATTATAAACACATGAAAGAAGTATTATTTGCAAGTGGAAGAAATATTCCGAATGTCGACCCGCAATTACACGCTTGGCATTGGCCTATCCCAGTATATTTATTTTTGGGTGGACTTGCTGCCGGGCTCTTATTTTTTGCTTCCTACTATACCATTATGGGAAAAGAAAAAGAAATGCCAGCGGCAACAAAATGGGCCCCGTTTTTTGTGCCTATTACCTTAGTTGTAGGATTAGGTGCTTTATTTTATGATTTAACTAACAAGCTTTTCTTTTGGCGTTTATACACAACCATTAGGATAGAATCTCCGATGTCGTGGGGAGCTTGGGCATTAATGATTATTACTCCTCTTTCTTTTTTATGGATAGCATCTTATTTAAAAGAAATTTTTCCAAATTGGAGCTGGAAATACGATTTTCTTGAGAAAATAATGGATTGGGTAACCAAAAATCGAAAAGTAATGGCTTGGATATTATTACCAATGTCTATTATTTTAGGTATTTATACCGGTATTTTACTTTCAGCTTTCAATGCACGTCCTTTATGGAACAATTCAATTTTAGGGCCTTTGTTTCTTGTCTCAGGATTGTCAACTGCTGCGGCATTGATTGTTTGGCTATCAAAAGATGCTCACGAAAAGCATTTGTTTACCAAAATAGATCTTGTTTTAATTGCAACCGAACTGTTTATTCTTACCCATATGTTTATGGGTTTTCAAGCTGGGACAAGCGTTCAGCAAGAGGCGGCCTTTTTATTGAATGGAGGAGAATTTACAGTTGTGTTTTGGGTTTTTGTTGTCATTTTGGGATTAGTATTTCCTGCGATTCTCGAGATTTCCGAACTCATTGGTTATAAAGTTCCGGTAGCAGTTCCAGCTATGTTAGTCATTATTGGTGGACTTGTATTCCGCTTTGTAATGGTAGAAGCAGGACAAATAACAAGATATCTTTATTAATTCATCTGCAAAACAAAAGCTATGAATCTATTTTTTGAAGAAAAGAAACATGTGTATTGGAATCCCTATTTTGGTGGTTTCCTCTTAGGAATAATTATCTTATCAGCAGTTTATATTTCAGGTAGAAGTATTGGTGCTGGTGAAGCTATGAAAGATACCGTGGTTGCCAGCATTGATATGGTAGCGCCTCATTATACTGAAAACTCAAATTTCGCTGCAGGTCAAAAGGATGCAGAAAAAAGCCCAATGAATTCTTGGATTGTATTTCAGGTCATAGGTGTTTTTGCTGGTGCATTCTTTTCAGGAATACTAAATAACAGAGTAAAAGTAAGACTACAGAAATTCCCTAAGATAAGTTCCAAAACAAGAATTACCTGGGTAATTATTGGTGGATTATTATTTGGAATAGGATCTCAATTTGCAAGAGGTTGTATTAGCAGCAGTACTTTTAGTGGCTTCATAGTATTATCATTGGGTGGCATTATAAGTATGGTTACTGTGTTTGTTACTGCAATTATTGCAGCTTATTTTTTCCGCAAATTGTGGGTTTAATTTAATATTTACAAAATGGAATCATTTATCTCAACAGGATTAATAAACAGCGAATGGAGTAGTGTATTTGCTGTTGGAATTGGAGGAGCGATCGGATTTGTATTAGAATCTAGCGGTTTTTCTTCTTCACGAAAAGTAGCCGGAACTTTTTACGGTTATGATTTTACTAGTTTGCGTGTTTTTCTGATGGCTGGAATTACTAGCCTTATTGGATTATTATATATGGATTTCTTTGGCTGGATTGATTTTTTCAGCTTTAATATTCCAGACACTTATATTTGGCCAACACTTTTAGGATCTATTTTTATGGGAGTAGGCTTTGTGGCATCAGGATTTTGTCCGGGTACTAGTATTTTATCAGCCGCAATTGGCAAACTCGATGGCTGGATTTTTATTGGTAGTACAATGGTCGGAATCTTTCTATTTACAATTTTGTTCCCATTATTGGAGCCAATTTATAATGCAGGCAACTTAGGAGCAATTACAATTACCGATGTTTTAGGACTTTCTTCCTATGTGTATGCCTTTATTGTAACACTTATTGTCATTGCTCTATTCTATTTAGCAACGCTAATTCGTCGTCGTAAAACAACTGTTAAATACTAAATCTAAAAAAAATGAAACGAAGCTATTATATATTATCTATTGTATTTGTTGGAATTGCTTTTGGATTGTTATTTTTGCCCCAGTATAAAGTAAAACAAGGGATTAATCCTGAAATACTTTTACAACAACTCAATGATCCAACTCGCATTATTGGTATAGATGAAGTTGCTGAACGTATGATTACAAAAGACCCTACTTTATTGCTTGTTGATGTTAGATTATCTTGGGATTTTGAAGATTTTTCCTTGCCAGGTGCAATTCATATTCCTCTAACTGAAATAGTATTTGCGGCTAACGAAGGTAATTTAACTCATCCACATAAAGATATCGTTTTTTATTCAAATGGAGATATTACTGCTAATCAAGCACGAGCTATTGCACTTCAGCATGGAGTAACAAATAGCTATGTTTTGGAAGGTGGACTTAATAATTGGTTTACTTCAATTATTATGGCAACTCCACCAACAGAAACAGCCACCGAAGTAGAGTATGAACAGTATATGTTTAGACGAAGTGTTGCTGTTTATTTCGGAATGGCAATTCCAAATAAAGCAAAAGGATCTGCAACAACTAAAAAGGAACTTGTGCCTTTAGTTAAGGCCAACGATAAAAAAGAAAGTATAGAAGAAGAGGGCTGTTAAAATCCTTCATAAAAAATTAGGCGATGAAAGAATTGATGAAAACACAAAGAATATCGGTTTCCGTGATAGGCTATCTTGCTATTCTTTTACTTGGATTTTTAAGTATTCAAAAACCAGGTCATAATTTAGAGCTCGACAGCAGTCAAATGGCTGAACTACTTGATGCTCTTGAATACGAAGTTTTCCCTGAGGATGTAGATGCATATTTATATTCAGAGGATCAAAAATATGTATTTGTTGATGTTAGACACAAGTATGAGTTTGAAGTTGATCATATTGAAAATGCAATTAATATTCCTAGCATAGAAATATTCGAAAAAGAGAATATCAAAAAGCTAGAACAAATGCAAAACGACACAGTAATTGTTGTTTTTTATGGAAATGATCAGTTAGAAGCCAATGGCCCTTGGATGGTAATGACTCAAATGGGTTTTACAAATACTAAGGTGTTATTAGGTGGTTTCTATGCGTATTCTAAACTAGTTTATGATTACGAAGAAGTAAATTACTTTGATGAAGAACCAGCAATGGAATTTGCTACAATTATAGAAAATGGTGCTAGCGAAGATTTTTATAACACAATTACTGCTCCTGAAACAATTGTACCTGTTGAGCGGGTTAAAAACGATATTGAAGAAGGTGGTTGTTAAAACAGTAATGAAGAATTAAAGGATATAATGCAATAAGACTTATGTAAGTTAATAAATAGAAGGAAGCCTGGGGAGTATAATACGAAGGTATATACCAGCACTTAAAAGTGAAATTCCTACAAGTGTTAATCCTATTATTTTATAGGTCTCTTGAAAAAAATGTATTTCTATGCCACTTAGACTAAAAACAGTGGCTGCAACAATAATAATTATGTAGTCGATGAATAAGACTAGTGACAGAAATGATAGTATAAATAGATATTTTTTCATAATATTACTCTTTAATTAGATTATCTCAGGCGTTTAATTCTTTATATTGTAAAATTAGATCGAAAAGAAGGCCTTTAAACATGAGTCGCTGTGAGAGTTATACAAATAGAATGTGAGATTTGTCATTATTCATAATGATCTTGTCCACTAAATAATATCGAATGAAAGAAATTATGGGTGAAATTAACTGTATACTTTGTCAAGAAAAGTCTTGTGCTGCTCTAAACCTAAACAAAGAAGAATTAGGCTTGCAATTATCTTCTGGGTATGGAACAAGTTATCGCGCTGGTGAATTAATTATCAAAGAAGGGACTTTTACATCCAATATTACCTATTTAAAATCTGGATTAGTCAAAGAATTTAAATCTGGGGGTAATCATTCAGAAGAATATATTTTACAAATAGTAAAAGAGAAAACCTATTTAGGTTTAACTTCATTATTTGGAGATAAAATTAATCAGTTTTCTTACGTTGCGCTTACTGATGTAAAAGTCTGTTCAATCAACCTTCATGTATTTGAAGATTTCATAAAGAAAAATGGAGAATTTGGCTATAATATACTTCAATCTGTAAGTAGTGATAGTTTAAATAATTACGCTCGTTTTACAAATCTGCATTTTAAGAAAATTTATGGAAAGCTTGCAGACGCACTTTTGTATTTCTCCACTCAAATTTACGAAAGCGATACTTTTTATATGCATTTAAGTAGAAATGAAATTTCTTATTTGATCGGAAGCAGTAGAGAAAGCGTTTCCAAACAACTTAATCAGTTTGAGAAAGATGGAATCATTAGCATTAAGGGAAAAGATATTTCTATCCTTAAAATGGATCAATTAGAAAATATTAGTCGAGTTGGTTAAAAAGCATAACGCATTATAATAATTAGATCCATGGCAAAACCTTATAATACAAAAGAATGTCTTAAATGCTTTTTTGACTTATTCGATGAGGGGACATTCTCTGAAAAAGAGAAAGAATTGCTAAATGCGAATCGTAGCGAAGTGTATTTTAAGAAAAACGAGATTATTACCAAGCAAGGCTCTCTAGCTAAACAGTTTGTATTTATTCAAAAAGGATTAACCAAATCGTTTTTCGAATATGGTAGCACTAAACAAATGATCTGCTTGCATCCGGAACGAAGCATATTGGGAATACAGGGCTTGGTTAACGCTAATATTTTTCATTGTACCGTTTGCGCTCTTGAAGATGTAAATGCGTGTATGTTTGATATTAATATCATTAAACAAATCGCTAAATCAAATGCGTCTTTCTGTTTCCAACTTCTCAATATCAATATTGATATGCAAAGTGCTAGCATCGACAGAATTTTTAGCCTAAAACTAAAGTCTGATACTAGCAAACTGGCCGATGTTTTATATTGCCTTACTAGCCGTGTTTATAAAACAGATTTTTTCGATTTCAATTTCTCATTCAAAGAAATTGCTCATTTAACAGATACACCTGTAGAAAATGCTCAAATAATTTTAAAACAATTTGAGACGGACAAAATTGTTGAGTTTGCTAATGGAAAGATTAAAATATTGAATATCGATGAACTTATCCGAATTAGTGCTATCGTTTGATTTGCTCCGTTTTTCAAATAAATTAACTTTTACGATAGTTTTCCATCAGCTAAAAGTCATATTTCTTCTTTCCTTTTTAAATTAATAATTCCCGGTTATAAAATCTCACATTTTTATTAACCATATTATCAGCGCAATACGTATTTGTATTATTAGATATGTGGTGATTTCTCACATAATAAAATGACATTTGACCCTTTTTAATTGAGAAACCGCACTATAAACCATATTTTCTTTGATAGTCGATTTCCCATCATTCTATCATTCATGCTTTAAATTTGTTGTGAATCAATTAACGTTAAATTATTAAACACAGTCGACTAAAATTAAGATTATGAAAAAAACTATTTACATCGTGCTGATTATGTTGTTTCCACAATCGTTTTTGTTTGCTTCTACAAGCGGCGAAGGCGAAACAGATGATCAGCCTGGGATAAAACTGGTAAACTATGTAAAAAAGGCTGATCGTATCGATCGAAAAATTGTTGATCACAGCACGTTTACCGTTTTACAGCAAGAATTTCAAAGGCCACAAGATGTAACATTGGCCTGTTTAAGCTGTCACACTGAAAGGCATACAGAAATTATGTCGAATAACCACTGGACCTGGGATCGCTATGAAAAATTAGATGGGCGTGGTGAAGTATCAGTTGGAAAGAAAAATATCCTTAACAATTTTTGCATTGGTACTTCTTCAAATCGCGAAACCTGTACACGTTGTCATATTGGTTATGGATGGAAAGATGAAACTTTCGATTTTAGCGAAAAGGAAAATGTCGATTGCCTGGTTTGCCACGATTTATCTGGTATTTATAAAAAAGAACCTGGAAATGCAGGATATCCATTCGAAGGAATTAATCTAAATGTAGTTGCACAAAGCGTTGGCTCGCCTGAGCGTGCTAATTGTGGTATTTGCCACTATTGGGGTGGTGGCGGAAATAACGTTAAGCACGGTGATTTGGATATGGCTATGAATGATTGCTCAACAGAAATTGATGTTCATATGGGCACCAATGGCGAAGATATGAGCTGCATAGAATGTCATATAACAGAAAATCATAATATAACCGGAAAGCTGTATGCGCTATCTTCAGAAAACAAAAATCGTGTAACCTGCGAACAATGCCATACAGACGCACCACATTTGGATGCTGTTTTAAATAAACATGGATACCGTATAGCATGTCAAACATGTCATATTCCTGTTTATGCCAAAGCCAATTCAACAAAAATGTGGTGGGATTGGTCAACCGCTGGGAGGCTAGATGAGGATGGAAATCCAATACACGAAAGTGATGCTGACGGTAATCATAACTACCTTTCAATTAAAGGAAATTTTGTATGGGATCAAAACGTAAAGCCAGAATACTTTTGGTTTAACGGTTTAGCCGATCACTATTTAATTACTGATACTATTACTGAGATTCCTGTTCAAATGAACACTCTTGACGGAGCTTATTCCGATAAAGGGGCAAATTGCAAAACAGATGGCTGCTCAAAAATATGGCCTGTAAAAGTGCACCGTGGGAAACAACCTTACGATGTAATAAACAAAAGAATCGTTCAAGTAAAAACCTTTGCTAAAAATAAAGGGGAAGGTGCTTATTGGAAAGATTTTAATTGGGACGAATCTATTCAAGCAGGTATGGATTACGTTGGCTTACCTTATAGTGGAGAATATGGTTTTATTGAAACCGAAATGTATTGGCCTTTAAATCATCAAGTTAGTCCTGTGTCAAAATCATTAACCTGTGTAGATTGTCATACAAATAGTACAGAGGGTCGATTGGCCATGCTTACTGATTTCTATTTGCCCGGAAGAGATTCAAACGCTTGGATAGATAATATTGGATTGATCCTCATTATACTATCATTTATAGGAGTAGTAGTTCATGGCGCTTTACGAGTTATCAAGCGCAAAAATTGTTTACACGACTAGCTAATCCTATTAATTAAAAGATTAATCGATAAAAACTATAAAAAATGAACCGAGCTATAAACTTAAAACGAACACCTGCGAATAAGCTTTTTGAGAGCGAGCTCAATGTGTCCGAATTAATAAAATTATAATCACATGAAAATATATATTTATCAAGTATTCGAGAGGTTTTGGCACTGGATGCAAGTACTATTGATTTTTGCACTTGCCATAACCGGATTAGAAATTCACGGTACTTTTGAAATTTTCGGCTACAGAACAGCCGTTTGGATTCACGATACCAGCGCATGGTCCTTTCTAATATTAATAGTATTTGCAATTTTCTGGCATTTTACTACAGGAGAATGGAGGCAGTATAAACCTACTATGAAACTCGTTAAAGAGCAAATAGAATATTATATCACAGGCATTTTCCGTGGCGCTGAACACCCTACCAATAAGTTAGTTTACAATAAATTTAACCCATTACAACGTTTTACTTATCTGGGGCTAAAAATATTAGTTATACCTGTTATGGGGATATCAGGATTAGCTTATATGTATCTAAATTATCCTAATCAAGGCTTTCAGCTAGCAGGATTAGATATTGTTGCATACATACATACAGCAGGAGCTTATTTCCTTATTGTCTTTGTTATAATACATGTGTACTTAACAACAACCGGACATAAACCCTTATCGGCTATTATAGCAATGATAACAGGTTGGGAAGAAGTTGACGAAAAAGGGGCAAGAGCAATGCTCGCCGATGAGATGGAAGTAGCATTAAAAATTACAAAAGCTCGCTTAAGAACAAATGGTGATAAAAGCGAGCTATTAGATGAAGCACTAGCAGAAACAGAAGAAAAATTAGGCGTGAAAAAAGAAGAAAAATTCAGAGATGTAGTGGCCAACAGTGGGGCAGGATATTTCCGCATTAACCGCGATGGCATTTACGAAGAGGTGAACAAAGCTTGGGCTTGCCTCTATAAATTCGAAACTCCCGAAGATGTGATTGGAAAACATTATTCATTAAGCCGCACCGAAGAGGAGTTTGAAGAACTCGAAATCACTTTCAAAAAAGTCCTTGAAGGTGAAACTATTCCCCATGGTGAGGTAACACGTGTTTGTCAAGATGGATCTATCGGACATCATACTGTTACTATGACACCTGTGATGCATAATAAAGAGATAGTTGGAGTAGAGGGTTTTATATTAGACACTACAGCTCGATTATTGGCAGAGAAAGAACTGCTCGAAAATAAAATTCGTTTAGAACAAATTCTTGCCGAAAGAGACGGTAAATAGTCAAAATAAAGTATTCGATTTTAAATAAAATAATATAAAAGATGAAAACAAAAAAGATATTCAAAATTGTTGCCTTTGTCCTTATTGGGATGATAGTTACAGCCTGTGGATCTAATGAATCTTACCAAAACGTTGACGAATTAATTACTTCCGTTGCTCCTAACGTTACGGAAATTACTGTTGAAGAATTACATCAAAAACTTGATGCCGGAGAAATGATAGTTCTTATCGATGTTCGTGAACCAAATGAATTTAACCCCGGATATATTCCAGGAGCAACTAATATTCCTCGCGGATTAATTGAATTTAACATTCTAAACGAACCTTTCTGGGAAAATCAATTCCTTTATCCTCCGCTCAAAACAGATGAAATTGTGGTTTATTGCAAAAAAGGAAGTCGAGGGCTATTGGCTGCCGATGTACTCCAAAAATTCGGTTTCGAAAACGTAAAATATCTAAAAGGCGGATTTAAAGCTTGGGAATTAGCCTATCCTGATGAGCAACTCAAAAATCTGGAGCAGGTTCATGATACAGGCGGAGAAGTTGGTGGATGCTAATTATCTAAAAATAAATAATATAACAAATCAATTGTACAGTAAAACAAATTTAATAATATGAAAAAGATTACGAAATTATTGCTGGGATTAATGATTATCCCTTTGCTAACACTGCAATCGTGTAAAAAAGACAAGCCTGATGCGCCGGATGTTGATCCGAGCTTAAGTTTCAAAGCTTTAAAGACCTATTTGGTTGCCAATGATTTGGATCTGCCAAAAGTTCTTGATGCATGGATTACTACTGCTGATGCAGTAAACACTTTAATGACTGATGGTGACAATACCAACGATTATTACATCATTGATATTCGTAGTGCTGCTGATTATGATGCAGGGCATATTGCTGGTGCAGTAAATGCTACATTAGGTACTTTGCTTAATCAAGCGAGCTCTTCAGGAGGAAAGCCTATCCTTGTAGCTTGTTATACAGGACAAACTGCTAGTCATGCTGTGATTGCTCTTCGTTTAAGTGGTTATCCAAATGCTAAAGTCCTTAAATGGGGAATGGCAGGTTGGAACTCTAATTATACTGGTTCCTGGGATGCAAATACAGGTGATAATGGCGCTGCTAACTGGACTGCTGCCCCTGGAAATATTGCAGGAAATAACAGCCATGGCGATCCTGAATATACTACAACAGCTACTGATGGTGCAGCTATTCTTACTGAGCGCGTAAATGCAATGCTTGCTGGTGGTTTTAAAGGTGTTACGGGAGCAACAGTTGCAGGTACTCCAAGTAATTATTTTATCAATAATTATTGGGGCGATGCCGATGTACAACATTATGGTCATATTACTGGGGCTTACCGCATTCTTCCGCTATCTCTTGCTGGTGGCGAATACATGAATCTGGATCATTCAAAACCAGTAGTTACTTATTGTTGGACAGGTCAAACATCTTCTATGATTACTGCATATTTAACTGTTTTAGGTTACGATGCTTATAGTTTGAAATTCGGTGCTAACAGCCTTATTTATTCT
>JAQIBR010000269.1 GCA_027858955.1 Bacteroidales bacterium
CACTGTTAGTGAATTTTCTGAATTAATTTTATCTGAAAGCCCTAATAACAATTGAGCACTTGAAAAATCCGGTATTCCATATCCATATAGATTATCGGGATTGGAAAACCTTGAAGCACTTTGTTCCACTGCGCGAATTATTTCCATATTGTTTGCATTTGGAATTGCCTGCCACAAACATGCCATCATACCGGCAATTAGAGGTGCTGAAAAAGAAGTTCCATTTGAAGTTGTAATATTGTCAACAGATACATTTGCTACGACTGTATTTCCGCCCTGTGCAACAATATTGGGTTTAATTCGAGCATCCGATTCAAACCCATATGAACTAAATGCAGTAATTATTTGATTAGCATCTACGGCACCAACAGCTAATACACTATCTCCATCAGCAGGAGCAATAAGGTATTTCCATGCATCATTACCTGAATTTCCAGCTGAATTAACAACTAAAATACCTTTTGCAGCAGCCAGATCAGCTGCTTTTGTTACCTCAGTTGTATTTCCATCTATATCTGTCCAGGTATGATTGTATGTAGCATCATCAAATTGCGTATATCCAACTGATGAATTAATAATATCTGCACCAACACTATCTGCAAAAGCTGCACCTGCTATCCAATTGTATTCTTCAATTAAAAACTCAGAATTAGTGTCTTCCGTACGTAATAACCAATAACCGGCTTCAGGTGCTGTTCCTAAAAATAGGTCAGGTAAAGATCCACCCATAACTGATAATACAAGAGTTCCGTGCGTATGATCACCAAAAACATCAGAAGTTGGATTAACAAAATCATAACTCCCTAAAATCTGGTTATTCTCCCAAAGAGAATTAAATATCGCCCTTTGATCGACATTTAAAAAACCTGCATCTAATATGGCGATTACCATTCCATTGCCTTTAAAACCACTCTCATGCAAAGGAATTCCATTCACCATATTAATCTGATTAAAAGCATTGCCATAAATGGGATCGGAATTATTTGCTTTGAATGGAGTTGGTTCTTCAATGGCAAATTTATCGATTACATTTGACTTATCTGTTGAGATTTTTTTATTGATTTGCCCAATATTAGATACAAAAGCCAAGTTGTTAATCGCATCCAAAACAACTGTCGATTCCGTTTCAATTATGATAGCATTAATCCATTTAACTTGGATAATAAGTTTAGCACCTGTTGTTATAACTCCCTGAATATAAACAGGATCAATGGGAATATCGGTAATATCGACAGCAATTCCTTGTCTCGTGCGACGATCAATTGCACGTTGAGTTAAAAACTCGTCTGGTTCTGACAAACTATATGGAGATTGATCTTTATCTGTAAACCTCACTAAATATTTAGTTGGCGCAACTTGAGCAACTGCCTGAATAGTAATTCCTATTAAAAATATTAAGATTAACTTACGCATAAATTGGGAATTTACTGTTTAATCAATTTTTTACGATATTTTCCATCAATTGTTATTATCTCACAAATATATATGCCTGCTTTCATTGAGGAAATATTAATACTTTCTTGACTTTGATTAATATTCCATATTCCTGATAATACTTCTCTTCCTTGGAGCGAGAATATTTTCCATTCTAATATCTTCATATTATCAGAAGCAATAAGATACAATTGGTTACCTGCAGGATTAGGGAATAATTGAAAATTATTAGATGATTCTAGTGCGGAATCAGTTCCTGTTACATTTCCTTCGGTTATTTCAGAATCGGTATATAGCCGATATTCTCCAGCAGCAAGGTTAATAGTCATATTCATATCTGTTACATCAAGGATATCTCCACTAAAATACTCATACCAAGTGCCCGCACTTTGAAAACTTCCAACTATATTTCCTGAAACCACATCGAAATTACCAAGAGCTACTGCATTAAGCTCTGTACTGTTGAGCTTTACACGCTTTAGAGCATTGTAAACATTTAAATTAAAATCTGTAGTTTCAAACACATCCAATTTCGATTTCAAATTTGAAATTGAAGCAACAAAATCATATAAAGCTAATCTATTCGCTTCAAATTGATATTCCCAAACAGGTGGTTTATTACCAACACGTCCATTATAATCGATTGAAATATCGAAGCCTAATTCTTCGAATTGCCATATCATTTTTGGTCCCGGAATCATAAAATCAAATAAGAAACCTAATTTCATACGCTCCAATGCAATTGACTCTACCTTAATATCATAGCTTCCTCCATCATTATTGCCATAAAGATTAGTATAAACCATTTGACGCTCTTCGTCGTGACTTTCCAGATAAATAACAAGCTTTGGTTTATTCCATCCGCGGTTCTGATAGGATGCCCACGAGAGATCAGATTTACCACTTTCATTATAACCCATATGAGCTTCTTTGAATTTCTCATTCATATTGCCCCAAATCATCATTCCATGATTAGCAAGCTCTTTTTCTTCATTATTATGGGCAAAATGCTCAAGAATTATAAAAGTTTCGGCGTTAACTTTCCATATTTCATCAGCCATTCTTTTCAAAATTGCAATTCTGCTTACATCGTATGCAGTTCCTTCGCCTGGAGTATTAGTAAAACCTTTTGTAAAGTCGAATCGGAATCCATCAATATTAAATTCATCAATCCAATAAGAATTACATCTATCTATAAAAGCCTTTGTATCATCACTTTCGTGATTAAAATCGTAACCCCAATTGTAAACAGTATTAGGCGAAACAGTATTAAACCAAGGATTATTTGCCGCAGGACGATTATTTTCGCTATCCCAATACATTTGAACCATTGGGTTTAAGCCATATGAATGATTATGTACCATATCAATGATTACCGCAATACCGTTTTGATGACATACATCTACAAATTCTTTAAAATCGTTTTTAGTCCCATAATACTTATCTGTTGCAAAATAAAAGGCTGGATTGTAACCCCAGCTTTCATTTCCATCAAACTCGTTGATCGGCATAAGTTCTATAACATTAATACCCAAACGTTTGAAGTATCCAATAGTATCAATTAAGGATTGAAAAGTATGCTCATCTGTTATATCTCTTACTAAAGTTTCGTAAATAACTAAATCAGTAATTTTAGGTTTTTGAAAATCGTTTACTACCCAATCGTATTCAGTTTGTCCTGTTGTAAAAACGGAAGCTACTCCTGTTGTTTTTCCTTCAGGATAAAGGGGCAAATTTGGATAAGTTAGAGCACTTATCAATTTATCGTTCCAAGGATCGCTTATTTGATCGCTATATATATCCGCAAATCTACTTTCCCCATCTATTAAGTATTGATAAATATATGGTTGTCCAGGAGTTAAATTATCGAGTTGAATCCAATAGCGCAAACCATCAGGCGTTTTTTTCATATACACATCTTCGTTTAGTTCCCAATCAGAAAAATCGCCGATTGCAAATACATCGCTTTTGTAAGGAGCATATAAACAAAGAATTACTGTGTTATCGTTAATATAATTTATTCCATCTTCTAGCCCACTTGGCAAGGCAGCAATTTCCTGCGTTGGGCGTACGAAATAACAAAATGAATCGCTAACCATATCTACTCCAGAATTTGCATGCGCAATTGCTTTAACCCAAAATTTACCACTTTGAATGACTGTAATTGATGTAGATAAAGTGGCATTTTCCGTTGAAATTATTCTTGTATTTTCAACAAATAAGCTAATGCTATCAGCGCCAGTGGAGTTTGCGATTATTTCAATTTGGTCATTCATATCAACCAATAATGAATTACTTGTAGGAAGTTCAAAACTGACATTTAATCCTTCCTCATAAACATCTACAAAAATATCTGCATTGCCTACATCTTTCCCTTCTTTTGAACCATCAGAATTGCGAAATACAAAAGCCATTTGCAATATGGTTTCTCCTTCTGGAACAGCATAAAATTCACGAATTGAAGGGCTTATGATTAATTGATATAATCCATTCCCTATTGGTGTAAGTTTTGCTTTAGTTGTATTTTCACTCCATCCGGCAATTACATATTTCCAATCACTACTATTATCGCTTAAATTAGTAATTACCCCTGTATGTGCATAAATATCACCTGTAAACCCTGCCAAACCAGCATTTCCCAAAGTGGTATTATAAGTTATAACTACTGAATTTTCTGCATTTGGCAGGCTGGGATTGCTGACTATTATTTGCGCTTCACTACGGATTTGAAAAACCAGCAGCAGCATTACATAGCTGATAATATGAAATTTCATTTAGTAAATTTATGGTTTAGCCCACAAAAGTACTATAAAATATGAATTTATTTTTCAGAAAACTAATTGAAAAATGGATAAAACAGAGCTGTTTATTTTTCAACCAAGGAAGCTGCCATTGAAATGTCGTTGGTAAGGGCATTAATTTTTTCAATCACTTTGAAAAAAGTCTCTTTTTCATTTTCATCCAGATGAGAGAAGATATAATTATTGTAATCTATCACTATCTTTTTCGATATTTTTTGAAGCTCCAAACCCTTTTCGGTTAAAAAAAGGTTTACTACTCTCCTATCAACTGTATCTTTCTCACGATAAATTAATTCTTTATCTTCCATAGTATTTAATAACCTACTTAAACTAGTTGGTTCTATACCCATTTGAGGAGCTATTTTAGTAACTGGAATACCACCTTTTTTAACATTGATTAATACGTAACCTATTGCTTGAGAGAAACCATTTTCAACAGTTAGGCGATTATACATTTTAGCAATTGATTGCCAGGCAGTTTTTACTTGGTATCCTACTGTTTCTTGGGCTTTCATTTGTTCGATTTGATTTTTTTATTATGCAAACATAGCAAATTATAAAAACATAAAGTTAGAAGTTTTAACTAAAAAATATAACTGAAGTTTGATATCCAAACTTACTATTATGATTTCATTTAAATCTACTATGATAAAAGAAATAAATTGAATTCAAAACAATAAGCTCAATAATTATAAAGAAATGAAGCTACAAGAGCAATGGTTATTATATTTATTTATACAAGAAATTATCTATACTTTTTTATTCCGTTTTCTGTCATGCTCGTTCAAGAAAATTTTCCGAATACGAGTGCTTGCAGGAGTTACTTCCAAATACTCATCAACTCTAATATATTCCATTGCTTCTTCCAAAGAAAAACGAATTGCCGGTGTAAGTAATACTTTATCGTCGGCTCCAGATGAACGCATATTAGAAAGCTTTTTAGTCTTAGTGACATTAAGTACCAAATCATCCTGGCGAATGTTTTCTCCTATTACCATTCCAGCATAAACTGGTTCATTTGATAAAATGAAGAATGAACCTCTATCCTGCAATTTATCAATTGAAAATGGAATAGCAGTTCCTGTTTCCATTGCAATTAGAGCACCATTGCGAACTCCTGAAAATGCACCTCTAAGCGGCTGATATTCGTGAAAACGGTGTGCAATTACAGCTTCTCCTTGAGTTGCTGTAAGCATGCTATTTCTTAGGCCAATAATCCCGCGAGAAGGAATTTCGAATTCCATATGCGTACGATCCATATTGCTTTCAATATTTTTAATCTCACCCTTACGCTTAGTAACCATTTCAATTACTTTTCCTGAGAGAGCTTCGGGTGTATGAACACTTAGTATTTCAACAGGCTCTTGCTTGACACCGTTAATTTCTTTGATAATTACCTGAGGCTGACCTAATTGAAACTCATAGCCTTCGCGACGCATTGTCTCAACCAAAATTGATAAATGCAAAATACCTCTGCCAAAAACGGTATATGAGTCAGGAGAATCAGTTTCTTCAACACGCAAGGCGAGATTTTTTTCAATTTCCTTATACAAACGCTCGCGTAAATGTCGAGAAGTAACATATTTTCCTTCTTTACCAAAAAACGGAGAATTGTTTATAGTAAATAACATACTCATGGTTGGCTCATCAATTGCAACTGCAGGCAAACCTTCAGGTTTTTCCGCATCGGCAATTGTATCACCAATATCAAAATTTTCAATACCTAATAATGCAACAATCTCACCGGCATGAACTATTTCTTTCATTTTTTCTTTGCCAAGCCCTTCGAAAACGTATAATTCTTTGATTTTTGATTTTTGAACACTGCCATCACGCTTAACTAAAGAGACAGTACTGCCCCATTCTAAAGTACCCCGAGTTAATTTTCCAACAGCAATCCTTCCAACATAACTTGAATAGTCTAAAGAAGAAATACGCATTTGAGTTGATCCTTCCTCTACTGTGGCGACAGGAATATTATCAACTATTACATCCAATAAATAACTTACATCAGTGGTTGGAATTTTCCAATCTTCTCCCATCCAACCTTCTTTAGATGAACCATATACAACAGGGAAATCTAATTGATCCTCAGATGCACCTAAACTAAACATCAAGTCAAAAACTTTTTCCACAGCTTCTTCGGGATCGCAATTGGGTTTGTCTACTTTATTTATTACAACAATTGGCTTTAAATTAAGCTCAACAGCCTTTTCCAAAACAAAACGAGTTTGTGGCATAGGCCCTTCAAAAGCATCAACTACCAACAAAACACCATCGGCCATATTTAAAACGCGCTCTACTTCTCCACCAAAATCAGAGTGACCGGGAGTATCGATAATATTAATTTTAGTATCGCGATAGCGTACGGAAACATTTTTTGAGAGAATAGTGATCCCTCTTTCTCTTTCTAAATCGTTATTATCAAGAATTAATTCACCGACTTCCTGATTCGATCTAAAGAGCTGAACCTGATGCAAAATGCGATCTACTAATGTTGTTTTTCCGTGATCGACGTGGGCAATAATTGCAATATTTCTAATTTCAAACATTCTCAAATTTTTGGACTGCAAAAGTAGTCTATATTTCAACACCATCGCTATAGAATATCAGACATATAATTATTTAATTTTCAGTATTGATTCGGTAAATGATTCTCCGGAAATATTTTTTGCCACCAAAGCACTAACGCACAAAAGCTCACTAAATTTGAAATACTAATTTGGTTACTTTGTTTTACATTTGCCAAAACTGACAGCGATAAAATAATTAGTATACTATACGCTAATCTGTCAATTTCAAACGTCTGAATATTAGAATGTTTAATACATTGCTGATAGAAAAACAACCTAAAGTTCATAAATTATTATTTAGTGGTATTTCGTGTTTTGGTGCTTTGGTGGCATTTTTTTTATTTTAATTAGATAAAGATTCTAAAAGCTAAGCGCATCATATGCTGAAATTGCCATTTTCTTCCTGTTTTTGGGAAAAAATAAGATTCAATAAAAAAGTTTTCAAATGCAAACGATTGAAAAAATTAAACCATAGAAAATTTAAGTTTCTATGTCCATTTGTTCGTATTTTTGACATTTAATTTATTTATTAACCCGTTGTGATTACGTGAAATATGCCTAAAAACGATGCCTTAGATCGGCTCTACAAAAGCTTTAATGAACTTTATGCCGGCGATTCTATTACACTGTTAGATTCGTTCATAAATCAATTAAACGCTTTAAAATCAAGACTTTCATTTGAAGAAACTACTTCCGATTGGTATAAAGATGTTACCGTATATTCGCTTTACGTCGACTTATTCAATAGAAATTTTAGTGGGCTGACCGAGAAAATGAATTATCTAAAAGACTTGGGTGTTAGTTGTTTATGGCTTCTTCCAATTTTGGATTCACCAATGAAAGATGCAGGGTTCGATATAAAAGATTATACCAGAATTCGAAAAGATTTATTTCGCCTGCCTGATACTGCTTCATCTGAAGATGAAAAAGTCTTATTCAAAAAATTTCTGGATGAAGCCCATAACAAAGGCCTGAAAGTTATTTTCGACATTGCTCTGAACCATTCATCTATGGATCACCCTTGGTTTCAGGAATCCAGAAAAAGCAAAGACAACCCCTATCGCGATTATTATATTTGGAACGAGAACACGGAAAAATATAAAGAAGCAAGACTACTTTTTAAAGGGATGTGCCCAAGTAATTGGGAAAAAGATGGTGATTGTTATTTCTTTCATCGATTTTTTGAGTTTCAACCCGACTTAAATTACCGCAATCCAAAGGTTTTATTGGCAATGTCGGAAAACTTATTGTTTTGG
>JAQIBR010000271.1 GCA_027858955.1 Bacteroidales bacterium
ATCCATAAATAATTGTGACGATCCTGCACAATATCAAGAACATGATTATGTGTTAAGCCATCATTGGCAGTCAATGTTAAAAAACGTGCAAAAGGATTGTTCTGTATTGGAATGCTGCCTTGAGCATAAGTGGAAAATGTATTCATTAAAAAAACGAATACAACAACAGTTAGCTGTCTAAAAATATAGAGTCTCTTTAAAAAACCCACAGTTTTTATTTTAAGTCGAAAGATAGTAAAATATCTCCAAATGATAAAAAGTATAATTTGTTACATTTGACGATTCCTTTAATAATAAATAAAACACTAACATGAAAAACTATTTTTCAATCCTTATCCTCGTATTTTTTGGCTTTTCTTTAAGTTCTCAAGCACAAAATAAAATCAATACCAAAAAATTAGATAAACAAATTCAACAATCTTTTCAGGATTTTGAGCTTAATGGACTTTCAGTAATTATATTAAAAGATAGCGAAATCATATTCGATAAGAATTATGGAACTCGAGATTTAATTAATCCGATTACTTCAAACTCATTATATAATATTGCTTCTGTAACCAAAGCTTTTACCGGAGCTGTTATGGCTAAACTCGTTTTCGAGAAGAAAATAAAATGGAGCGATTTGGTTATTGATTATCTGCCCGATTTTCAATTGGCAGATCCTTATATCACCACTCACTTAACTATTGAAGATTTATTAACACACCGCAGCGGAATGGGTACTTTTTACGGTGATTTGCTTTGGTACGAAACAGAGCGTAGCAATGAAGACATTCTTAAGCGTATGCGTTATTTGCCTGTTACAAATCGCTTTCGCGATCAGTATGGTTATCAGAATAATATGTATATAGTTGCTGCCGAAATATTAAAAAAAGTTACTGGACAAGATTGGGAAACTTATGTTAGCGAAAATATTTTATTGCCGCTAGGCATGAACGAAACAAGAACAGCAGGAAATAAATTAAATGAGAATCAGGAACTTGCTCATCCAATCATCAATGATAAAGTTGTTGACATTACTATGAAAAGACCGCATGCGGCTGCCAGTCTTTTTACTTCGACTACAGAATTAAGTCATTGGGCAAAAATGCTGCTTAATGAAGGAGTTTACAAAGGCGATACTATTTTATATCCTGAGATTATAAAAGATATGATGACTGGCAGAACGCTACTATCAGTTTCAGGATTAAAAAAAATGGCTGGTGCAAATTTTAGCAATTATGCTTTGGGCTGGTCGGTTTGGGATTTTCATGGTACTCCAATTATAGAACATGGTGGCGGAATGCCTGGATATATCTCAAAATTTGTGCTTATCCCTGAATATAATATGGCTTTTATTATGCTTACTAATACTTTAAGTAGTTTTCCTACCGCACTGGGATATACCTTATTGGCTGAGTTAATGGATGATAAATCAACTGATTGGATAACTCTTTTTGAAGGATTTAAAAAGCGTGGTGAAGAACAAGAAAAAGCGGATGAAAAAGAGCGCATAGATTCGCAAATTGCAAATACAAATCCACGATTAGCATTGAAAAAGTACGTTGGTATCTACGAAGACAAGATGTATGGAAAGGCTGAGATAACTTTAGTTAATGAAAAGCTGCATCTTGTTTTTGAACCTGCAAAACATATTTTTTATTCCGATATGGAACATTGGAATTTTGATACTTTTAAAATAAAATTTGCTGATGAGTTTTTACCTGCTGGTTATATTGTCTTCGAATTTGATTCTTGGAATAATATTCAAGGTTTTAAGATTGATCTAAAGAGTAGCGATTTCCATTTCTTTAATCTTGATTTTAAGAAGTTGGATTAGAGCCTAATTTTTGGGACACGTTTTTTCTATGTGTTACTTTGTGCTACTTTTGCGTAACTCTGTGAAACGGCTATTGCACAAAGCTGCACAGAGAAGACACTGAGTTTCACAGAGTGAGATAAGAATATCTGTTTTTATACTAATTTCTACAAAACGGCTACTCCGAAGCTTCACCCACGTTCATTTTAATCGGTAATGAAATTGTTAATTTATAGGCAATATTATCATTAAAATCATCATAAGTATAGAAACCGTATCGATACATTGCTCCCACTCCAACGCTAAATAATTGAAGTTTAAGCAAATTATTAATCATCAAGCCGCTTTCATAATATCCTTTTTCCATAGTTTTGAAGTCGACATTCTGATGATATTCAGGATTTTTCAACCATCCAAATCCTATATTTGTCATTAGCTCAAATTCAGGTTTAAACTTTTCTCCTTTAAATAATAAGCTTCCGAAATTATGGGAAAGAAAAAGAGAAACATAAGTATCGGAAAGGAATTCGTTAGGTCGCATAGTTCCATAACTTCCCGGAGCGCAAATTGTAAATGGTCTATAAGTTCCACCGGCCGAATATAATTTAGCGTATGGTACATCACCTAAAAATAAGCCAGCTTTTAAATCAATACTTGTTTCGCCTAAGTATTTGGTATAAAATGATTTTCGCAATTGAAAATCCATTTTCTTAAAATCAAAATCACCACCAAAAACATCTGAAAAACCCTGTGAATAATTGAACCAAAGAATAGGGTATTTTGATCCCATAGAAATCAACATTCTACCATTATTAAAATACTTTTCTTTAAAAGCAATGCGAAAACGAAACTGTATTTCAGCTGTTTGAAATTCATCTAATGGTTGATCATAATTAAAATTATCAAACAAATAATTACCTATATAATTGATATTTTCCAAATTTAAGCCTCCATAAACCTGCAAATACTTGAACATACGTCCACTTAAACCCACTTCTTCACGAACAGTATAATTCATTCGATTTATAAAATACTTTTGAAAAGCAAGCGGATCAAATAATGAGTTTCCATCCTTAAAAAAATTCACATTCCCACTTTCTATGTTATCAGAAATTACGGATATATGCGCTTTAATTTCCGTTGGTTTATATAGTAGAACCGTCGACTTGAAACCTAATTTAGATTGCGTATCTCTCAGGCTATAAGCATAGTAGCCTCCTAAAGCAAATTTCTCTGAAAAGCGACTATTAGTTTGTGCTCCAATACCAAACCAAAATCCTTCAAATGAATTAAAGCCTGTAAACCGATTGAGCAATAAATCGATATAACCAATCCCTATTTTTCCGGTTAAAATAGTTTCTAAGTCTTTCAGCTTTTTATCAAACTTTTCTTCTTTTCCAATGCTATCCATAAATTGATAGGTTTCCTTATCGCGAGAGCTTAATCTGTTAGTTCGAAAATCCTCCCACTGTTCATCTTTGCGATAAGCTGCATTTGGATCGAGCTCAATTGCAATATGTGAAAAAGCTCTTTTAAGCAATTCAGGATTTAGTTCGATATCTTTAATATAGGATTTACCAATTCCCAATAATCGACTTCTTTGTCCTCCTGATCCAACACTTAGAGCACCAAATATAATATTAGTATTCAGCTGGACAGGAAACCAATGTTCTTCATCTATCAATTCATATTTTTGCTGAATTTGAACCGATATTCCTGCATCTTCTTTTGCAGGTTTTGCTTTAACGCTTACAATTGCCCATTTATTTGTGCTGATATGCAAAATACCTTGCATTCCGTCAAAATTAGTATTGAGATTTGGTTTAAAAGAAATTGTATAAACAGTATCTTTTTGTCTGGAATACAAAGTATCTTCCAACTGAAAATAATACTTATTCAAACTTCCTCTACTTATAGGATTGATATAATTTTTATTGGCTATTTGAATAATTTCATCATAAAAAGAAGATGGTTGCATTTGAGAAACCAAATATATAATCATTGGATCTTTCAAGCCAGAAACTTTAGTAGCGATAACTCTTTCGTTACTTTTGTCGGGCGCCAGGAATTTTTTCTCAACAACAGTTTCCATCAAAAAAATATCTTTGCTTTTAAAGAAATCTTTCAACCCTTTTACCGAATCATTTTCCAAGGCTAAACTATCAACAACAAGCGATGTTGTATCAATGGTAATTACCATTTTATCGTAAGAAGTGTATGAAAAAGAAGCGAGTTTCTCAGGATCGTTAAGATTTCGGTTTCTAACTGCGTTAGATATAATTCGATGTGCAGGATTTGTTCCCGGAAATACCTCATATTCAGCAAGATCGTATTTTCGAAATTTTAAATAAATCGTTTTTGGTCCTTTTAAATTTCGTGTTAAAACATAGCGAGTTTCATAACCCAAATACGAAACTCGAATACTGTCAATCTTAGATGGTAAAACAAGTGAGAATTTTCCGTCAATATCGCTTGTTGTTCCATAATGACCATCCACCGAAATTAAATTTACAAAAGCCAAAGCTTCCTTTGTTTCTTCATCAAGAACTAAACCTGAATATTTTATTCCCTGGCCATAAAGACCCAAACTAAAAATGAGCAGAAAACTAAGAAGTATTTTATGTCGATAGAATTTTACCATAATTATGTGAAAAACGCATATTTTTTAGTTTATGGCGCGTTTCAATGCGCTATATCCAGTTATTACGCTTTCTTATTTTTTAAATTAATGCATGTAGGTAATCTGCAGTATTTTTTAATCCATTATTTCTAAGAATGTCCAGAACCTCAAATTCGTCATATGGTGGATTCTTTTTATTTAAAACTAATTTTTTATATGCTTTAACAGCAAGATTTGGATTCAAATCAATAATGTCAGTAAAAAAGTCATCCGGTGCTTTTGCTCTTAGTCCAAAACTGGCAAGGTATTCCACCGGGAAATCTTTAAGATTATTTGTTATAATTAAGTTTGCATTAGTCTTTATTGCAGCCGCTAAAACATGTTTATCATCTTCGTCAGGCAGTGTCAAATGTCCAATTAGTGAAGAATAATTTTCCACTAACGCATCAGGAAATGCTTCATTGATAATATTCGCTCTTTTATCAGCTTCTTCTTCGCTTATTCCTTTTCTTTTCATGACATTTATCCATTCAGAACAAATATTTTCGCTCCATTTTGGCGTATATAAATCATGGTGGGCAAACCATAAAAGTAAATCTCTTGTCCAAAGTGAGTAAATTACATTTGTGTCTAAAACACATTTAAATTTCACACTATGAATCATATAAACCTGATTTTTCGTCAGCTTCCATCATTTTGCTGATTAGGAGTTCCTGTTTATCCTTCATTTCATTCATGTACGAGATAACATGCTCATATTTAATCCGTCTGTGCTTTCCAACTTTTGTGAATTTAATTTTACCCCTTTCGAGCAACTTAACTAAATGTGGTCTGGAGCATCCGATAATCTCTGCGGCAGCTTGAGTCGTCACTTCTGTTGCAACAGTTACAATAGAGACGAGCCTGCCTAAACTTGTTTCTTTTAAAATTTTTGCAAGAAGTTTTAAAACATTTAAAGGAATTCTAATTTTTTCCTTTGTTTCTTCAATTTCTATCTCAGGATACTTATCCTTGATTCCTAATAACACAGCAGCTAATGCATCATAAGATTCCATTGCGGCTCTTTGTTCATCTTTTGTTGGACGTTTTAAATTTTCCATTGCTTCCATAATAATGTTATTTTAAAACAAAATTAATCGAAATAATCGAATCAAACAAAATAATCGCAATGAAAAATACACAGGTTTACTTAAAACCTAGTTAGTTTGTCTATTGCATTAACCTCCACTTATTAAATGAAGAATTAAGACATTATCTCCGTCTTTAACCATAGCAGTTTCTCTCTTATCCTTTTTTACCAATTCACCATTTATTTTGGTGACTAATAATTTAAAAGTGAAATTCTTTTGAATAATGATTTCTGCAATGCTCAAACTTTCTGAGTCAAAATTTTCGATCCTATTATTGAGTGTAATTTTCATTTCAATTTTGTTAAATAAATACTTTTCTTGAAAATGGACTAAAATAGCGCGTTCCCTGATTTGCTTTTATCACATCTAAAACGCGCTCATCAAAAGGTTCAAAAATCGAACCAAAAATCATTTTTACATTTCTATAATTCTTCATATCAGGGTGCATAATTGCTGAAGGTCCTAAAATGAACACAGATACATTTTCAGCAGCATTTTCAATCAATTGGATAAAGCTCCGATTATAAATACTTGTAGCAGTTAGAATTATAGCATCTGCTTTTCTAATATATTGCAACTGATCTTTCATTTCCTTCAATATGACTTCATCTTCCTTTTTATCAAAAATAAATAAAGGTATATCTGCCTCTTGAAAACGTCTTACTACGGGTTTAAAATTTCCAACCATAACGATATTCGAAAAAAATTTAAAATCGATGACTTCAAAAATATCTTTCTCTTCAGTATATTCCTGATTATAATTGAGTAATGCATTAAAATAAGCATTCAGAAATATTGGATGTTCTGGATTTTTCAAATCAATCTTTTCAGGAATATCTGCTTTAACTGTCTGTCCTAGAGTTGCACAAACACCAATATTTCCATTCTTAAAAAGAACGGCGACATATTTTTCGCCACAAATAAAATCTTTGACATTTTCGGCAGAGTAATCGTATTGTTGGTAAAAATGAGTAATGGGATCTAACATAGTGAAAGCAAAATTAAGAAGAATATCCGGGCAATCTAAATAACATTCTATTCAGAAACTGTTTAAATTCATTTTTCGAATTTTGTACGTTAAATATTTTAGTGTGTTTTGGTGTATTAGTGATTTTGTGGCAAAGGCATCTTCCAAAGGAATCCCTTCGGGGCCTTCGGGAGTGGCAATAAAAATTAAGCCACTAAAACTCCAAATCACTAAATTCCACCAAAAAAATTAAATTATATGCTGATGATTTGTAAGTCCACATTAAATTAGATAATTTCTAAATATCTAATCTCCTGTTAAAACCTTCCTCAAGCGAAAGAAATGTTTCCGTTCCTGTAACTTCAAGAATCGCTTGAATTCTATAAACTAAAATTCGCTTTAAATCTTCATTATTTTTGGCATAAATTTTAAGCATATAGGAATATTTTCCCGTAATTGAATGGCATTCTATTACTTCGGGAATTTCAACAATTTTTTGAAAAACCTCTTCGTGAGTTTTGTCTGTAGTCAAATTAACTTGAATTCCTACAAAAGCTAAAGTATTATATCCTAATTTTTTTGCCGAAAGATTAAACTGAGAACCTGTTATAACACCTGCATCAAACATTTTTTGAATTCTTTGATGAACCGCTGAACCTGTAACACCACATTGTCGAGCAACTTCCACAAAAGGCACTCTTGCATCTACACGCAGGATATGTAAAATACGCTTGTCTAAAATATCTAAATGAAAGTTTTCCATAAACAAAAAGTAATTTTATTTACATTAATACAATATTTTGTCAAATTTACTTTTAATTTTAAATTATTATTGCATTATTACTTTGGATTTATCAATTTTATTGCATTAAATGCTTTCAGTATGTACTTTTGTAAAACAATTATTCATCTATTCAATTTAAAGATATTAGCATGAACACGAAAAAATTTGATCCGGCAGCAAGTATTCAAGCCTTAAAACAATTTGGTGAGTTTGGCGGCGTAAATCCTTCAATTACAGACTCTTCTACTTTTACATTTATGACTGCAAAAACCATGTTAGATACATTTCATGGCGAAGGCGAAGGTTGTTTCTTATATGCCCGTCATTGGAATCCAAGCAATAAATTCTTGGCCGATGCGCTTGCAGCTATGGAAGGAACTGAAGCCGCTTGGGTTACAGGTTCAGGAATGGCAGCAATTACTACAGTTTTTTTGCAACTCTGCAATGCCGGCGATCATATTGTTAGTAGTATTACTACCTATGGAGGAACCTATGCATTCTTGAAAAATTATCTCCCAAAATTTAATATCGACGTTACTTTTGTCGATATCACCGATTTGGAAGCTGTTGAGAAAGCAATCCGCCCAAATACCAAAATGATTTATACAGAAACAATGACGAATCCTCTTTTGCAGATTTCTGATATTCCGGCTTTATCAAAAATCACCAAAAAACACGGAATTCAGTTAGTTGTGGATAATACTTTTACTCCAATGATATTCTCGCCATTTTTGTTAGGTGCCGATATAGTTGTTTATTCAATGACAAAATATATTAACGGTAAAAACGATGCTGTTGCAGGAGCTATATGCGCGTCAAATCAATTTGTTTTGGACATTAGCGATGTGAATAGCGGAACTGCCATGCTTTTGGGGCCTGCCTTAGATCCTTTGCGCTCTTCAAGCATTTTAAAAAACCTACATACGTTGCATATCCGAATGAAACAGCATAGTAAAAATGCGATGTATCTCGCTGAGCGTTTTAGAGAAATAGGATTAAAATACAACTATCCCGGAATGCCAAGTCATCCTCAACATAAATTAATAAAAAGTATGATGAATGAAGAATTTGGCTTTGGTGGAATGATTGCTATTGATATGGAAACTCCCGAAAGAGCAGCAATACTAATGGAGGCCATGCAAAATAGAAACGTTGGTTATCACGCCGTTAGCCTGGGATATTTTAAAACTTTATTTAGTAATTCAGGTAAGAGCACTTCTTCAGAAATGCCGGAAGATGTTCAACAAGCAATTGGAATGTCGCCTGGTTTAGTACGTTTTTCAGTTGGGTTAGACAATGATATTGAAAATACTTATCAATTGATAAAAGAGAGTTTAGACGAAATGTAGTTTTTCTCAAAGACTATTATATTGAATTAAGCGGAAGCATTGTTTCCGCTTTTTTTGTCTGTATTGCTGCCAGTGATAGGATGAATGTCTCTAAATGCAAACCCCAATTTGTCAGATTGATTCATCCTATCACTTTCCAAAATTTAAATCATAAACATACAGTAATAAGGTTATATTTTTTTGATAATCCAGTTCTACTAAGGTGTTTTTCAGAAAGATAAGGTTTTTTTGTAATAATCATTATTATTTACACGGTTTGATGAATTTGGAATAAATGCCAAAACTAAACCTTATTTAAAAATCCAAAACTTAGTGGCAGATTATTGCACTGAGGTTGTTAACCTTATCTCGACCTTACCCAATTTAGGCATAAGCTTATTTCAATTTCTAATGGGACTCAATAAATTTTCGATCGAGAATTTCTCATCATAACTCTCAACCGGAGCGCAAGTACAGAATAAATTTCTATCTCCATAAGCATCATCAATTCTTCCAACCGGAGGCCAATATTTATCTTCATTTGACCAAGGTCGAGGGAAAGCAGCAGCTTTACGAGAATAAGGATAATTCCATTCTTCTGAGGCAATCAAAACAGCTGTATGAGGTGCGTTTTTTACCACATTATTTATCTTATCTGCTTTGCCATCTTCTATCGCGCGTATTTCTTCACGAATAGAATGCATTGCATCAATAAAGCGATTTAACTCCGACAAAGGCTCACTTTCGGTTGGCTCAACCATTAATGTTCCGTGAACCGGAAAAGCAACTGTTGGAGCATGGAAACCATAGTCCATTAATCGTTTCGCAATATCGATAGCTTGCAAACCTGCAGTTTGAGCAAATTTATTGCAAGCTAATATCATTTCATGTGCAACTCGACCATTTTCACCAGTATATAAAATTGGGAAATCATCTTTTAAAGAATCCTTTAAATAATTGGCATTTAAGATTGCCATTTTTGTTGCGTTTGTAAGTCCTTCTCCTCCCAACAACTTGATGTAAGCATAAGAAATCGGTAAAATACTAGGACTTCCAAAAGCTGCAGAAGATACTGCCAAAATTGCGTTTTCGCCGCCGGCTTCTACAACTGGACTTCCCGGTAGGAATGGTGTTAAATGTTCAGCTACACCAATGGGGCCAACACCAGGGCCACCGCCGCCGTGAGGAATTGCGAAAGTTTTATGAAGGTTTAGATGACAAACGTCTGCTCCAATATGGCCCGGATTTGTTAAGCCAACTTGAGCGTTCATATTAGCGCCATCCATATAAACCTGACCCCCATATTGATGAATAAGTTCAATTAATTCGATAACAGAACCTTCGTAAACACCATGTGTTGAAGGATAAGTAATCATTAAAGCGCCAAGCTTTCCTTTATGAAGTTCGGTTTTTGCTTTGAGATCATCCATATCAATTTCGCCTTTTGCATTGGCTTTAACAACAACTACATCGAAGCCGGCCATTACTGCACTAGCAGGATTGGTCCCATGTGCGGAAGAAGGAATCAAACAAATTGTACGATCAAGATCACCACGGCTCAAATGATAAGCGCGAATAGCCATCAACCCTGTATATTCGCCACTAGCACCAGAATTAGGCTGAAA